>KE354082.1 GCA_000415505.1 Streptomyces afghaniensis 772
ACCGGTGCCCGCCGCGGCTGTCTACGCCGACACTCTGCCCCGACCCCGGCAGCTGCCCCGCCCCGACCCCTGGCAGCGCTACGACCCCTGGGCAGCCCCCGTGGCCCCCGGCGGCCACGGCCCTCTCCAGCAGAACGGGGCCGGAGTGCTCAGCACGGAGCAGCGGCGCCGGCGGGGCAGGAAGGCGCTGGTCGGCGGTGCCGTGCTGCTCGCGCTCGTGTCCGGGGGCGTCGGCGGCGGCATAGGGACGTATCTGGAGCGGAACGGCGGCATCGGGACCGTCGAGCTGCCGCAGGCCGGGAAGGAGCCCGCCGGGCGGGACGCGGACAGTGTGGCGGGGATCGCCGGGCGGGCCCTGCCCAGCGTGGTCACGCTGCATGTGAGCGGCTCCGGCGAACAGGGCACGGGCACCGGCTTCGTGCTCGACACCCGAGGGCACATCCTCACCAACAACCACGTCGTGCGGGCCGCCGGATCCGCCGGCGAGATCACGGTGACCTTCAACGGCGGGGAGACCGCCGAGGCCGAGCTCGTCGGCCGGGACAGCGGCTACGACCTCGCCGTCGTGAAGGTGAAGGGCGTCAGCGGCCTCACCCCGCTGCCGCTCGGCAACTCGGACAACGTGCAGGTCGGCGACCCGGTCGTGGCCATCGGCGCGCCCTTCGACCTGGCCGGCACCGTCACCTCCGGCATCATCAGCGCCAAGCAGCGGCCCATCACGGCGGGCGGCGAGAAGGGCGACGGCAGCGACGTGTCGTACGTCGACGCGCTCCAGACCGACGCCCCCATCAACCCGGGCAACTCCGGCGGGCCCCTGCTCGACGCCGAGGCCCGGGTCATCGGCATCAACTCGGCCATCCGGTCGGCAGGCGGCGGCGCCGAGCCGGACGGCGGCCAGGCCGGCTCGATAGGCCTCGGCTTCGCCATACCCATCAACCAGGGCAAGCGCGTCGCCGAGGAACTGATCAACACCGGAAAGGCGACCCACCCGGTGATCGGCATCACCCTCGACATGGACTACACGGGCGACGGCGCCCGCGTCGCCGCCGAGGGCAGTGAGGGCGGACCGCCGGTGACCTTGGGCGGTCCGGGCGCCAAGGCCGGGATCAAGGCGGGCGACGTCATCACCGAGGTCGACGGCCAGCGCGTCCACTCCGGCGAGGAACTGATCGTCAAGACCCGCGCCCGCCGTCCCGGCGACCGGCTGGAGCTGACCGTGGAGCGCGCCGGCAAGGAGCGGACGGTGTCCCTCGTCCTCGGGTCCTCCGGCGGCAGCTGAAGCGTGATGTCCGGCACTTACAGGAACGAATCAGGCAAACATTCGGGAAAGCGCTCCCACTGGCCGCACTCGGAGGTCTCGGGACGGTACCGGTCGGACAGGATCGCCGGGTACCGTGGATCCGGCCCGGACCACGGCAAGACCCCCATGACCACCGAGGGCCGAGGACCGAGGACATCGCAAGGAGCTTCAGGTGTTCAATGACATAGGACCACTCGAGCTGATGACGCTCATCGTCCTCGCCGTGCTCGTCTTCGGTCCGGACAAGCTCCCCAAGGTCATCCAGGACGTGACGCGTACGATCCGGAAGATCCGTGAGTTCTCGGAGAGTGCCAAGAACGACATCCGGGAGGAACTGGGCCCGGAGTTCAAGGACTTCGAGTTCGAGGATCTCAACCCCAAGACGTTCATCCGCAAGCAGCTGGACAACGAGGACCTGGGGCTCAAGGAGATCCGCAACGGCTTCGACCTGAAGAAGGAGATGGCCGAGGTCACCGACGCCGTCCACGGCCGGGACTCCGACTCGTCCTCCTCGTCGGCCTCCGGCTCGTCCGGCGGCCGTATCGACATGACGAAGAAGCCCGAGATCCCTGGCCAGGACGACCGGCCGCCCTTCGACGCGGACGCCACCTGAGGCGACACACCGGGGCGTACGCCCCCGGCGCGCGTGACGTGTTTCATACTCCGGTCGGGCTGTGTACGGCCTGAACAAGGCGCCCGTGCGGCCCATGCGCCGGGCGGTTTCCCTGCTGCTCGCAGCGGTGTGGCTATGCTGCCGAGTTGATGGGCGGGCCGTACTGGACCAGCAACGCCGCCCGAAGGGGGGCGGGCCGTTCCGGCCCGACGAGAGCGAGGAGGCGTCCGGGCATATGGAGACGACGAGTCGGGCAGTCGCACAGGCGCCGGCCGCGGAGGGCGGACAACAGGCCCCCTCCGCCTGGCGCACGGTCGACGGCTACCTGCGCGCGCCCTTCCCGTGGTACGGCCTCGACGAGGCGTTCACGGGACCGCGCTGGCTGATGCAGGTCGGCACGACGGCCGACGGAGCCGTGGAACACGGGTCGATCGGGCACGGTGACGAGCCCACGGTGCGCAACGAGCATGCCGCCGGGGGTGATCAGGAAGCCAAGGAGAAGTTCGCGGTCGTGGTGACCGTGGCGGCGAGTCCCTCACGGCGCAGTGCGGACGGCACGGGGCTGCTGGAGGCGACGTCGGTGTCCTCGGCGGCGTGGCTCGCGGGTGTGGGGCTGCTGTCCTTCACGTGGCCCGGGCAGATGGACCACTCGCTGCGGGACGACTGGCTGGAGCAGCAGACGGAGACCGCGTGGGTGCTGGCGGACGACCTGGAGGGGGCCGACTGGTCGACGCTGTCGCTGCCGGTGGACGGGGTGCCGACGGTGTTCCACTACCGGGAGTCCGAGTTCGGGTGGGTGCTGGCCGGGTCGACGTCCGCGGGTGTGCATGTGGGTGCGTACGGGCGGGGCATGAGTGCGTATGGGCTCGGCTTCGCCGTGGTCAAGGACATCGCCGCTTACGCGTGACCTGAGTGTGGGGCGCCGTGGGATTGCGGCGCCCCTTCGCCGTAGGGGTACGGCATGTAGGGCGGCTGCGGGTGCGATGTGGTTGATCGCGCAGTTCCCCGCGCCCCCAAAAGGGTCCGTCTAGAACTTGTTCCTCGGAGTGATTCCCAGGGACAGGCCCGAAAGGCCCCGCTGCCGTCCTCCCAGTTTTCCGGCGATCGCGCGCAGGGCCGAGCCCGCCGGGGAGTCCGGGTCCGTCAGGACCACCGGCTTGCCCTCGTCGCCGCCCTCGCGCAGGCGGACGTCGATGGGGATGTTGCCGAGGACCGGGACGTTCGTGCCGGTCGTGCGGGTCAGGCCGTCGGCGACCGCCTGGCCGCCGCCCGTGCCGAAGACGTCGACCATCTCGCCGCAGTGCGGGCAGGGCAGGCCGGACATGTTCTCGACCACGCCGACGATCTTCTGGTGGGTCTGGACCGCGATGGAGCCCGCGCGCTCGGCGACCTCGGCGGCGGCCTGCTGCGGGGTCGTGACGACCAGGATCTCGGCGTTCGGCACCAGCTGGGCCACGGAGATCGCGATGTCGCCCGTGCCGGGCGGCAGGTCCAGCAGGAGGACGTCCAGGTCGCCCCAGTACACGTCCGCCAGGAACTGCTGGAGGGCGCGGTGGAGCATCGGGCCGCGCCAGACGACCGGGGCGTTGCCCGGCGTGAACATGCCGATGGAGATGACCTTCACGCCGTTCGCCGACGGCGGCATGATCATGTTCTCGACCTGGGTGGGACGGCCGTCGGCGCCCAGCATGCGCGGCACGGAGTGGCCGTAGATGTCGGCGTCGACGACACCCACCTTGAGGCCGTCGGCCGCCATCGCCGCCGCCAGGTTCACCGTCACCGAGGACTTGCCCACGCCGCCCTTGCCGGAGGCGACCGCGTAGACGCGGGTCAGGCTGCCCGGCTTGGCGAAGGGCACCTCGCGCTCGGTCTGGCCGCCGCGCAGGGCGGACGCCAGCTCGCGGCGCTGCTCGTCGCTCATCACGTCGAGCGTGACGTCGACGCGGGTGACGCCCTCGACCCCGGACACCGCCTCGGTCACGCGCTGCGTGATCGTGTCCCGCATCGGGCAGCCCGAGACCGTCAGGTACACGGTGACCGCGACCGCCCCGTCCGCGCCGATCTCCACGGATTTGACCATCCCGAGTTCGGTGATGGGCTTGTGGATCTCGGGGTCGTTCACCGTCGCCAGTGCCTCGCGCACCGCGTCTTCCGTAGCCATAAGGACGATGGTACGGCGCTGTACCGGTGCGTAGGAAAGCGTCTCAGCGGTCGTCTGCGTCACGTCCCCGTGACCGTTCCGCCGGGAACACGACCGGGTCGTGACGGTGGCCGTTGTGCCGCTCCTCCAGTTCCTTGACCACGTCCTGGAGTTCCGAGCGGATCCAGTCGCGGGTGGCGACCTCGCCGAGGCCGATGCGCAGGGCCGCGACCTCGCGGGTCAGGTACTCGGTGTCCGCGATCGACCGCTCGTTCTGCTTGCGGTCCTGCTCCAGATTGACCCGGTCGCGGTCGTCCTGCCGGTTCTGCGCGAGCAGGATCAGCGGGGCGGCGTAGGAGGCCTGGAGCGACAGCATCAGGGTCAGGAAGATGAACGGGTACTCGTCGAAGCGCAGGTCGCGCGGGGCGAGGCTGTTCCAGGCGACCCACAGGATGATGACGGCCGTCATCCAGACCAGGAACCGTCCGGTGCCGAGGAAGCGCGCGATGCGCTCCGACAGCCGCCCGAAGGCCTCCGGGTCGTACTCGGGCAGGATGCGGCGCTTGGGCACGCCCGGCTGGTCGAGGCGGGCGGTGCGCGGCCGGCCCGCGGCCGTGGAGCCGGACGGCGTGCGCTCGCGCAGGGTCTCGCGCTCAGGAACCATCGGTCGCCACCTCCTCCTCGGCCAGGTGGAACTCCGTCTCCCGCCAGTCCTCCGGGAGCATGTGGTCGAGTACGTCGTCCACGGTCACCGCGCCCAGCAGCGAGCCGGAATCGTCGACCACGGGCGCCGCGACCATGTCGTACGTGGCGAAGAACCCGGCGATGGCGGGCAGGTCCGCGTCGGGGTCGAGCGGTTGCAGGTCGCTGTCCAGGATCGAGCTGACCAGGGAGGGCGGTGGCTCGCGCAGCAGGCGCTGGAAGTGGACCGTGCCGAGGTACTTGCCGGTCGGCGTCTCGTCCGGCGGCCGGCAGACGTAGACCTGGGCGGCCAGGGCGGGGGAGAGGTCGGGGTTGCGGACGCGGGCGAGGGCGTCGGCGACGGTGGCGTCCGGGCGCAGCACGATCGGCTCGGTCGTCATCAGACCGCCCGCCGTGCGGTCCTCGTACGACATCAGGCGCCGCATGTCGGCCGCGTCGCCGGGCTGCATCAGGCTCAGCAGCCGCTCCTGCTCGTCCGTCGGCAGCTCGCCCAGCAGGTCGGCCGCGTCGTCGGGGTCCATGGCCTCCAGGACGTCGGCGGCGCGCTCCTCCTGCAGCTTGCCGAGGATCTCGATCTGGTCGTCCTCCGGGAGCTCCTCCAGCACGTCGGCCAGCCGGTCGTCGTCGAGGGCGGCGGCGACCTCGGCCCGGCGCTTGGGGGAGAGGTGGTGCAGGACGTTGGCCAGGTCGGCGGGGCGCAGCTGCTCGAACGTGGCGAGCAGGTTCTCGGCGCCCTGCCCCTGTTCCTCCAGGGAGAAGCCGGTGACGGCGGTCCACTCGACGGTCAGCGCCTCGCCCTTGGCGCGCCGGAAGGCACTGCCCTTCCTGCCCTTGCGGACGAAGACCCGGTCGATCTCCCACTCCCGGCGGGCCGGCAGCTGATGCACCGACAGATCGAGGACGGTGACCTCCTCGCCGGTCTCGGTGAGGACGACGCGCCGGTCCAGCAGTTCGCCGAAGACCAGCCGCTCGGTGGGCCGCTGTTCGAAGCGCCGGACGTTGAGCACGCCGGTGGTGATGACCTGCCCGGACTGGATGGCGGTGACCCGGGTCATCGGCAGGAAGATGCGGCGGCGGGTGGCGAGTTCGACGACGAGGCCGAGCAGCCTCGGCGGTCGCTGCCCCACCCGCAGCATGACGACCAGATCGCGCACCCGCCCCACCTGATCGCCGGCGGGGTCGAAGACGGCGACACCGGAGAGGTGCGATACGAAGATCCGGGGGGCGCCCGCTGCCATGGCCGCGGCTCCTTTTCGTGCGGGGTGTTCCGTGGTGCCTGACTGTGTGCCTGTCTGTGTGCCTGTCTTTTCCGAATTGCCTGCTCGGGTGGGCTTCAGGCTAGCCCGTCCTGATCGGGGACGCGTCGGCGGGCGTTCCGGACGGACTGGCTCCGACCTGCCCGCACGTCCCCGGTACCCTGCGGTACGCCGTTCAGGTCTCCCGTCAGAGAGGCAGCCCCACCTGTGACTCCGATTCGCCAGGGCCGCAACCACAGTGCCGCACTCGCGAGCGCGATCTGCGTACTGGCCGTGACCGGAACGGTGCTCACGGGCTGCGCGGAGGAGGATCCGAACGAGGGCACCAACGGGGTCGGCAGACTGTCCGCCGAGAAGATCCAGGCCAAGACGCGTACGGCCGCCGAGTCCGCCGGGGCGGTCCGGCTGCACGGCAGCGTCGTCAGCGGCGGGCGCACCTACGCCCTCGACATGCGGCTGAAGACCGACGGCGGCGAGGGCTCGGTCACCACCAAGGGCGCGACCTTCCGGCTGCTGCGCATCGGCGAGCAGCTCTTCGTCAAGGCCGACGCGGAGTTCTGGAGTCATGGCGCGGGCCAGGGCGAGGGCGGCAAGGCGGACGCCGCCGCGGCCTCCAAGCTCGGCGGCAAGTTCGTGAAGGTGCCGCAGGGCGACCCTTCGTACAAGAAGTTCAGCGGTTTCACGGACAAGGGTGTCCTCCTCGACGGTCTGCTGACCCTGCACGGCAAGCTCGCGACGGACGGCCACGACGAGCAGGCGGGCATCCGCACCATCCGCATCTCGGGCGACAAGGGCTCCGGCGGCACCCTGGAGGTGTCCCTGGAGGGCAAGCCGTATCCGCTGCGCCTGGAGCGGGCCGGTGGGGCGGGTACCCTCACGTTCTCCGCCTGGGGGCAGGACTTCTCGCTGCGGGAGCCGGAGAAGAACGAGACGGTCGACTACGGCAGGCAGCTGCCGGCGTCGTAGGCGGTCAGGAGCGTTTGCGCTTCTTCAGCAGCAGGCGGGGCAGACCCGCCGGAATCGGCCGGCGGGTGATCGCCGGGGTCGGCAGCGGCGGCTCGGACAGGGAGTCGTCGGGCAGCGGCGCCGTCGTCCCGGTCGGCTCCAGGCGCAGCACCCGGCACTCGCGGGCCCAGCGGGCGGTCATCGCCTCGCCGTCGGGCGCGTTCAGCCGCTTGCCCTTGAGCTCGGCGACGGCCGCGTCCCACGCCTCGGAGCCCGGGGAGAGCTGGGTGACCCGGGCCGTCCAGGAGACCAGCCGGCCCCCCTTGTCCTTGCTGCGGACCGTCACCCGGGCCTCGGCCCCGTCGGCCAGGCCCGGCAGCGGCTGCTCGCCGGGACCGTCGCCGACCAGGCACGCGGCACCCTCGTGCCACACGTGCCACAGCGCACGCGCCGGGCCGTCCGGGCCCTGGACCCAGACGAGGCCGGACTTCTTCGTGGCCTCCTCGACGAGGGCCTGGCCGAGCAGCTCGCTTGTCATGGCCCCCAGCCTATCCACGCCGTTCACAGCCACCCGTTCCGCTTCAGAGTGCGGTGGATGCCCAGGCAGATGACCACCGTGATGCCCATGATCACCGGGTAGCCGTACCGCCAGTGCAGCTCCGGCATGTGGTCGAAGTTCATGCCGTACACCCCGCACACCATCGTCGGCACGGCGATGATCGCGGCCCATGAGGTGATCTTGCGCATGTCCTCGTTCTGCGCCACGGACGCCTGCGCGAGGTTGGCCTGGAGGATGGAGTTGAGCAGCTCGTCGAAGCCGAGGACCTGCTCCTGGACCCGGGCCAGGTGGTCGGCGACGTCCCGGAAGTACTTCTGGATGTCCGGGTCGATCAGCCGCATCGGCCGCTCGCTCAGCAGCTGCATGGGCCGCAGCAGCGGCGACACGGCCCGCTTGAACTCCAGCACCTCGCGCTTGAGTTGGTAGATCCGGCCGGCGTCCGAGCCGCGCGGCGAGCCCTTGCGCCCCGGTGAGAACACCTCGGTCTCGACCTCGTCGATGTCGTCCTGCACGGCGTCGGCGACCGCGATGTAGCCGTCGACGACGTGGTCGGCGATGGCGTGCAGCACGGCCGAGGGGCCCTTGGCCAGCAGCTCGGGGTCGTCCTGGAGACGGTGCCGCAGGGCCCGCAGGGAGCCCTGACCGCCGTGCCGGACGGTGATGAAGAAGTCCCGTCCGGTGAAGCACATGACCTCGCCGGACTCGACGACCTCGCTGTTGGCGTCGAGCTGGTCGTGCTCCACGTAATGGATGGTCTTGAAGACCGTGAAGAGGGAGTCGTCGTAGCGCTCCAGCTTGGGCCGCTGGTGGGCCTGGACGGCGTCCTCCACCGCCAGCGGGTGCAGTCCGAACTCACTGGCGATGCCGGAGAATTCGGCCTCGGTCGGCTCGTGCAGGCCGATCCACACGAAGCCGCCGTCGCGGCGCACCAGGCGCACCGCCTCGTGCGGCGTGAGCGGGTTCTCGGTCTGGATGCGGCGGCCGTCCCGGTAGATGGCGCAGTCGACGACGGCGGAGGCCGTCGCGGGGCTGCGGGTGGCGTCGTACGTCCCGCCCTCCTTGCGCAGCGACACGCGGGACGGGCGGACGACGGCGCGCAGGTCGCGGATCATCGACATGGCGGGCTCCTTCGCGACAGGCAACGAAAGGCGCCGGACCCGACAGGTGGAACTACCCGGAATGAGGACGTTGGGACTGATGATGTTTGGCACGTCCACAAAGCGGGGAGCACCGCACCGTCGCGGTGGCGAGTCTCGTTACTGATTCAGCTACTGAGGCAGATCAGGCAAAGCGAAACGAAGCGCTCTTCCGCGTGAAGCGAGTGCGAGAGGTGGCGACCAGCCAGAGCCAGAACAGCTACGTCAGCGGCGGGAAGAGCGTGGTGCTACTGCACGGTCGACTTCGGTCCATTGCAGTCCCACCTCCTCCGGCCGGTCCCTCGTAAGGGAGTTCCTTCGGCGTCGGGGCTTGATCGCGACGCTTCTGCGTGCTGCCCCGAACCACCGGGCAAGAGTATCAGCCGCCCGACGTGTCAAGGCCCTTGTTTGCCCGCTACTGACGAGTTCTATGCTCGCCGCATGGCAAATGTTCTTCCTCTGGTCGAGGCCCGGTTGCGTACCGCGCTGGGCGAACCGGACGGGCGCGCGGCGGTCACCTTCCTGGGCACGGACCGCATCGAGGTGCTCCGTTTCCAGGAGGGGGAGATCGTCCGCTACGCCACGCTCGGCATGTCCGCGCACCCCATGACGGACCCCACGACGGTGGTCGCCGACCCGGTCAGGGGGCCGCGCGCCGAGCTGGTCCTGTCGGTGCGTGCCGGGTCGGCCGACACCGACAAGGCGCTCCGGCCGCTCGCCGTACTCGCCGCGTCTCCGCAGGTGGAGGGCCTGGTCGTGGCTCCGGGAGCCTCGCTCGACGTCGGCGAACCGCTGTGGCCCGGCGCCCCCTTCACCTCGGTCCTGGTCGCCGAGCCGGGCGGTCTGGTCGAGGACCTGGAACTCGACGAGCCCCTCGACCCCGTGCGGTTCCTGCCGCTGCTGCCGATGACGCCGAACGAGGCCGCCTGGAAGCGCGTGCACGGCGCCCAGGCGCTCCAGGAGAGGTGGCTGAACCAGGGGACGGACCTCCGGGATCCGTCCCGGAAGTCCGTCCCGCTGGCGTGAGGAAGCTCACCAACCCTTGGCCGTAAAGCGTCAGTTGGCGAAGACGGCGACACCGTCCTCGGTCGCGTGCTTCGGCTCCAGTTCCTCGGCTTCGTGCGTGAGCGCCTTCCGTCGTACGACGACCACGAGTGCGCCCACGACCGCGGTGACCGCTGCCACGACGAACGGGATGTGGAGGTCGGTCCACTCCTCGATCTTCGGCGCGAAGTAGGGAGCGGCCGCCGCCGCGAACCAGCGCACGAAGTTGTAGCCCGCGCTCGCCACCGGCCGGGGCGCGTCCGAGACGCCGAGGGCCAGCTCGGTGTAGACGGTGTTGTTCACGCCGATGAAGGCGCCGGACAGGATCGTGCAGACCACGGCGGTCGTGTGGTCGCCGTAACCGAGTACGAGCACGTCGGCCGCGAGCAGTACCAGCGAACCGCCGAGCACCTTCAGCGAGCCGAACCGCTTCTGGAGCCGCGGTGCCACGATCACCGAGAAGACGGCGAGCAGCACGCCCCAGGCGAAGAACACCGCCCCCGACCGGTACGGGCTCATGTTCAGCACGAACGGGGTGAAGGCCAGCACGGTGAAGAACGTGTAGTTGTAGAAGAACGCCGAGACCGCCGCCGAGGCGAGGCCGCCGTGGCCCAGCGCCTTGACCGGGTCCAGGAGCGAGGTCTTGCGGGCCGGCTTCGGCTGCTCCTTCAGGAACACGGTGATGCACAGGAAGCCGATCGCCATCAGGAACGCCGTACCGAAGAACGGGTAGCGCCAGCTGGCGTCGCCGAGCAGGGCGCCCAGCAGCGGTCCGCACGCCATGCCGAGGCCGAGGGCCGACTCGTACAGCAGGATCGCCGCCGCGCTTCCGCCGGCCGCCGCGCCGACGATGACCGCGAGGGCCGTCGAGACGAACAGCGCGTTGCCGAGACCCCAGCCGGCCCGGAAGCCGACCAGTTCGCCGACGGATCCGGAGGTGCCCGCGAGGCCGGCGAACACCACCACGAACGCGAGGCCGAGCAGCAGCGTCTTCCGGCCGCCGATCCGGCTGGAGACGAAGCCCGTCACCAGCATCGCGACGGCGGTGATGAGGAAGTACGAGGTGAAGAGCAGGGAGACCTGGCTGGCCGTGGCGTGCAGACCCTGGGCGATGGACGGCAGGATCGGGTCGACGAGTCCGATGCCCATGAAGGCGACGACCGACGCCCCGGCGGTCGCCCACACGGACTTGGGCTGCTTCAGGAGGCCGCCCGCTCCGGCGTCGAAGGGGTCCATTGCTTGCTCCCTTTCCCGAACGGAAGTAGTTGGTATTTACACATACTAAGTTAGCTAGGCTAATTAATGCAAGGGGCACCTAGTGTGGGGGTGAAGGGTTCCGTCCGGTTGGGTGATCGTCCTTGACGCGACGGGGCGGGGGTAGGACCGTGGGGCCCTATGAGGGGCGAACCCAGTTGCCCGAAGTGCGGTGGCCGGGTCAGGGCTCCCGGCCTCTTCTCCGACTCGTGGCAGTGCGATGTGCACGGCACCGTCCATCCGGTGCAGCCCGTGATACCGCCCAGCGTCGACGCCCTCAACGTCGTGGTGCACCGCACCCGGGTGCCGGTGTGGATGCCCTGGCCGCTGCCGGTCGGCTGGCTGTTCACGGGCGTGGCCTGCGCCGGGGACGACCGCACGGGTGGCCGCGCCACGGCCGTGGCCTGCACGGGGCCCGGGCCGCTCGGCGGGATGGGTGAGCTGATCCTGGTGGCGGAGGAGCTCGGCGTCGGACTCGGTGCGCGGTACGCGGGCATGGACGGTCCGGATCCGGGGCCGTACATGGACGTCGGGAAACCGGCTCAGGCGAAGGTTCTCGCCGCCGGGCGTCCGACTCCGCTGTGGCATGTGTCCGGTGCGCCGGACGATCGTGCGGTTTTCGCCGGTGAGGCGCTCGGGATGTGGCTGTGGGCGGTCGTGTGGCCGGAGCAGTCGGGGTTGTTGATGTACGACGAGTTGGTGCTGGCGGATCTGCGCGAGGCAGGGGCGGAGGTGGAGCTGGTGCCGTGTGGGGCTCTGTCGCCGCGACTGCTTCAGCCGTAGTGCCCAGGGGGTGGGGCTTCGGGTGTGCGGGCGGCTGCCGGGGGGGGCTCTGGCTCGTCGTGCGGTTCCCCGCGCCCCTTGGGGGCGTTGCTGTAGGGGGCGCTTGGCGGGTTCGGGTGTGACAGAGGTCGTCGAAAATCTGGTTATCCTTGAGCAGCCCTGCTCGTCCCGTCAGTGTCTGGAGTCCGCGTCGTGCGTATCGATCTGCACACCCACTCCACCGCTTCCGACGGTACGGACGCTCCGGCCGAGCTGGTGCGGAAGGCCGCCGCGACCGGGCTGGACGTCGTCGCGCTGACCGATCACGACACCACCCGTGGCCACGCCGAGGCGATCGCCGCGTTGCCCGGGGGGCTCACGCTGGTCACCGGAGCGGAGCTCTCCTGCCGGCTCGACGGCATCAGCATGCACATGCTGGCGTACCTCTTCGACGCCGAGGAACCGGCGCTGCTAGCCGAGCGCGAACTGGTCCGGGACGACCGGGTGCCCCGGGCGCAGGGCATGATCGCCAAGCTTCAGGAGCTGGGCGTGCCCGTGACCTGGGAGCAGGTGGCGCGGATCGCCGGTGACGGGTCCGTCGGGCGTCCGCACGTGGCGACCGCGCTCGTCGAGCTGGGCGTCGTGCCGACCGTCAGCGACGCCTTCACCCAGGACTGGCTCGCCGACGGCGGCCGGGCCTTCGTGGAGAAGCACGAGACCGACCCCTTCGAGGCGATCCGGCTGATCAAGGGCGCGGGCGGGGTCGCGGTGTTCGCGCACCCCGGTGCGAGCAAGCGGGGGCGTACGGTGCCGGAGGCCGCGATCGCCGAGATGGCCGCGGCCGGGCTGGACGGCGTCGAGGTCGACCACATGGACCACGACACGGATACGCGAGCGCGGCTGCGGGGGCTGGCCAAGGAACTGGGGCTTCTGGTGACCGGGTCCAGTGACTATCACGGCAGCCGGAAGACGTGTGTGCTCGGGGAGTACACGACGGATCCCGAGGTGTACGGGGAGATCACACGGCGGGCCTTCGGGGCGTTTCCGGTGCCCGGGGCCGGCGGGGTCTGAGGTCTCTGTCCTGTAGGTCCGTCTTTCAGGCACCCGGCGTTGTCGGCTGTGCCCACGCCGTTCCGCCGTGCGGAACGCCTGCCCACAGCGGTTGCGGACGCCCGCTGCCCACCCTCAGTACTCCCGCAAGGCCATCACGCTCATGTTCGATCTCGCCGTTTTCGGCTCCCTGTTCCTGACCCTCTTCGTCATCATGGATCCCCCCGGGATCACCCCGATCTTCCTCGCGCTCACCGCCGGACGGCCCGGCAAGGTGCAGAAGCGGATGGCCTTCCAGGCCGTCTGTGTCGCCGGTGGTGTGATCACCGTGTTCGGGCTGCTCGGGCATCAGATCCTGAACTACCTGCACGTGTCCGTGCCCGCGTTGATGATCGCGGGCGGGCTGCTGCTCCTGCTGATCGCCCTCGATCTGCTGACCGGCAAGACGGACGAGCCGAAGCAGACCAAGGACGTCAACGTCGCTCTCGTGCCGCTGGGCATGCCGCTGCTGGCCGGCCCGGGGCGATCGTGTCGGTCATCCTCGCCGTGCAGAAGGCCCACACGGTCGCCACGCAGGTGTCCGTGTGGACGGCGATCCTCGCCATCCACGTCGTGCTGTGGCTGGTGATGCGCTACTCGCTGGTGATCATCCGGATCATCAAGGACGGCGGTGTGGTCCTGGTGACGCGGCTCGCGGGCATGATGCTGTCCGCGATCGCCGTGCAGCAGATCATCAACGGGGTCACGCAGGTGATCCAGGGGAGCTGAGGCGCCGGCTGAGGCGCCGCCGCGTCAGGCGGGG
>KE354083.1 GCA_000415505.1 Streptomyces afghaniensis 772
GTGCCGATCTCCCTGGCCGGTCCCGTGTGGGCGAGGTACTCCTCGATCTTGTGCGCGCGGTCCCGGCCGTTCTGGACGGCCAGCTGCGTGAGCTTGCCCCACCGCTCGTCCTCCAGGGGGCAGCCGACGGCCACCGCGTCGGTGGGACACCAGACGTTGACCCAGTCGCGGACCTTCGGCGGCCGGTGCGGGCCGCGGGCGAGGAGCCGCTCGTTGACGCCGTCCAGCCCGAGCGGACTGCCCGCGGTGACCAGCAGTACGGGGTCGAGGCCCTCCGGGAGCCGGTTCAGCAGGTCCATGCCGACGACCGTGCCCAGGCTGTGCGTGACCAGCACCAGCTCGCCGGTGGCGGGCATCGTCTCCAGGACGCTGTCCAGCACGGCCTGCCGCACGGCACTGTCGCCGAGGTACAGGTCGACGTCCCGCAGGAACGTGGCGATGGTCCACTCGTCCAGGTCGGACCGGGCGGCGAGCCAGCTCAGCGGCCGGTGCAGTGCGCCGACCAGCCCCGCCCCGAAGCCCTCCGTGGCCGCCGGCCCGTTCTGCGGCATGCCGGCCCGGGCGGCCGCCTCGTAGAGCAGCTGCTCGTAGGAGCCGGTGGGTGACTCGGCGGCGAAGACCTCGGCGGCAGCGGCGGCGCTCACCTCGTCGAGTCCGACGGCCCGGGCCGTGCTCTCCCGCCCGGTCACGAGGTCGGCCAGTCTCGTGCCGTAGAACGGGAACCACACGTCCTCCGGGTGGACCGTGGGCAGGGCGGCGAGCGTGAGGCCCTGGTTCAGGCCGGACGTCCAGCTCCGCCGGAGGTCCTCGGGCTCCTTGCTCTGCTGCTCCCTGCCGTGCAGGAAGACCAGGTGCCGACGGCCGCCGAAGGCGGTGCCGCGGGCCGGGCGTCCCTTCTTGGGGCTCCGTGTCCCGGGCGTCCGGGTCTCGCTCTCGGTCATGGCCGCCGTCCCGGGGACGTCCGGGGCCGACGGGGTCGTGATGCCGGATACGCCCGGCATCACGCTTCTTTCCGGCTGGGTCGCGAGCGCGGCCGTGCTCCGGTCCAGGCCGGAGTCCGGGCCCATCTCGGCCAGCAGCGCACGGCGCCCGGGGTCGAGGTCCAGCCGGGCCAGATGCTTGAGGATCGAGCTGATGCGGACGCCCTCGTTGGCGGCCCAGTCGATCGCGTCGTCGCCGTCGCCCTGGCTCCAGGGCCGGCCGTCCTTCCGCAGGACGCGGCCCTGGTCGTCCTTCTTCGGGACGCCGCTGTGGTGCAGGGCCACGACCTCCCACTGGTCGTTGAAGACGGGGGAGCCCGAGTTACCGGGGCGGGTGTCGGTCCGGTAGTGGACGAAGTCGTCGAGCCGTACCAGCACCGCGTTGTCACGCAGAACGATCTCCTTGAGGCGCCCGTCCGGGTGACCGATGATGTTCACCTTCTCGCCGAGCACCAGCTTGCCGAGCTGCACGCTGAGCCGGTTCCAGCCGAAGACCTCGCCCGGCGGGCGGCCGTCCTGGGTGGGCACGACCGCCACGAGGGCGAAGTCCAGCCGCTGGTCCGCGGCGAAGAAGGTCCCCGGGTCGAGCTCCATGCGGACGGCGGTGTCGGGGACGTTGTCGACCGTGACCTGGGCGTTGAACTCCGCGAAACACCGGCGGGCGAAGCCCTCGTCGGGCAGTACGTGGTGGTTGGTCATCAGCAGCCGCGGCGAGACCAGGAAGCCGGTGCCGTGCGGAAGCTCGCGGCCGTCACGGCGCAGCGTGATCCGGGCGACCGTGGCTCCGGCCCTGACCCCGCGCGGCAGGAAGCTCCAGGCCTGGAGCTCGTTCGACAGGTCGATGATGCGTTCGTTGGCCTGGGGCAGATCCATGGCCTCGCCGCGGATGTCCGCCACCACCGCCGAGGGCGACAGACCGCCCCGGTCGAGGATCCGGTCGGCGCGTACGGCGAGCGCGTCCGGATTGTCCGGGAACCGCACACCGGCCGCGATCCGGCCTTCGACCCGCTCACGCTCCGCGGCGGAATCCTCGTACCGCTGCGCGGCCTCGGCTGTGGCCCGTTCGTGCAGTTCCTCGTTCGACCGGCCCATGACGGACATGCGGTCCACCGTCCTGTTCTCTGTCTCGCCGTCCCCCTCAGCCAGTACGCCCCCCACCAGGGAGGTCCGCAACAGCAAAGCCCCCGCACGGCCGATGGCGTGCGGGGGCTTCGAAGTGTGGGAGAGCGGCGCGCGTTACGAGGCCGTGGTCCCGGCCGGGCGGATCCAGAGGCGCTGCCCTGTGGCGGCGGCCTGCTGAACGATGCGGTTGACGGAGGCGGCGTCCACGACGGTCGTGTCCACGGGCGTGCCGTCGACGTCGTCGAGGTGCATGATTTCGAAGCGCAAGGGCTTCTCCCTTCGTCTGGTCATCCTCCTGAGGAGAACTACTTGGTGGTCGGCCCACGAGGCAGCGGTGCCCGGTGTTCCGTATGGGTCAACCGCACAGGGCGGCTGAAACATTCCCTACGCTAAGGAAATTTTTCGACCGGCTAATTACTGAGTCGTAAGGCTGTCGTTACGGGACCGACCGGGACCGGTTGTGTTCGCAGCGTGACCGCCGGGACAATGGAGGTGATGAACGACGACCTCGCGGCCCTGAGCGCCCGCATCGACCGCACCAACGAGCTGCTCCAGCGCATGCTCGCCGAGGTGGCGAAGACACCCTCGACCCATGCGATCTTCGTCGATGCCGGGTACCTGTACGCGGCCGCGGGACGGCTCGTCACCGGTACGGAGGACCGCCGGGCCTTCGACCTCGATGCCGAGGGCCTGATCGACGCGCTCATCGACAAGGCCCGCACGATCTTCGCGGACAGCAGGCTGCTGCGGGTCTACTGGTACGACGGCGCCCGCCGCCGCATCCACACGGCGGAGCAGCAGAGCATCGCGGAACTGCCGGACGTCAAGGTGCGGCTGGGCAACCTGAACTCCAACAACCAGCAGAAGGGCGTCGACTCACTCATCCGCACCGACCTGGAGTCCCTCGCCCGGCACCGCGCCATCAGCGACGCGGCCCTGCTCGGCGGCGACGAGGACCTGGTGTCGGCGGTGGAGGCGGCCCAGGGGTACGGCGCCCGCGTGCACCTGTGGGGCATCGAGGCGCCGGAGGGCCGCAACCAGGCGGAGCCCCTCCTGTGGGAGGTCGACAGCCAGCGCACCTTCGACCTCGACTTCTTCAAGCCCTACGTCTCCCGCCGCGCAGCCCCCGCCTACGAGGCGACCGCGGGCCGGCCCACCCGTGAGGACGTGCGGTTCGTGGGCGCGCAGATCGCGGCGAAGTGGCTGGCGGCCCGCGGCCGGGACACCCTGGTCGAGCTGCTGCCCGGCCACCCCTACCTGCCCGGCTCGGTGGACCAGGACCTGCTCGTGGAGGCGGAGGGCCTGTTGCAGTACTCGCTGCGCGGCCAGGCGGACCTGCGGCGCGCACTGCGGGACGGCTTCTGGGAGCACCTTCAGACGCTGTACTAAGGCGTGCGGGTCCCGTCCCAGAAGTCGGCGAGGGCGTGGGCGGTCGGCAGGGGCTGGTCGGCGCCCGGGGAGTGCTCGGCTCCCGGGATGACCGTGCGGTGGGCGTTCAGCCGTACGGCCATGTCGTCGAGGATCGCCACCGGCCAGGTGTCGTCGTGCGCGCCCGACAGGACGTGGAACGGCAGGGGCACGGCGGCGAGTTCCTCGACCCGGTCCGGCTCGGTGCACAACTGGCGGCCGGTCGCGAGAAGTTGGGCGGGGCTGTTGCCCAGCCAGCGGCGGCGCAACTGCTCCGCGTCGCCGGGACCGCGAGCGGGCCCGCCCACCTCCTCCGGCGGTCCCATGGCCTGGATGGCCTCCCACACCTGCTCCATCGACAGCACGGCGAGCGCGTCCCGCAGCACCTTCACGCGCTGCTGCTGCGAGACGGAGATCTCCGCCGGGCCGGACGAGACCAGGGTGAAGGAGAGGAAGGGGGAGTGGTCGAGCAGCACGGCCGCGCGCGCGATCTGCCCGCCGAGCGAGTGCCCCACGAGGTGCACGGGTACGCCGAGCGCCTCGGCCTGCGCGAGCACGTCCCGGGCCAGTTCCCGCTGGGCGTAGGCGGATTCGTCGTCCACGGGGCCGTCCGACTCGTGCTGCCCCCGCCCGTCCACGGCGACGACCCGGTACCCGCGCTCCGCGAGCGGCTCGTGGAGCAGCCTGAAGTCCTCCTTGCTGCCGGTGAATCCGGGCAGCATCAGGGCGACTCCCCTGACCCCTGCCCCCGCCTTCGGTGACGAGTCGACGACGGCGAACTCGCCCCGGGTGGTGCGCAGGGGGTATGCGCGGGCGCCCGGGGGTGGGTGAACGTGGCTTGCCTGGTCACGGGGTGAGGGTAGCGGGTGGGGTGGGGCGGCGGGCCGGTAGTGGGCTGGTGGTGGGCTGGTGGTTGGGGTGCGCCGGTGGATGGCGGCCGGTGGAGACGCGGGCGGGCCGCGCTCGGGGGCAATGCCGATGGCCCGGCCCCCACATGCGGTGGGGGCCGGGCCATCGAGGGAGTGTCAGCCCTCCGTGGGCTCCGCGGCGGCCGTGGCCTTGCGGGTGCGGCGGGCCTTCGGCTTCGCCTCGATCGCGTCGTCCGCGACCTCGGCGGAGGCCGTG
Organism: Streptomyces afghaniensis 772; assembly: GCA_000415505.1. Taxonomy (GTDB): domain Bacteria; phylum Actinomycetota; class Actinomycetes; order Streptomycetales; family Streptomycetaceae; genus Streptomyces; species Streptomyces afghaniensis. The sequence goes on from KE354083.1 coordinate 4,635, forward strand.
GCGGCCGCTGCCGACTTCCGCGTGCGACGCGGCTTGGCGGCCTCCGGCTCCTGCCCGGCCTGTGCCGGGATGTCGGCGGGCTCGGTGACCTTGCGGGTGCGGCGGCGCGGCTTGGCTTCCGTGCCTTCGGCCGTGTCGGCGGCGGCTTCGGCCGCTGCGGCGGTCTTCCGCGTGCGACGCGGCTTGGCCTCGGCGGTCTCGGCATCCGCGGCAGCGGCCGCCGTCTTCCGCGTACGGCGCGGCTTCGCCTCGGTCGCCTCGGCCGTGTCGACGCTCGCCTCGGCCTTGGCCGTCGCCTTGCGCGTACGCCGCGGCCTGGCCTCGGCGGCCTCCGGCTCCTGAGCCGACTGGGCCGGGATCCCGGCACCGACGGTCTCGGCGGACTCGGCGGTCTCGACGGCCTTGCGGGTGCGGCGGCGCGGCTTGGCTTCCGTGCCTTCGGCGGTGTCGGCGGCGGCTTCGGCTGCTGCGGTGGTCTTCCGCGTGCGCGGGGCTTGGGCTCGGTGGCCTGTGCTTCGCCTGCGGTGTCCTCGGTCGCTGCCGTGGCCTTGCGCGTACGCCGGGGCTTCGCTTCGGCGGTCTCGGCCGTGTCGACGGCGTCCTCCGCGACGGCGGTCGCCTTGCGCGTGCGGCGCGGCTTGGCTCCGTGCCTTCGGCGGTGTCGGCGGCGGCTTCGGCTGCTGCGGTGGTCTTCCGCGTGCGGCGGGGCTTGGGCTCGGTGGCCTGTGCTTCGCCTGCGGTGTCCTCGGTCGCTGCCGTGGCCTTGCGCGTACGCCGGGGCTTGGCCTCGGCGGTCTCGGCCGTGTCGGCGGCGTCCTCCGCCGCGGCCGAGGCCTCGGACTTGGCAGCCGTCTTGCGGGTGCGGCGCGGCTTCGTCTCCGTCGGCTCCGGTGCGGACTCGGTGGCGGTGGTTCCCTCGGCCGTGTCTGCCGCCTGCTCGGCCGCGGAGGCGGCCGTGGTCCTGCGGGTGCGGCGGCGCGGCTTGGCCGCAGGCGCCTCGGGCTGTTCGGTCACCGGGGCGGCCACGACCGGTGCGGCATCCGCGTCCGCGTCCGCCGGGGTCGTTGCAGCCGCCGACGGCGTCACCGCGGTCTCCACCGCCGGCGTCTCCACCGGCGTCTCCGACCTGCGCGTACGGCGCCGGCGCGGCTTCGCCGCCTCCGTGCTCGTGCCCTCCGCCGTCGCCACGGCGTTCTCCGCCGGTGCGGACGCGGGGGACTCGACCGCAGTGACCG
>KE354084.1 GCA_000415505.1 Streptomyces afghaniensis 772
CGGTTGGGGGGCGGCTCGGGTTGCGCCGATGTCCGACCCGTTCGCGATGCGCCGGTACGGGTCAGGCCGCGCGCTTCTGCGGCGCGGGCCGGGACTTGCGCTCGGGCGGCGCGGGCCGGGTCGTGTTGTGCCGGGGCGGACCCCCGCGCGCGATGCCCCGGTACGGGGCGCGACACGCTTGTGGAGTGCGGACCAGGCCGGCTTGCGCCGGTGCGGAGGGCTCGCCCTGTGCCGATGCTATGCCGGTCGTGCGGGCGGTGCCGGTCCGCGCGCGAAGCGCCTGCGGGGCCGGGGGCGCTTGTGTGGTGCGGATCAGTCGGGTGGTGGCGGCGCGGAGCAGCCCGCCTCATGCCGACGTGAACCCGGTCGTGAAGGGCGGTGCCGGCCCGGGTGTGATCTACCGGTTCCGGCCGGGGCGCGTTGCGCCGCTGACCGCCGGGGCGTGTCGCTTCGGTGCTGGTCTGGCAGGGTTCAGGTGCCGGGGGTCGTGGGGGTCGTCGACTCCCCGCTTCCCCGCTCCCGGGCCCCTTCGCGGGTGCGGCCCGCCGCCACCGGGCGGCTCGGGTTGCGGCGCAGGAACTCGCCCTCCAGCTGCGCCATGCGTTCGTTGTGCGCCCGCAGCGCGTCGTTCGAGCCGTAGAGCAGCGTGTCGTGGCGCGTGCGGTGGATGGTCTCCAGCTCTTTCATGAGCTGCTGGTCGTCCAGCCGGTCAGGGTCCACTCCGGTCATGGTGTTGCCCCGCTCTTCGTGTTCGTTCATGTGGTCCGGGTACCCGCCCCGGGAGCAACTGAGCACTACCCCCGAGCGGCATCCGGGAGGGAGCCATGGATCTCGCCTTTCTGCACCCACTGTACGAACACCCCGGGCCTTGGGCCTCGGTGTACGTCGACACCTCCCGGCATACGGAGGCCACCCCCCACGAGCGGCAGCTGACGGCCCAGGCGATGGCCAGGCAGCTGGCCGACCAGGGCGCGGACGAGGCGACCTGCCGGGCCGTGCAGAGCGCGATCGAGGACCTGCGGCACTCTTCGGAACCGCACGGCCGGGCCCTGTTCGCCCGCGCCGGCGAGGTGGTCCTCGACCCGCCGCTGGCCCGTCCCCCGCAGGGCGGTGACTGGGCCGAATGGGCCCCGCTGCCGCGTGTGACGCCGCTGCTGGAACTGGCCGGCGAGGACCCGGTGTGCGTAGTGGCGTACGTCGACCGCAAGGGCGCCGACTTCGAGCTGCGCAGCGCCCTGGGCAGCGAGGGCGCCGGAAGCATCACCGGGCGCCAGTGGCCGGTGCACCGGACGAGCTCCGTGGACTGGTCCGAGCGGCATTTCCAGCTGCGAGTGGAGAACACCTGGGAGCACAACGCCGCGGAGATCGCCGACGCGCTCGCCGTGTGCCAGGAGGAGACCCGCGCCGACCTGCTGATTCTCGTCGGCGAGGACCGGGAGCGGCGGTCCGTGCACGAGCGGCTGCCCAAGCGGCTGCACGACCTCGTCGTCGAGGCGCCGCACGGCAGCGGCAGCCGGCTCCTCGACGACGACGTGGAGCGGGCCCGCGCCGAGCATGTGGCGCGGCAGGCCGAGGCGGAGCTGGAGCGGTTCCGGGCCGCCCGGAACCCGGACGACGAGGGCCGTTCCGGAGCCGTGGAGGGCGTGCCCGCGCTGATCGAGGCGGCGCGTGAGCACCGCATCGACGAGCTGCTGATCAGGCCGGACGGGCCGGACGCGCACCGCGAGGTGTGGATCGGCGAGGACCCGGACCAGGTCGCGGTGCGGCGTACGGACCTGAAGATCCTCGGCGAGCAGCACTCCTGGCCGGCCCGGGCGGACGACGCGCTGATCCGGTCGGCCGTGGCCACGGACGCGGCGGCACTGGCCGTTGCGGAGCGCGAGGTTCCGGCCGGCGGCCTCGGGGCGCTGCTCCGCTGGAAGTGAGCGGGGTGCCGGGCCCCCTACGAGCCGGCCCCCTACGAGCCCGGTCCTAGCGGGCCCGTTCCACCCTGCGTTCGTCCCAGACCGGGTCCGGGGTCTCCCGGACCCGGCCGTCGCTGCCGAAGACGAGGTAGCGGTCGAAGGAGCGGGCGAACCAACGGTCGTGCGTGACCGCGAGGACCGTGCCGTCGAAGGCCTCCAGGCCCTCCTGGAGTGCCTCCGCGGATTCCAGGTCCAGGTTGTCGGTCGGCTCGTCGAGCAGCAGCGCCGTCACGCCCTGGAGCTCCAGCAGGAGGATCTGGAAGCGGGCCTGCTGGCCGCCGGACAGGCGGTCGAACGTCTGCTCGGCCTGGTTCGTCAGCTCGTAGCGGCGCAGCCGGGACATCGCCGCGCCGCGGTCCTGTGCGTGTTCCTTCCACAGGATGTCGAGCAGCGTGCGGCCCTCCAGCTCCGGGTGCGCGTGCGTCTGCGCGAAGTGGCCGGGGACGACCCGGGCTCCCAGTTTCCAGGTGCCCGTGTGCGCCACGTCGCCGCCGGCGAGCAGGCGCAGGAAGTGGGACTTGCCGGAGCCGTTGGAGCCGAGGACGGCGACGCGTTCGCCGTAGAAGACCTCCAGGTCGAAGGGCTTCATCAGACCGGTGAGTTCGAGTCCTTCGCAGGTGACGGCCCTTACGCCGGTGCGGCCGCCCTTGAGCCGCATCCTGATGTCCTGCTCGCGGGGCGGCTCGGGCGGTGGGCCGGCCTCCTCGAACTTGCGCAGCCGGGTCTGGGCGGCGGCGTATCGAGAGGCCATCTCATGGCTCACAGCAGCTGCTTGACGGAGCGTCAGCACCAGCTTCTTCAGCTGGGCGTGTTTCTCGTCCCATCGCCTGCGCAGTTCCTCGAAGCGCTCGAACCGCTGTCGGCGGGCGTCGTGGTACGTGCCGAAACCACCGCCGTGCACCCAGGCGTCGGCACCCGCGGGGCCGGGTTCCAGGGAGATGATCCGCTGGGCGGCGCGGGCGAGGAGTTCGCGGTCGTGGGAGACGAAGAGGACGGTCTTGCGGGTCTCGGCGAGCCGTTCCTCAAGCCAGCGTTTGCCGGGGACGTCGAGGTAGTTGTCGGGCTCGTCGAGGAGGAGCACCTCGTCGGTGCCGCGCAGGAGGGCCTCCAGGACGAGCCGCTTCTGCTCGCCGCCGGAGAGGGTGCGGACCTGACGCCACTGCGCCTTCTCGTAGGGAATGCCGAGCGCGGCCGTGGTGCACATGTCCCACAGCGTCTCGGCCTCGTAGCCGCGGGCCTCCGCCCAGTCGGAGAGGGCCTGGGCGTACTTCAGCTGGGCGGCCTCGTCGTCGACGGTCATGATGGCGTGCTCGGCGGTGTCCACGGCGTGGGCCGCCTCGCGGAGGCGGGGGGTGGCGACGGACACGAGCAGGTCCCGTACGGTGCTCTCGTCGCGTACGGATCCGACGAACTGCCGCATCACGCCGAGTCCGCCGCCGACGGTGACGGTCCCGCCGTGCGGCTTGACCTCACCGGCGAGCATGCGGAGCAGGGTCGTCTTCCCGGCCCCGTTGGGCCCCACGAGGGCGACGACGGCCCCCTCCCCGACCCGGAACGACACATCACCCAGCAGCGCCCTTCCGTCAGGCAGGTAGTACTCCAGATGCGCGGCTTCGAGGTGACCCATGAGCGCGATTCTGTGCGCCGGACGCCGCCCCGGGCAAACCCATTTCCACCCAGCTGCGGGCAGTCGTGCCTCCCCCAGTGCCTCAAGGGCCTGGGAGGTACCCCCAGGCGGCACGGGTGGGCGCAGCGGCATCCCGCTCCGCCGGGCTGCGGACCCACCCGGCCCCAGCGACAACGGTCAGACCCGCTCCAGGGGCCTGTGTGGCCCCGCAGGAAGTTCAACCGCTATCGCGTCGCCGGGGCGCACCACGCCCCCTTCCCGCACCACGCTCATGATCCCGGCCTTGCGCACGACGTTCCCCGCCTCGTCGCGCCCCACGACCCGCTTCAGCAGCCCGTCCTGGAAGTTGTCGATCTGGAGGCAGGGATTGCGCAGGCCGGTCACCTCCACGACCGCGGTGTCGCCGATGCGCAGCAGCGTGCCGGCCGGCAGACCGAGCAGATCGATGCCCTGCGTCGTGATGTTCTCGCCGAGTTCGCCGGGCGCCACCTTGAACCCCTCCTCACCGACCTCCTCGAAGAGTTCCTCGTGCATGAGGTGCACCTGGCGCAGATTCGGCTGGGTCGGATCCTGCGCGACGCGCGACCGGTGCTTGACCGTCACGCCGGCGTGCACGTCCCCCTCCACACCCAGCCCGGCGAGCAGCCTGATGCTGTCCCGGTTCGGCTTGGTGAACGAGTACTCCCCGTTGCTGCTGACCGCCGTCACTCGCCCGCTCATACCTCGGATCCCCCTCTTCGGTCGCGATGATCAACCCTGAGCCTGCCCGTGGAGGGCCGGTGTGTCCACCCCCCTCCGGGTACCCGCACCCCATGACGCCCGCCGTCCCGCCCCGCCTGAGCCGCACCGCGCATCACGACGCCCTGTGGTTCGCTGCCGCCGCCGCCCTCGCGGCGACCCGCACCCCCCGCGCCCGCCGCGCGGCGACCCGCGGCCTGGCCTCGCTCGGCCTCGCCTCCCTCACCGTCAGCGCGCTCGGCAAGCGCACTGTCCCGACGGCGCGGCAGCTGAAGCGGCGGCCGGCCTCCACCGCGTTCCCCTCCGGGCAGGCCGCATCGGCCGCCGCCTTCGCGACCGGTGTCGCCCTGGAGTCCCCCGCCTGGGGCACGGTCGTCGCCCCGGTGGCCGCCTCCGCCGCCCTCGCTCGCGGCCACAGCGGCGCGCACTTCCCGGGCGACGTCCTGGCGGGCGCCGCCCTGGGCGTGGGTGCCGCGTTCGCCGTACGGGGCATGGTGCCGACGCGCGGTCAGGTCGCCCCGCCGGCCCGGCCCCGCGCCGAGGTCCCGGCACTGCCGGACGGCGAGGGACTCGTGCTGGTGGCGAACACCGGCGCCGGGAGCGCCGAGCGGGTCCGTGCCCTGCGGGACGCCCTCCCCCGGGCCGAGGTCGTCGAGTGCGAACCGGGGGACGTGCCCGCCGAACTGGAGAAGGCCGCCACCCGTGCCCGGGTCCTCGGCGTGTGCGGCGGGGACGGCACCGTGAACGCAGCCGCCCGTGCCGCGCTCCGCTCCGGCCTGCCCCTCGCGGTGCTGCCGGGCGGGACCCTCAACCACTTCGCCTACGACCTGGGCATCGAGGGCGTACGCGATCTCGCCCGCGCGCTGTGTGCGGGCGACGCCGTGCGCGTGGACGTGGGCCGGTACTCCTGCGGCGGGAAGCACGGCGTCTTCCTCAACACGTGCAGTGTCGGCGTCTACCCGGAGCTCGTGCGCGAGCGGGAGCGCTGGTCGCACCGGATCGGCGGCTGGCCCGCCGGCGTGCTCGCGGCCCTGCGCGTGCTGCGGGCCGACCGGCACCCGCTGGAGGCCGAGGTTCAGGGCCGTACGCATCCGCTGTGGCTGCTGTTCGCCGGGAACGGCACCTATCACCGCATGGGGCTGGCGCCCGGGCGCCGGCTGGACATGTCGGACGGGCAGTTGGACGTGCGGGTCGTGCACGGCGGGCGCCGGCCGGCGGTCCGGCTGCTCGCCGCCGCCCTCGCGGGGCCGCTGACCCGCTCCCCCGCCCACGCCGCCGTCCAGGTGGGACGACTGCGCCTGGACCACGTGGCGCCCGGCACGCTCCTCGCCTACGACGGTGAAGTCACCGAGGTGGAGGGCCGCGTGACGCTGGAGAAGCTGCCCGAGGCGCTGACCGTCTACCGGCCGGCCGATCCCGTCCGACTGACACCGCACTGACACCCCGTCAGTCCATATGACGGGAATGCGGTCTCACAATGCGGCCGAACTGCGTACGGTGATCCCATGCCGACCCGACACGAAGGGGTGGGATCCGCCATGCCGGAACCACGGGAGACCGCCGTCTACACGCACGGGCACCACGAGTCGGTGCTCCGTTCGCACACCTGGCGGACCGCCGCCAACTCGGCCGCGTATCTGGTGCCGTCGCTCCGCCCCCACATGAAGATCCTGGACGTCGGGTGCGGGCCGGGCACCATCACCGCCGACCTGGCCGAACTGGTGCCCGACGGTCATGTCACCGGCGTAGACCGGGAGCCGGAGATCCTGGAGCGGGCGCGGGCCACGGCTGCCGGGCGAGGGCTGGCCAACGTCGACTTCGCGGTCGCCGACGTGCACGCCCTCGACCACCCGGACGACACGTTCTGTGTGGTGCACGCCCACCAGGTGCTGCAGCACGTGGGGGATCCGGTGGGGGCGCTTCGCGAGATGCGGCGGGTACTGAAGCCCGGAGGGCTGGTCGCCGTGCGGGACGCCGACTACGAGGCCATGACCTGGTTTCCGGCGTCCGAGGGGCTCGATGACTGGCTGGACCTCTACCGCCGGGTCGCCCGCGCCAACGGCGGCGAGCCGGACGCCGGGCGCCGGCTGAAGACGTGGGCACTGCGGGCCGGGTTCACGGACGTCACGGCGACCTCCGGAACCTGGACCTTCGCCACGCCTGAGGAGCGGTCCTGGTGGAGCGGGCTGTGGGCCGACCGGACGCTGGCGTCGGCGTACGCGGACCGGGCCCGGCAGGGCGGGCACGCGAGCGAGGCGGAACTGCGGGCCGTGGCCGACGCCTGGCGGCAGTGGGGGGAATGCGAGGACGGCTGGTTCAGCGTCCTGCACGGAGAAATTCTCTGCCGAAAGGACGCCTGAAACACCGATTCGGGGACACCCTAAAAGCAGGAGGTTCGAATTATGGTTCCCATCCTGCTGGTACTGCTTCTGGCGTTGGTCCTGTTCGGTGCCGGATTTGCAGTAAAGGTTCTCTGGTGGATCGCTCTGGCGGTTCTCGTTCTGTGGCTGCTGGGATTCTTCGTCCGTGGTACGTCGGCGGCCGGAGGCAGGGGCCGCTGGTACAGGTGGTGAATTAGCCCCCGTCGCGGGGCAGCAGCGGTCCGAGCGGCCCGAGGTCCAGATTGAGGTCCTCGGGCCGCAGTCCGTAGCGGTCGCGCAGTTCCGCCATCCGCTCCTCCAGCAACATGAGCGTGAGGCCGATCCGCTCCTCCTGGTCCTCGCTCAGATCCCCCACGTCGAAGCGGCGCAGCGCCTGGCGCTCCATGAGCTGGCGCAGCAACTCCACCACCGTGAGCACGAGTTTGACCAGGTCACGCTCGACGGTGTCGGGTTCCAGGTCCAGCCGGTTGCGGCGCGGCCGCGGGCTGTGCGCGGGCTGGTCGGACGACGTCACAGCAACTCCTCGAACGGGGAGGGAACCTGGGCGTTCACCGAGCTGATGAGCGCGTTGAGGTCGATACGGACGAGGTCGACGTCGGCGATGCGCAGCGTGATGTCCCCCGTGATCACGACGCCGCCGGCGAGCAGCCGGTCGAGCAGGTCCACGAGGGCGACCTCACGGCGTTCCACTACGGTCACGGATTCTTCCCGTCGGTCATGTGGTCTCCCCGGCGAACGAATACGCCGCCCAGGGGCCGGTGAGTTCGACACGCATTCCGGGCACCTCGCCCTTCGTACGGTCGACCATTTCCACGAATTCCTCGGAATGCGCGCGCGGCACGAGATACGCGGCGTTCAGTACGTTACGCCCGCTCACTTTGGAAAGCGCGGGGTTCTGCGGGGGATGCAGCCGGGAATCCTCCGCGAAAGCGGAAAGCTTCTCGTGCAGCCGAGTCGAAAAGCTTTCCGCCTTCTGCCACATCTCCTCGTGCGACCGGGTCTGCATACGCCGCTGCCGCAGGTAGTCGCGGCCTGACGCGGCTTTCTGCGCGGGCCGGGCGCTCTCCTGCGGTTCGGACTCGGCGTACACCTTCACGCCCCACTCGACCCGGCCCTCCAGCCGGTCGAGGGTGCGCCGGAAGTCCTCTTCGCGAGCCTCCATCATCGTGCGTACGCCGCTGTCGTCCCGGAAGACGGTGCCGAGCCGCAGCGGGAGCGGGGTCGTGACGGTGGTGAGCGCGTCGATGACCCCCTGGTGGGCGCGTGCGGTCTCGGTGAGCCAGTCCAGGTCCTCCAGATGGGCGCGGAGCGGTTCCTCCGCGAAGTCCCGCTCCGGTACGTGGCTCACCACGGCCACGAGGCCGTGGTGGGTCAGCGCTCTGGGCGGATCGCCCGCGACCCCCGAGAGCTGGGACTGGAGCGGCGTGCCGAAGGGGCGGCAGACGGCGTAGACGTACCGCAGTCCGGTCACGGTGCCTCCTTCTTCTGCGCGCGGCCGGGCTCCAGTTCCTCCAGCCGGGCCAGCCTCTCGCGCAACTCGGCGTTCTCACGGGTCAGTTCATCACGGCGGGCCCGCGAGCTCAGTGCCGGGTCGGTCTCCCACCAGTCGATGCCCATCTCCTTCGCCTTGTCCACCGAGGCGACGATCAAACGCAGCTTGATGGTGAGGAGTTCGATGTCGAGCAGGTTGATGCGGATGTCGCCCGCGATGACGATGCCCTTGTCGAGCACCCTCTCCAGGATGTCGGCGAGGTTGGCGCCGCTTCCCTGGCCGTAGGGTTCGGGCATCCTGCTGGGCGTTGTCATCGACGGCTCCCGCCTTCGGCGTACTGTTCCTCAGGCTCCTCTTCCTCTTCCTCTTCCTCTTCCTCGTACTCGTCCTCAGGTTCGTCCTCTTCCTCGGTCTCGACGTCGGCCTCGTCCTCTGCGTCGGCCTCGTCCTCTGCGTCGGCCTCGTCCTCCTCTTCCTCGTCCCGGGCCTCGTCGTCGTACTCGCCCTCGGCTTCCTCCTCCGGCTCCTCTTCCTCGGACTCCTCCTCCGCGGCGAGGGCATCCTCGTGGCTGCGGACGACCTCCCCGTCCCGGATCTCGCCGCGCCAGCTGTCCTCCGCCTTGCCCTTGATCGTGATGAAGCGGACGAAGTTCTTCAGGTCGAGCCGGGCCCGGCGGCCCTGGGCGCGCCAGATGTTGCCGGTCTTCTCGAAGAAGCCGGAGGGGTAGTACTCGATGACCAGCAGGACCCGGGTGAGGTTGTCGCCGAGGCTGTGGAAGGAGACCACGCCCTTCGTCGTGCCCTTGGCACCCTCCGACGTCCACGCGATGCGGTCGTCGGACACCTGCTCCGTCGTCTGCGCCTTCCAGCTGCGGTTGGACCAGAAGACCTTCAACTGCCAGTCCGAGGTGGTGTCATCGGCCTTGTTCGCGGCCTTGACACCTTTCGCGAAGGTGCTGAAGTCCTGGTACTGGGTCCACTGGTCGTACGCCGTGCGCAGCGGTACGCCGACATCGATGTGCTCGATGATGACGGTGGGCTTGTTGCCCGCCGAGCGCTTGCGCTTGCCCTTGCCGCCGCCCAGGTTCTTGAAGGCGCCTGTGACCTTGTCCTTGATGCTCGACCCGCCGGTCTCCAGGGCGGCGCGCAGCGGGCTCTTGCCCTCGGCGAGCTTGCGGCCGCCGTCGAGGGCGAGCTTGGCGAAACCGGGGCTTTTACCCTCGGCGATGTCGTTCAGCTTGCCGGTGGTCTCGCCGAGCTTGCGGCCCACGCCGGTCAGCATGCGGGTGGCCTGGGCGGCGACGTACTCCTGCAACTCGGCCTTCAGCCGGTCGGCGGCCTCGCTGTGGGCCAGGTCGGTGAGCGGGTTCTTCGTCGCTCCGTTCGCGGCGGAGCTCGCTGATCCGAGGGTGTCGGTCATCACTCGCCGCCTCCCTTCGGCAGCCGGGCCCGGGCGCTGCCGCCCCTGTTCCCAACCCTGGTCTTCTTCGCCGCCGCCTTCTTGCCTGCGGTCTTCTTGGCGGGGGCCTTCTTCGCCGGGGCCTTGCCCGCCGTCTTCTTAGCGGGTGCCTTCTTGGCCGGGGCCTTCTTCGCCGCCGGCTCCTCGTCCTCCTCCGGCCCGGAGTCCTCGGGCTCCTCTGCCTCGGGCTCCTCTGCCTCGGGCTCCTCTGCCTCGGGCTCCTCTGCCTCGGGCTCCTCTGCCTCGGGCTCCTCTGCCTCGGGCTCCTCTGCCTCGGGCTCCTCGGCGTCGGCCTCAGGCCCCCCGGGAACCACGCCCGACAGCTGGTCGCGTACCTGGGCCGTACGGCCGTGCAGCCGGTTGGCGACAGCGTCGAGCTGCCGCTCGACCATGGCACCGGAGGCCGCCTTGCCGACCCCGCGCAGGTCCTCGCGCAGCTGGTCCCCGATCTCCTTGAACTGCGGGTTGTTCCGCAGCTGCTGCTGGACCAGGTCCGCGACCATGCGCGGGCTCAGGTTCATCTTCTTCCCGGCCACCAGGCCGCCGACGGCCATCGCCATCTTCAGTTTCTTGGTCCGTCCCAGGAGGTATCCGGCCCCTACGGCGAGACCCAGTCCCACTCGGTTCATGGTGTTGTCCCGTTGCCTGTTCCCGCGCTTCTGCGCGAAGCGATCTCCAACCGGTCGAGGAGGTCGTCCTCAAGGCCGTCGAACTCCTCCTCCGTGATCTCTCCGGCCTCCAACTGCTCCTCAAGGCGGCCTAGTTCGGCCCGGATCGTGGCGGGGTCGTAGTAGATCCGCTCAGCCTCCTGGACTACCTGTCTGATGGCCCAGGCGCTGCCGCGCACCGGGGCGAACGGCAGCAGCAGCACCTCCGAGATCAGACCCATGTCGTCACCCCACTCCGGTGTCCGAACCGCTCGCCACGGTGTCCGCCGACTCGGTCGGGCCGGGTTCGACGAAGCTGTACGGCGGCAGCGGTCCGTTGATCCGCACCTCCAGGTGCGGCAGTTCCTTGCGGGCCTGTTCCACGGCCGCCAGGAAGGTCTCGGCCGACTCCCGGTCCACCAGGAACGACACGTTGGCCAGCCAGCCGGTGGACTCGGGGCCCACGCTCACGGCCTCGGCGACCGGCTCCAGGACACGCTGGACTGCGGCGCCGTCCTCGGCCTCCCGGGCCTTGACCGCTGCCGCGACCATCTCGCCGAGCCGGATCTTGTCGTCGTAACTGCCGCCGCCCGCCTGGCGATTGGCCTCGGCGAGACCGCGGATGTCCGGGTTCTCGGCCATCACCTGGTGCAGGACGGCCTCTTCGACGTGGTTGGCCTTGACGTTGTACTCGACCCGGCCGTCGAGGGCCCGCAGGCGCTCCTTGTAGTGCTCGGCACGCTCGGCGAGGACCCCGGTGATCGAGTTGTCGTCCGGGGCGACGCTGCCGAACCGCATGGGCAGCACACACCCGGCCGCGCCCGCCTCGCTCAGCACGCTCTGGTGGGCGAGCAGGTCCTTGCGCTTGGGCCGCAGCCCTTCGGGCGCCTCGCTGACGACGGCCGCCAGGTCGCCCTCGCGCAGGATGCGCACCGGGCGTGGCGGGTCGCCGACGCCGCCCATGCCCTCGGGGAGCCCGGGGTGCGAGCTCGCCGCGATGCCGTAGACGTAGGTGCTCACTCCTGCTCCTCCTTCCGGCGGGCGGACGTGCTCTTGCGGGTCCGCGGACGGGACTCGGTCTCCTGCTCGGAGCCTTCGGAACGCGCCTGCTTGAAGGCGTCGGAGATGGTCTCGGCGGCGCCGGACAGCGCCCCCTTGGACTTACCGCGCGCGCCGGACTCGGTCATCTCCCCGACCAGGTCGGGCAGGCCCGGGTCCTTGCGCGGCCCGGCTTCGAGGTCGAGCCGGTTGCACGCCTCGGCGAAGCGCAGATAGGTGTCGACGCTGGCGACGACGACGCGAACGTCGATCTTGAGGATCTCGATGCCGACCAGGGAGACTCGCACGAATGCGTCGATGACGAGCCCCCTGTCCAGAACAAGTTCAAGCACGTCGTAGAGACCGCTGCTGCCGCCTCCGCCGCCGGTCTGCTGTGCCGGTACGACTGTCATGCCGGATGTCCCTCCTTGTCTGTGGGTGCGGTTCCGGTCGGGCGGCCTAGTGACCGCCGGTCCTTCGCGGGTCGGACCGCCCCCGCTCGTAGCGGCGGACGCGGCGATAACCCGTGAGCTGTCCCTGGGCGTCGAGCTCCACCTGATAGCTCGCCATCAGGCTCATCGTGTCGGGCACCCGCTCGAGTTCGAGGACCTCGACCTCCAGCGCCCAGCCCTGCTCGGTCTGCTCGAAGGACGACACGGACTCGGCGGTCATGCCGGTGAGCTCCGCGAGCTGGCCGCGCGCCTGGCGCAGCACTTCCATGGGGCTCGGCCGGTCGTCGGCCGTGTTGTCAGTCGGTTTGCGTGAATTCTGGGAGTTCTGAGATTTCTGTGAATCCTGCGACTCTTGCGTGTTTTTTGTGTTCGACATGGCCACCTCCCCCTCCGTGTGGCCGCAAGAGTGTTCGCCAAACCTCTACGGGCGCATGCATCTGCCACCCGCCGGCGGCCACGGGGCGTGGCTCAGCCGCGCAGGGCGCGCAGCCGCCGCCGGGCCGGTCCCAGTGCCCGGCCGCGGGTCAGCAGACCCGACCAGGGGTTGGTGCGGGCCTGCTTGACGGCGTCGGCGACGGTCCAGCGGCGGGCGTGCAACTCCGGGTCGTCCAGCTGCTCCCAGGTGATCGGGGTGGCCACGGGCGCGCCCGGCCGGGGCCGGACCGTGAACGGCGCGACGGCGGTCTGCGCGTAGGCGTTGCGCTGCACGTCGAGGTAGAGCCGTTCACCGCGGTCCTTCTTGCGTGCTGCGGTGGTCAGCCGGTCGGGGTGGGCGCCGGCGAGGGTGTCGGCGACGTCGTGGGCGAAGGAGCGCACCTCGTCGAAGTCGTGCCGGCCGTTCAACGGCACGATCACGTGCAGCCCGCGCGATCCGGTGGTCATCAGCGCCGACGGCAGCTCCAGCTCGTCCAGCAGCTCTCCCAGCAGCCGGGCGGCCTCGCGCACGGCGTCGAAGTCGTCCCCGGCCGGGTCTAGGTCGAAGACCAGCCGGTCGGGGTGGTCGACGCTGTCGGCGCGGGACAGCCAGCGGTGCAGCGTGATGCCGGCCTGGTCGGCCAGGTAGAGGAGGGTGGCGGTGTCGTCGCAGACGACGTGGCGGACGGTGCCGCCCTCCTTGGCGACCTCGACGCGGGTGATCCACTCCGGGTAGTGGTCCGGGGTGTTCTTCTGCATGAACATGGGCCCGTCGAGCCCGTCCGGGTGCCGCTCCAGCATCAGCGGACGGCCGCGCAGGTGCGGCAGCATGAAGGGCGCGACGGCCCGGTGGTAGTCCACCAGGTCGCCCTTGGTGTACTCCTTGGCGTCCCCGCCGCCGGGGAAGAGCACCTTGTCCGGCCGGTGGACCTCCACGGTGCGGCGGCCCGCCCGCACCCTGCGCGTGCCGTCGCCGCCGCTCACGGCACGACCGCCTCCTCCACCAGCAGCCGGCCGGCCGCGGCGATGGACTCGGCGTCGATGCCCGCGGCGTGCAACTGCTCGTCCGGGGAGGCCGAGCCGGGCATGCTCCGCACGGCGAGCCGGACCAGGCGCGGTACGGGGCGTCCGTCGGCGAAGGCCTCCAGGACCGCGTCGCCGATGCCGCCCTCCGGGTGGTGGTCCTCCACGGTCACCAGGCAGCCGGTCTCCTCCGCGGCCCGGCGCAGGGCGGCCCGGTCGACGGGCTTCACCGAGTACAGGTCGATCACCCGCGCCCGGATGCCCTCCCGCTCCAGGGCGTCGGCGGCGGCCAGCGCCTCGTGCACGGTGACGCCCGCCGCGACGAGGGTCAGCCGGTCGCGGTCGGAGGAGCGCAGCAGCTTGCTCCCGCCGACCGGGAACTCCTCGTCCGGGGCGTAGATCACCGGGCTCTCGCCGCGCGAGGTGCGCAGGTAGCGGACGCCCTCCAGACCGGCCATCGCGCCGACGAGCCGCGCGGTCTGGTTCGCGTCGCAGGGGTAGAGCACGGTCGAGCCGTGCACCGCCCGCATCATCGCCAGGTCCTCGAGGCCCATCTGGCTGGGCCCGTCCTGGCCGATGGCGACGCCCGCGTGCGAGCCGACGAGGTTGATGCCGGAGCCGCTGATGGACGCCATCCGGATGAAATCGTAGGCCCGGGTCAGGAAGGCGGCGAAGGTGGCGGCGTACGGCACCCAGCCGCGCGCCGCGAGCCCGACCGCCGAGGCGACCAGCTGCTGCTCGGCGATGTAGCACTCGAAGTAGCGGTCGGGGTGCTCCTTGGCGAAGAACTCGGCGCGGGTGGAGTCGCCGACCTCGCCGTCCAGGGCGACGATGTCACCGCGGCCGGTCCCGAGGGCGGCGAGGGCCTCGCCGAAGGCGTTGCGGGTGGCGACCTCCTCGCCCTTGTCCCACTTCGGGAGTTCGAAATCCCCGGTGTGGACGGAGTGCAGCATGCGGGCGGCGGGCGGCTCCTGCACCCGGACGCGGATGTCGCGCGGGCCGCCGAGTTCGGTGATCGCCTCGTCGGCCTCGGGCAGCGGCTTGCCGTGCAGGCCCTCGCGGTCCTGGACGCCTTCGACGCCCTTGCCCTTGAGGGTGCGGGCGAGGATCGCGGTGGGCTGGCCCTTGGTGGACAAGGCCTCTCCGTAGGCGCGGTCGATCGCGTCCAGGTCGTGCCCGTCGATCTCGATGGTGTGCCAGTCGAAGGCCTGGAAGCGGCGGGCGTAGGCGTCCAGGTCGTGGCCGTGCCGGGTCGGGCCGCGCTGGCCGAGCCGGTTGACGTCGACGATCACGGTGAGGTTGTCCAGGTGCTCGTACCCGGCGTGCTCGGCGGCCTCCCACACGGATCCCTCGGCCAGTTCGCTGTCGCCGCACAGCACCCAGGTGCGATAGCCGGTGCGGTCGAGCCGCTTGCCGGCCAGCGCGATGCCGACCCCGACCGGCAGGCCCTGCCCGAGCGAGCCGGTGGCCGTCTCGACCCA
>KE354085.1 GCA_000415505.1 Streptomyces afghaniensis 772
CGCGAGGCCGACCACGAACAGCGGGCCGACGGAGCCGACGACCGCCGCCATGCCGCCGGGCAGCCGGTACGCGGCGAGGAACAGCAGCGGGAAGAAGGCGCCGATGTTCAGCGCGCCCAGCACCACCGACTTCCACCACCAGGCACCGCGCGGCAGCACCCGGGCGAGGGCGAGCAGCAGCAGACCGGCCGGCAGGGCGCGCATGAGGCCGGTGAACGAGGGGGCGGTCGGCCGGGAGGAACGTCGGTGGTGACGGCAGTAGGTCGTGCCCCGAGGAGACGGGCGCGGAGGGCGGTGAGGGTG
>KE354086.1 GCA_000415505.1 Streptomyces afghaniensis 772
CCAGGGCAGCCGCTGCGGCGTCGGATGCCCTTCCAGGCGGCTGCCCAGCTTGCGGAAGGTGAGCAGCTCCTCGTCGTCGATGGCGCCGGCCGCCTTGTACGCGGAGTACAGCAGCGGGGAGGCGTGCCCCTTGGAGAGGACGAAGCGGTCGTTGCCGGGGTGGGCCGGGCGGTCGAAGTCGTAGCGGAGGTGGTGGGCGAGCAGCACGGCCATCAGGTCGGCCGCGGACATGGAGGACGTCGGGTGCCCGGAGCCCGCGGCGGCGGCAGCGCGGACACTGTCCACGCGCAGCTGCTGTCCGAGGTCGGTGAGTTCACCGGTGTTCATGAGTCTCCTTTCGCGGAGTCGTCCGGGAGGACGTCGGATCGTTTGACGGGGCCGGGGGCGGTGCCGGGTCCGGGGGTGGCTGATCGGGCGGGGCTGCGGGGCGGGCTCGGGCTGATTCTTGGCTGGCTCGCCGCCGGGCTGATTCTTGGCGGGCTCACCACCGGGCTGACTCCTGGCGGGCTCATCACCGGACTGATTCTTGGCGGGCTCACCACCGTGCTGACTCCTGGACGGCTCGCCACCCGGCCGCCCCTCCGTCGGCTCGCCGCCGAGCGGCCCCTTGACCGGCTCACCACCGGGCCGGCCCCTGGTGGCGTCACCACGCGGCCGCCCCTTCGACGGCTCGTCACCCGGCTGCCCCTTCGCCGACCCGCCCCCGACCGGTCCCTTGGCCGGCTCGTCGGTCGGCCAGTTCCTGGTCGGTTCAGGACTGGGGCGGCCCTTGGCCAGTTCCTCCTCCGAGCGGCGCTGCGCGGTCCCGGATCCGGGCTGGTTCTGCGTCGCCCTGGATCCGGGCTGCCCCTTCGCGGGTTCGTCTCCGGCCCGGCCCTGCAAGGACCCGGTGCCGGTCCCCCCGTCGTACGTGTCGGCCGCGATCGCCGCCCCCGGCCCGGACCGGGCGCTCGCCTCCTGCCGCTGCTCCGGACCGCCCGGCACCCGGGCCAGCTCGGGCGACGACGTGTCCAGCGGCACGGACCAGGACCGGACGAGCCCCAACTGCACGGCCTGGCGCGGCAGTACCGCGTCCAGCAGCCAGTCGGCGGCGACCCGTACGCGGTTGCCGGGCATCGCGGCGAGGTGGTAGCCCCGCGTCACCGCACCGGCCGGCACTCCGGACAGGGACACGCCGAGCGGATTGGCGGCGGCCTTCGCACCGCCCAGGTCGACGACGAAGCCCAGGTCGCGATGGCGGTAGGGCTTGCGCGCGCCGCCCAGGCCGAGCGAGGCGGCGACGTTCTCCGCCGCGACCTTGCCGTGCCGCCAGGCGTGCTGCGCGGTCATCGGCGTATAGCTCCCCGGCTTCTCCAGATCCGGCACGGCGGCCACGTCACCGCAGGCGAACAGCTCGGGCCGGCCCGGCACCTGCAGGTGCGGGTCGACGAGCAGCCGCCCCTTCTCCATCGGCAGCCCGAGGGACTCGACCAGCGGATCGGGCCGTACGCCCACGCACCACACCAGCGTCCGGGTCTCGACGAACTCGCCGTCGGTCAGCACGACCCCGTCGGGCGTGGCCTCCTTCACGGAGGTGCCCATCCGCACGTCCACGCCCCGCTGCCGCAGCACCCGGTCGGCGGTGGTGGACAGCTTCTCGTCCATCTCGGGCAGCACCCGCGGCGCCACGTCCAGCAGCATCCAGCGCGGCCGCATGCCCTGCCGCAGCGGGTGCTTGCGGACCTGCGCGTCGGTGAACATCTGCCCGTGCGCGGCGACCTCCGTACCGGTGTATCCGGCGCCGACCACGACGAAGGTGCACCGGGCGGCGCAGGTCTTGGGGTCGTCGGCCGCAGCGGCCAGCTCCACCTGCCGGGTCACGTGGTCGCGCAGGTACAGCGCCTCCGGCAGCCCCCGGAAGCCGTGCGCGTGCTCGGCGACGCCGGGGATCGGCAGCAGCTTGTTGACGCTGCCGGCGGCGAGCACCAGCCGGTCGTAGGAGAGGGTGCCGCCGTCGCCCTCGGGCCCGGTGTAGTGCAGGGTCTGCCCGTCGAGGTCGATCCGGTCGGCCTCGCCCAGCACGAGCCGTACGTCCGGCAGCGTGTCCGAGAGGGAGACCGTGACCCGGCGCGGCTCCAGGACACCGGCCGCGACCTGGGGCAGCAGGGGAAGATACAGGAAGTAGTCGGTCGGGTTCAGCAGGGTGATGTGCGCCCGGCCCCGGGTCTCCCGGGACAGGGTGCGTGCCGTGCGGTATCCGGCGAAGCCGGCACCGACGATCAGGATGCGGGGTCGACTCACGGTCGCTCGCCTCCGGCGCTGTCGCGTAGCTCGGGAGCCTTCCGCGTCCCCCTGGCCAGGACACCCAAACGTCCGGCGGGGCCCTCTCGGCCGGGCGCCGCCGGTTTCCGGACCCGCGCCCGGGTACCCGGTGCGGGATACGGACCGCCGACGTCGCGGAGGCAACCCCCCATGCCCGAGTACGGCTACTTCCTCTCGTGCGAGCAGTACGGACCCGCCGAGCTGATCGAGCAGGCGCGGATGGCCGAGCAGGCCGGATTCCAGGCGCTGTGGATCTCCGACCACTACCACCCGTGGAACGACGAGCAGGGCCAGAGCCCGTTCGTGTGGTCCGTGATCGGCGCGCTGTCCGAGGCGGTGTCCCTGCCGGTCGAGACGGCGGTGACCTGCCCGACCGTACGGATGCACCCGGCGGTGGTGGCACAGGCCGCGGCGACCAGCGCGGTGATGACGGAGAACCGCTTCCGGCTGGGTGTCGGCTCCGGTGAGGCGCTCAACGAGCACATCCTGGGTGACCACTGGCCGCCGGCCCACGTCCGTCTGGACATGCTGGAGGAGGCGATCCAGGTGATGCGCCGGCTGTTCACCGGCGAGGAGGTCAACCACCACGGCCCGCACTACACGGTGGAGAACGCCCGCCTCTACACGGTCCCGGACGAGCCGATCCCGATCGACATCTCCGGCTTCGGCCCGGCGGCCACGCAGCTCGCGTCCCGCGTCGGCGACGGCTACATCACCATCCAGCCGGACGAGGCGATGGTCGAGCAGTACCGCAAGGGCGGAGGCGGCGGAAAGCTCGTCAGCGGCGGCACCAAGGTCTGCTACGACACCGACAAGGAAGCGGCCGTGAAGACCGTCCACCGGCTCTGGGCGAACGAGCAGCTGCCCGGCGAGCTGGGCCAGGTGCTGCCCTCCCCGAAACACTTCGAGCAGGCGCAGCAGCTGGTCACCGAGGACATGGTGCGTGAGAACCGGGTGTGCGGCGACGACGTGGACGAGCACGTGGCCGAGCTGAAGCAGTTCGCCGACGCGGGCTTCGACCGGGTCTACATCAACCAGATCGGCCCGGACCTGCGCGGCTTCTTCGACTTCTACCGCACGAAGGTGCTGCCGCAGCTCCAGCAGGCCGTCTGAGGGAAGGCCTGGCGATCCGATGGAACTCCACCGTCCCGTCGTGTCCGTGTACACGGTGCCGACCGACGCTCCCGAGGCGGACGGCACGCTGGCCTGGGACTCCACGACCGTGGTGGTCTGCGAGGTGTCGGCGGGCGACGCGACCGGGACGGGCTGGACGTACGCCCCGGCGACCGTCGGTGACTTCCTCACCGCCGAACTCGCCCCGCTGGTCGAGGGCGATGAGCGCCCTGGACATCCCGGCGGTGCACGACGTGATGTGCCGGTCGGTGCGCAACGCGGGCCGCCCGGGCATCGCGTCCTGCGCGATCTCGGCCCTGGACATCGCCTTGTGGGACCTCAAGGCCCGGCTGCTGGAACTCCCCCTGGCCCGGCTGCTGGGGGTCTGTCGCGAGCAGGTGCCGGTGTACGGCAGCGGGGGCTTCACGACGTACCACGACACGCATCTGGCCGCGCAGCTGAACGGCTGGGTGCACGGGCAGCACATCCCGCGCGTGAAGATCAAGATCGGTGCGGGGTGGGGCCGCGAGGTGGCCCGCGACCTGCACCGCGTCCGGGCGGCACGCCAGGTCATCGGCCCGGACGCGGAGTTGTACGTCGACGCAGGCGGCGCCTACACCCGCAAGCAGGCGGTGCGCGTCGGCCATGCCCTCGCCGAGCACGGCGTGGGCTGGTTCGAGGAGCCGGTGTCCTCCGACGACCTGACGGGGCTCAGGCTGGTCCGGGACGCGGTGGTGTGCGACGTGACGGCCGGGGAGTACGGCTTCGACCTGCCGTACTTCGCCCGGATGATCGCGGCGGGGGCGGTCGACTGCCTCCAGATCGACGCCACCCGCTGCGGCGGCCTGACCGAGTTCCTGCGCGCGGCCGCCCTGGCGCATGCCCACGGCCTGGAGGTCTCCGCGCACTGCGCCCCGCACGCCCACGCGGCGGCTGCCGCCTCGCTCCCCAATCTCCGGCACGTCGAGTGGTTCCACGACCACGTCCGCATCGAGGACATGTTCTTCGACGGCGCGCTGGACCCCACGGGCGGCACGGTCCATCCGACCCGGGGAGTTGGCCACGGACTCACCCTGCGGACGCAGGAAGTGGCGGAGTACCAGGTCGCCTAGCCGGTGGCCCAGGCCCAGGAAGGGCATCGGGTGAGCCTACCGGCGGGCCTGCCCGGCCAGTTTGCGTGCGGCCAGGGCGCCCGCCGCCCCCACGGTCAGGGCCGCGCCCATCCGCCGCCGGTTCCGTGAGACCCACTGCTGCGGGCTGTCGTGGACGGCCTCGTCGTCGAACCGCCCGTGCGCGCCGAAGTCGTGGCCCTGCGGCCCGTCCGCCGGAGCCCACAGGTTGGCCGGCTCGTCGTGCCGCTCCTCGTCCTGCTGCGACGAGAAGCCCGTGCGCGCCAGATAGCGGTCCAGCAGCCCGGGGACGACGGCGTTGGCGAGGAGCGTGGCGGCCGTGGAGGCGCCCACCCAGTACTCCCGGCGCCCCGCGTGCGACGCCGCGTACACGATCGCCCGGGCCGCGACCTCCGGCTGGTACACGGGCGCGACCGGCCGGGCGCGGCCCCGCATGCGGTTCAGCACCCACTCGAACTGCGGGGTGTTGACGGCGGGCAGCTGCACCATCGTCGTACGCACTCCACTGCGCGTGTGCAGCAGTTCGCAGCGCAGG
Source organism: Streptomyces afghaniensis 772 (assembly GCA_000415505.1). Lineage (GTDB taxonomy): Bacteria > Actinomycetota > Actinomycetes > Streptomycetales > Streptomycetaceae > Streptomyces > Streptomyces afghaniensis. Next base: position 5,080 of record KE354086.1, read on the forward strand.
GATTCGTTGAACCCCTGGATCGCGTGCTTGGCCCCGCAGTACGCCGACTGGAGCGGGATGCCCCGGTAGGCGAGCGCGGAGCCGACCTGCACGATCGTGCCGCGGTCGCGCGGCAGCATGTGGTGCAGGGCTGCCCGCGTGCCGAACACATAGCCCAGGTAGGTCACTTCGGTCACGCGGCGGAACTCGTCGGGGCCGATCTCCGTGAACGGCGCGAAGACCCCCGTGAAGGCGTTGTTGACCCAGACATCGATGGGCCCGAACGTGTCGACGACCTGCTGGGCGGCGTCGTCGACGGCCTTGGCGTCGGAGACGTCCACGCCGATGACGAGGGGCTCGCCCCCGGCGCTGCGCACCTCGTCGGCCGCGGCGGCGAGCCCCT
>KE354087.1 GCA_000415505.1 Streptomyces afghaniensis 772
CGGGCATCCCGGTGCCCGGGCCGGTGCTCTCGTGCCCCGGCGTCATGCCGGCCGCGTGCGCGGAGTCGGGGCGGGACGCGGACGGGCGGGCCATGCCGCGCAGCACGTACGCCAGGGCGCCCAGGATCGCGGCAGTGATCAGGGCGGCGGCCCAGTCGGGCAGGCCGAGGGCGAGGGCCAGTCCCACGGCGAGCGCGAGGGCCGCGCCCGCGTACAGGGCGAGGGCGCCGGACGCGGCGTACAGCGCTGCCTTGCGGCGCTGCTTGCGCGTCTGCTCGCGCAGTTCGTCCCGGACGGTCTCGCGCGCCACCTGTGCCAGCTCGTCGACCAGATGCTTGTCCAGATGCTCCAGGTGATCCAGCGGCTTCATGCCCGGCCGGGTACCCTCGCCCCCTCGCGCGTAACTAGGCTCGTCCCCATGGAGATTCTGGGTGCCACACTGCGCGTCTGCGTCGACGACCTCGAGACCGCGATTCCCTTCTACGAGCGGCTGGCGGGCGGCAGAGCCCAGCGCTTCGAACGGGGCGGTGTCCAGGTGGCGGCGATCGGCTGCTTCCTGCTGATGAGCGGTCCCCCGGCCGAACTGGAGCTGCTGCGCAAGGTGGCCGCGACGATCGCCGTGACGGACGTCGAGGAGACGCACAAGGTGCTGACCGAGCTGGGCGCCCACATCATCGCGGGGCCCATCGCCTCCCCGGCGGGCCGCAACCTGATCGCCCTGCATCCGGACGGGTCGGTCTACGAGTACGTGGACCGTCAGGCGTGATCCCGGCCGGGGCCCGGCTCAGCGCCGCCGCCCCGGCTCCTCGATCATCTCGGTGGTGATGGCCCAGCGCTCGTGGTCGCGCCAGGCCCCGTCGACGAAGAGCATGTTCGGCGAGAAGCCCTCCAGGCGGAATCCGCGGCTGCGGGCCAGGGCGATCGAAGCGGCGTTGCCGGGCTGGACGTTGATCTCCAGCCGGTGCAGCCGCATCGGGCCGAACGCGTACCGCACCACGAGGTCCAGCCCTTCGCTCATCAGCCCCCGCCCGGCGGCGTGCGCGAAGGCGCCGTAGCCCAGCGTCCCGGACTGGAAGCCGCCCTCGACGATGTTGTTGATGTTGATGAACCCGGCGATGGACCCGTCGCCCTTCTCGCAGACCAGGAAGCCGGCCTTGGAGGGGTCCTCGATCAGCCGGGCCGCGTACGCGGTGTACGCCGGTGCGCTGTCGGGCGGGAAGAGCCACGGCTGGTGCAGGTCCTTGCTCTCCCGGGCGCGGGCGGTGAACTCGGCGCCGTCCTCGTGGGTGAAGTGGCGTATGCCCACCCGGGGGCCTTCGGCGAGGTAGCGGGATGCGTTGTGCGGCACCCCGCCACAGTAACCGCGCCGGCCGTGTCTTTCAGGACCCGACGACCGGCAGCCGGAGCACGCCGGGCTCGCGCGGTCCGCTGACCACGGTCACCGGCTTGATCCCCCGGTTGCCGAAGTAGGCGTCGTCGCTCGCCGCGATCACGAACCGCAGCCGGTGCCCGGCCTCGTACCGGTGCACGATGCCGGGCAGGGTGACGGTGAAGCTCTTCGTCACGTCCGGTACCCGGACCGGCGCGACCAGGCGGCGCACGAGGGTGCGGGTGCCGTCGGGGGCGACGTCGTAGATCTTGGCGAAGAGGACGAGCTTGTCGGCCGCGTCGCCGGAGTTCTGCGTGCGCTCGGCCTTCGGGGAGTGCACCTTGAGCGTGGCCCGGGGCGCGCCGACGACGTCGAGGGGGCGTTCCAGCGGTTTGCTGGTCCAGTCGAGGTAGGTGCCCTTCGTATCGTGTGGGGGTGGGTCCTGCAGCCCGATGAGTCCGGCCAGTGAGCTCTCCGAATGGCTCGTGGGGATCATCCAGTTGGCGTAACCGCGAGTGCCGCGGGCCACCTTGTTGCGGTTGTCGACGAGCTTGCCGTCCCCGGAGAGGTACAGCGTGCGGTTGAGCGCGGGGACGTGGTCGGCGGTGGCGTAGGTGCGGTTCGGGTCGGTCACCCAGTCGCGGTGGTAGGCGAAGGCCGGTCCGGTGTCGGTGTGCGTCTGCTTGCGCAGGTGGCGGTCGAACCAGGCGAGGACGCGCCGGCCGACGTAGCTGGTCTCCAGGTTGCCCCGGGACAGGTCGAGTTCACCGGTGGCCGGGCCGGTGAGCCCACCGCTGTGGCCCCAGGACTGCCAGATCATCTTCACGGGGGTGCCCTGGGCCCGGAGCGTGCGGTACGTCGCCGTGGCCTCGTTGAGGTTGAAGAGGGTGTCGGCCTGTCCCTGGACCAGCAGGGTGGGCGCCTTGACGCGGTGCAGGTACGACACCGGGGAGACGCGGCGGGCGAAGGCGAGCAGCTCGGCGGTCCGGCCGGCGGGGTACCTGCCGGAGTTCAGGGTGTGGATGGTCCGGCAGGCCCGGGTGACGAAGTGCAGGCAGGCCAGGTTGTTGATGCGGGAGGGATCGAGGCTGGGCTGGAGCAGCGGCTGGCCTTCGCCGATGAGGTAGAACCCGTTGGTCCACTGCCACTTGAATGCGCCGGGCACGGACGGGGCGCCGACGGCGTTGTTGGGGTCCAGCGAATAGGCCAGGTCGTGCCAGGTGATCATCGGGACGAGTGCGTCCAGGCGGTGGTCGACGGAGGCCGTCGCGAGCTGGACGGCGCCGCCGTAGGAGCCGCCGATCATGCCGACGCGCGGGTCGCCGGGGGCGTCGAGGGTGACGAAGTCGGCGGTGCTGCCGTCGTCGGCGGCGCGTTTGCCGCCCAGGAAGTCGACGAGCTGCGAGGCGGCGGCGCCGTCGATGTCCGGGTCGTCGAGGGAGACGAGGCAGCCGCTGCGGCCGAAGCCGAGCCCGGAGTAGACGAGGGAGACGTAGCCGCGCTGGGCGAAGGCCTTGCCGATGGCGTCCGTCGAACCGTCCGACTTGCTGCCGCCGAAGCCGTTCGTGCCGAGCACGGCGGGTGCCGGGTGGCCCCGGTCCACGCCCGCGGGACGGTACAGGTCGGCATCGACGGTGCAGGAGCGGCCGCCGGCCTGGACGGTGAACTTCAGCGGGGTGACGGTGTAGGGGTCGGCCGCGGATGCGGGTGGGGTGAGGACGAGGGGGGCTGCCAGGGCGGCGCCCAGAGCGAGAGCGAGGGGTGCGCGGGATCTGGGCACGCGTCGGGACACACGGACCTCCACGGTGAGGGGCGACGGCAACGACGACAACATGGACAACCCGGATACCGACCAGTAGGTACTGGTCGGTAGTCATGTTGTGACACGTGTCAGGGGGCGTCAATCACCGAAACGAGGGTTTCTTGACAGGGTTTCAGTAGCGGCGGACTCAGCTCAGGACCGGCGCGTCGAACGTCAACGTGCCTATGCCGGCGTCCAGTTCGGCCGGAACGCCGAGGGGCATCGTCAGCGCGCCCTCGCCGTGCCCGAATCCGAACTCCTCCACGACCGGGACGCCGAGGCCGCCGAGCCGGTCGGCGAGCACCGCGCGCAGTTCCTCGTACGGGCCGCACGCCGCCCAGGAGCCGAGCACGATCCCGGCGACCCCGTCCAGCCAGCCGGCGCGCAGGAGTTGGGTCAGATACCGGTCGACGCGGTACGGGCGCTCGCCCACGTCCTCGATCAGCAGCAGCCCGCCCCGGGCGCCGGCGAGGGCGTGCGGGGTGCCGAGGTCGCTCGCGAGCAGGCTGAGGCAGCCGCCCAGGGTGACGCCCCGGGCCCGTCCGGGCACCAGCGCGGTGCCGCCCGTGGGCACCGCGGTGACGGTCCGCACGGACTCGGGCTCGAAGAGGGTGGCCCGCAGGTGTTCCTGCGCGCGGGCGTTCTTGAGGAAGTCGACACCGGCCGCCGCCGGGCCGTACAGGGTGACCAGTCCCAGGCGGGTGGCGAACGCCTGGTGCAGGACGGTGATGTCGCTGAACCCGGCGAACACCTTCGGGCCCGCCGCCCGCATCGCGTCCCAGTCGAGCAGGTCCGCCATGCGCTGCGCCCCGTATCCGCCCCGGGCGCACAGCACGGCGGCGACGGCCGGGTCGCACCAGGCGTTCTGGAGGTCGGCGGCCCGCTGGGCGTCCGTGCCGGCCAGATAGTCGAACTCCCGGTGACGGCCGAGCACATGGGGCGCCACCACGGGGTCGAGGTCCCAGCCGCGCAGGACGTCGAGACCGGCCTGGAGCCGCTCCTCGGGCACGGGTCCGCTGGGCGCGACGACGGCCACGCGGGCGCCGGGGCGCAGTCGGGGTGGTCGCAGCAGAGGTCTCACTTCTTGAGCTCCAGGGTCGGGACGCCGGGCGGGTGCAGCCCGAACACCTGGGCGTACAGGGAGAGTTCGGCTTCCAGGGCGCGCACCATGGTCTCCGCCCGCCGGAACCCGTGTCCCTCCCCCTCGAAGGCGAGGTAGGCGTGCGGCACCGGCCGGTTGCCGAGCCGGGCCAGGAACCGCTCGCACTGGACGGGCGGGCAGATCACGTCGTCCAGGCCCTGGAGCAGCAGGAACGGCACGTGGAGGCGGTCGGCGTGGGTGGCGGGCGAGCGTTCCGTGTAGCGCGCGGGTACGTCGGCGAGCGGCCCGATCAGGCTCTCCAGGTACCGCGACTCGAAGTCGTGGGTCTCGCCTGTGCCCCAGCCGGTGAGGTCGAGGATGGGGTACTTGATCGTGCCGCAGGCGTAGACGTCGGTCGTGGTGAGCGAGGCGGCCGCGGTCCAGCCGCCCGCGCTGCCGCCCCGGACGGCGAGCCGGTCGCGGTCGGCGGTGCCCTCGTCGGCGAGGGCCAGGGCGACGGCCGCGCAGTCCTCGACGTCGACCACGCCCCACTGCTCGCGCAGCCGTTCGCGGTACGCGCGGCCGTATCCGGTGGAGCCGCCGTAGTCGACCTCGGCGACGCCGATGCCGCGCGAGGTGAAGTAGGCGATCTCCAGGTCGAGTACGAGCGGCGCGCGGCTGGTGGGCCCGCCGTGCGCCCAGACGACGTACGGCGGCAGCTCGTCGGCGGGGGCGACGCGGCCGGGGTGGTGCGGCGGGTAGATGTGGGCGTGGATGTCGCGTCCGTCCGGACCGGTGAAGGTGCGGATCTGCGGCTCGGGGTAGTACGCGGGGTCCACGGCGTCGTCGTGCTCGGCGCCGACGACGCGGGCGTGGCCGGTACGGGCGTCCAGCTCGACCACCTCGTACGCGCTGCGCGGGCTGGCCCCGACGGCGACGACCCGCTCGCCGTGCGCCGCGAGGGTGGCGGCGAACTCGGTCCAGGGCCCGGCCGCGTCGACGACCTCACCGGTCTCCGGGTCCAGGATGCCGAGGGCCGTGGCGCCCCGGCCGTGCACGACGGCGATCAGGCCGCTGTCGAGCGGCGCGAACCATCGCATGCCCAGTTTCCACAGCGCCCCGCCGAACTCCTCCTCGCGTGGGCACAGAGGGTCCCCGTCGAGGTAGAGGTTCCACCAGCCGCTGCGGTCGCTCGCGTACAGCAGGCGCCCGTCGTGGGTGAAGTCGGCCTGCGCGACGGACTCGCCGGGCCCGCCCGCCACGGTCCTGGCGCCGTGCAGGGTGCCGTCGGGGCCGACGTCGGCGAGGAGCAGTTCGGTGCCGTCCCACGGCATGCGCGGATGGTCCCAGGCGAGCCAGGCCGCCCGCCGCCCGTCGGGAGACAGGCGCGCTCCGGTCACGAACCGGCTCCGGTCGTCGGTGAGTTCGCGTACGGCATCCCGGTCCCGGGCGGCGGAGCCGTCCAGCGGTACGGCCGCCAGGACGCGGCGCACATCGGTGGGCCCGGGGCCGGTGAACTCCTCCAGCACGCACCACACCTCGCCCCGCTCGGGCCGCAGTCGCGGCTCGGCCCAGCGCAGTCCCGCGCCCACGTCGGACACGGGCGTGAGCGGACGCGGCTCGCCACCCGGCTCATATCGGTACAGCCGCTGGTCGGCGAAGTTCACGAACACCACCAGCGGGCAGTCCTCCCCCGGGAGGGCGGCCCAGGGATGTCCGCCGTACTCGATGACCCGGCTGCGCACATTCCACGGCGCGGGCAGCACCGACTCCTCCCGTCCGTCGGCATGCCGCCGCACCAGGGTGCGCCTGCCCGCCTCGGCGGGGCGGGGCTCGGTCCACCACACCTCGTCGCCGACGAACCCCACGTACTCCGGGTGCCCGTCGTGCGCGGCGGCCAGGGCCGCGTCGATGGGCGAGGGCCACGACCCGTACGCCAGCGTCCGCACCGTCTTCCCCACTCCCCTAGGCCGTCCGCAGGAACCGGTCGAGCACGCGGACGCCGAAGTGCAGCGCCTCGACCGGGACCCGCTCGTCGACGCCGTGGAACATGGCGCCGTAGTCGTAGCCCTCCGGCAGCTTCAGCGGTGTGAAGCCGTAGCCGGTGATGCCGAGGCGGGAGAACTGCTTGGCGTCCGTGCCGCCGGACATGCAGTACGGCACCACGTGCCCCTCCGGGGCGAACTCCTCGACGGCGGCCCGCATCCGGGCGAACGTCGCCGAGTCCACCGGCGCCTGCAGGGCCACCTCGTGGTGATGGAACTCCCACTCCACGTCCGGCCCGGTGAGCCGGTCGAGGGTGTCGCGGAACTCGTCCTCCCCGCCGGGCAGATACCGGCCGTCCACGTGTGCCACGGCCTCCCCGGGAATCACGTTGATCTTGTAACCGGCGTCCAGCATGGTCGGGTTGGCGCTGTTGCGGATGGTCGACTCGACGAGCCCGGCGGCCGGTCCGAGCTTGTCGAGCAGCCGGTCCACGTCGGTCAGGTCGGGCTCGATGCCGTACAGCGCGGCGAGCTCGGTGAGCGCGGCGCGCACGGTCGGGGTCAGCCGCGGCGGCCACTCGTGCTCGCCGATCCGGGTGATCGCGGCGGCGAGGCGGGTGACCGCGTTGTCCGTGTTCACCTTGGAGCCGTGCCCGGCCCGGCCGCGCGCGGTGAGCTTCAGCCAGGCGGTGCCCCGTTCACCGGCCGAGACGGGGTAGATCTGCCGTCCGGCGCCGTCGTGGAAGGTGAAGGCGCCCGACTCGCTGACGCCCTCGGTGCAGCCCTCGAACAGCGCGGCGTGCCGGTCGGCGAGGAACCCGGAGCCGTCCTCGGCGCTGGCCTCCTCGTCGGCGGTGAACGCGACGACGATGTCCCGCCGGGGACGGACGCCCTGGCGTGCCCAGGCGCGGAGCACGGCGAGGATCATCGCGTCCATGTTCTTCATGTCGACGGCGCCGCGTCCCCAGACGACTCCGTCGCGGATCTCCCCGGAGAACGGGTGCACGCCCCAGTCGGCGGCCGCGGCGGGTACGACGTCCAGATGGCCGTGGAGCAGCAGCGCGTCGGCCGAGGGGTCGGTGCCCTCGATGCGGGCGACGACGTTGGTGCGGCCCTTGGTGCGCTCCAGGAGCGTCGGCTCGATGCCGGCCTCGGCGAGCCGCGCGGCGGCGTACTCGGCGGCGGGCCGTTCCTGGCAGTCGCCCCCGCCCCGGTTGGTGGTGTCGATCCGGATCAGGTCGGACGTGAACGTCACGACCTCGTCCAGCGCCTGCCCGTCCGGCTGCTCAGCCATACTGCTCCTCCACCGCGGCCGAGACGATCGTGGTGACCGCCTTGAAGGCGCGGATGCCCTGGTACATGGTCTCGCTCGTGTACGCCACCTTCCGCTGCCCGATCCGCTCCACACCCGGCACGACGGTGGCGGCCATGGCCAGGTGCTCGGCGTCGAACTCGACGGCGACGGTGAACGGGCCGCCGCGCACGGGTTCGTGACGCACGGCCAGTGAGGCCGCCTCCTTGGCGGCCGCCCTGATGTCGGCCGCGGTCCTGGCGGGCGTCCGGCACACCGCCGCGTACCGCGAGACGTGGTCCTTCACGGCGACCTTCAGCGCCTCGGGCGCGTACCCGAGCGCGTCCTCGCAGGCGACGTCGTCCCCGGTGACCAGCACGACCGGCACTCCGAACTCGGCGACGACATGGGCGTTGAGCAGCCCTTCGCTGGCAGGTACGTCGTTCAGCCACACGCCCGTGATCTGGTTCGCCAGGTAGGTGTGCGCGAGGACGCCCTCCATGCCGGCGCCCGCGTGGTAGCCGACGAAGGCGATGCCGTCCACGTCGCCGTGCTGCACGCCCTCCACCATGGACAGCGCCTTGTGCCGCCCGGTGAGCAGCTGGGCCCGCTCGTCCAGCTGCTCCAGCAGCAGATTGCGCATGGTCCAGTGCGCCTCGTTGACGATCACCTCGTCTGCGCCGCCGTCGTAGAAGCCGAGCACGGCGGCGTTGACGTCCGAGGTGAAGAGCGAACGGCAGCGCTCCCACTGCGAGGCGCCCGGCAGCACGTCGTCGGGCCAGGTGACGCCGGTGGCGCCCTCCATGTCGGCGCTGATGAGGATTCTCATGACGAGCCGTCCCCCCGGATGGAGATCTTCATGGTTCGTCACGTTACGCGCTGCGGGCGGAACCGGCTACGACATGTCACCACCGTATCGGCAGGTCGGTGATGAACGAGGTGAGACGGTCGGCCAGCAGCCGGTCGTCGCGGGCCGAGTAGTGCCAGTGGCAGCCGAGGAAGTCCAGGCCGGTGTCGTCGAGGCGCCAGTAGCGGACCCGGCGGTCGCCCGCGCCCGTGCGTTCCTCGACCACCTGCTGGACGTGTCCGGCGAACGGGCCGGCGCCGACGGCCAGGATGGTCGTCCCCGGCCCGTAGCGCGTCCGCAGCTTCTGGAGGAAGCCGCTGTAGGCGCTCCGGTAGGCGGCGGCGAGGCTCTCGTCGGTCCACGGCTCGCCCGGGTTGACTGGGGTCGAGAAGTCGTTGGTGCCGAGGTGGACCACCACCAGTTGCGGCCGCCAGGTGCCCGGGTTCTGCCAGACGTCGCCGGGCACGTTCAGCAGCGCGCGGTCGTAGAAGCTGCGGTAGTTCACCTCCGGCGTCCCGCCGTTGTAGTTGCGGACCATCCCCAGGCCCGAGTACGCGTTGATCTGGTAGTCGGCGCGCAACCGCCGGGCGGTGAGGGCGCCGTAGCTCACGTCGGAGTTGGTGGTGCGCTTGAGCTGCTCGCCGGTGCAGTCGCGGGAGGTCGAGAGGTTGCCGTAGCCCACCGTGAGGGAGTCGCCGATGAACTCGATCTGGCGGCTGCGCGCGGCCGGCCTGGTGAGGACGGCGCCGCCGGGCGCGGCGACGAAGCCGCCGAACGAGCTGGTGCTCCAGGGGGTGTCGTTGCGTTTGACGAGCCGGACGGTGTGCACGCCGTCGCGCAGGCCGTTGATCCAGTGGGTGGTCCGGCCCGGTGTGACGAGGGTCGCGACGGTCGTTCCGTCGATCTGGACGTCGTAGTCGGCGGCCGGGTCGTCGAGCACGACGCCGATGCCGGTGCCGCGGAAGCGGCCCTCGAAGTACACGCCGGGCCAGCTGTACTGGAGCACGTCCCCGGCGTCCTTGACCCGCCCGGCGGTGTGCACGCTCGCGCGGACGGCGTCCTCGTCCGGCGGGGCGGCGGTGGCGCCCGCGGGCGGGCCGGCCAGCGCCATCGCCGCCGTCGACGCGACCAGGATCCGTAACCAGGGCAACGGCATGACTGTCCTCCGGGGGGACGAGGCAGGTGCACGGACCGGGCACGGATGACCGTACACCGACAAAAACCCCGCCCACCAGACCGCGTCGCGCTCAGCTCCGCAGCCGGTCGAAGCCGAAGGGCACGAGGGCCTCGGGCCGGCGCCCGGTGACGACGTACTCGGCGAGCCGGTGCCCGGTGACCGGACCCAGGGTGACCCCCAGCATGCCGTGGCCGGTCGCCGCGAAGGCGTTGTCGTGCCCCGGGACGCGGTCGATCACCGGGAGCCCGTCGGGGAGGAACGGCCGCCCGCCCACCCAGGGGTCCCTGATCAGACCGACCAGGTCGTCCGGGTCGTCGAACCAGCGGCCCAGGTAGTGCCGGCTCGCGAGGGCGACCGCGACGACGCGGCGCCAGTCGAGGCGGTTGTTGTTGCCGCTGAGCTCCATCGTGCCGCCGATCCGCGTGGTGCCGCCGATCGGCGAGGCGACGGCCCGGCGCTCGCCGAAGTACAGCGTGTGCCGGGGCGCCGGATCCAGGTCCACGGAGAAGCTGTAGCCCTTGCCCGCCTGGAGCGGCAGACGGTGCCCCAGGAACCCGAGCAGATCCGGCGAGCGCATGCCGGCGGCGACGACGACCGCCGAACAGGGCAGTTCGGTGTCGGCGGTGCGCAGCGCGGTGACCCGGCCCCCTGCCGTCCGGAACCCGGTGACCTCGGCGTTCTCGTGGATCTTCACACCCGCGGCGGCCAGTGCCTCGCCCAGGGCACGGGCGAACGCCTCCGGGTCGACGACCCCCTCCCCCGCCACCAGATAGGCCGCGCGCACGGCCGGTGACAGCGCCTCGTCCAGCAGGTGCGCCTCGGTGCCCGTGACGATGTCGTCGGGCACGGGGTAGTGCCCGTCCGCCATCTCCCGCTGGAGCGCGAGGTGGTGCCGGGCCTCGGCCGGCGACAGGAAGGCGTGCACCATCCCGGGCCGGGTCAGCGTCGTGTCCACCCCGGCCTCGCGCAGCCCGTCGAACAGGGCCGAAGGTCTCGGCGGTTCAGCTCGGCG
>KE354088.1 GCA_000415505.1 Streptomyces afghaniensis 772
CGCCCGGAGGGGGAGCGCCCGGCCCATGTGGCGTGGATATCCCGGCGCGACAACTTCTTCCCCATCGACGACTCGCCGTTCACCAACGACTACTTCACGCCCTCCTTCTCCGACCACTTCTTCTCGCTCGACCGCGCCCAGCGCGAGGCGTTCAACGACCGGCAGCTCCTGGCCAGCGACGGTGTCTCGCCCGCCACCCTCAAGGAGATCTACCAGCGCTGCTACACCCGCCACTTCGTGGAGGGCGACCAGAAGCTCATCGCGCTGTACCCGGACCGCACCGTCACCGAGGTGAGCGGCGGCGACGGCGCCTGGGAACTCACCCTGGAGCCGGGGAACCGGCCGCGTGCCGTCGAACGGCTCACCGCGGACGTCGTCGTCTGGGCGACCGGATTCCGGCCGGCCCGCCCGGACATGCTGGCGCCGCTCGCCGGCCGGCTGGAGTGGGAGGACGAGGAGATCCGTGTCGACCGGGACTTCGCCGCGTGCTGGGACGGACCGCCCGACCACGGCATCTTCGTCCAGAACGGCGTCCGCCGGCAGCGCGGCCTGGCCGATCCCAACCTCAGCCTGATCGCCTGGCGCAGCCGCCGGATCCTCGACCGGATGCTGGGCGTCAAGACCGAGGAGCAGTGCGACTCCTTCCTGAGGTGGTCCTCGGAACCGGCCGTCGACAAGTTCCCGCAGGGAGCGTGATCGCCCGTGGCGGGAATCCGGATCGCCGTGGTGGGCGCCGGGATCATCGGCTGCCTCGTGGCGCGGGAGCTGGCCGCGCGCGCACCGCACGCCACGATCACCGTCCTGGACCGGGACGCGATCGGCAGCGGCGCCAGCCGCCGCTCGGCCGGCCTGCACCTGCCGCGGGGCGCGACCGAGCGGCTGCGCGCGATGACCCGGTACAGCCAGGACTACTACGACCGGCTCAGGCACGAGCGGCCCACGCTGCCGATCCACCCGACGGCCGTGTCCGTGGTGTCCGCCACCGCCGACGACCGGGCGGTCCGCGAGACGTACCTCGCCGGGGCCGAGCCCGTCCGGGCGGAGCACCGGGACCTCCCGGCCGTCGGCATCCCGGCGGACGCGTCGGTCTGGCGGGTGAGCGGCGGACACCACACCGTCGTCCACGACCTGACCTGCGCGCTCGCCCGGGATCTGCGCTCCCGCGTCGACTTCCGCGAGGGCGTCGCCGTCACGGCCGTGCAGCCGGGGAGCGGTGGTGTGGTGCTGCGGCTGAGCACGGGCGACACGCTCACCGCCGACCGGGTGGTGCTGGCGCCCGGACCGTGGACCGCCGACCCGGCGCTGGCGCCGTTCGCCGCGCCGTCGGGGGCCCGGTGAAGAAGGTGGTCGCCCTGCACATCGAGCAGCGCCCGGCCCCGACGGACGGCGCGATCGTCTTCCAGGACGACGACGCCTTCCTGCTGCCGCTGCCCGAGCGGGGGCACTGGCTGTACAGCTTCACCCGCACGGAGTGGGACGTCGACCCCGGGACGGTGGCCCGGGGCCTGAGCCCGGAGGACCTGGAGGAGGCGCGCGGCACGCTGCGCACCTGGGCGCCCGCACTCGTCGAGCACGCGGGGTCGGGCCGCGTCTTCTGCGACGCCTACAGCCCGGGCCGGGAACCGGTCGTCGACGCGGTGGACGACGGGGGACGCGTGGTGTTCGCCGGTGCCGCGAACGGCTGCGGGTACCGGCTCGCCCCGGCCATCGCCCGGGAGGCGGCCGATCTGGTCCTGGGGGTGGTCGCCTGAAGCGGAAGGCGGGACCCGATGCCGCGGTGGCCGAACGTCGCGGTGGCCGAAGACCATCGCCGACAACCCACCGCGGCCATCGGCTTCTTGCGGCGGTATCGGCCCTGTAGCAAGATCGACCGGACTTTTCAGCCCGCCATTCGGATTGAGGTTTTCTGCTGATGGAGTGGGGCGTTCTCGCGGTCGTCGCAGTGGCCGGATTGCTGTCCGGTGCCGTGAACTCCATAGCCGGTGGCGGTTCCTTGCTGCTCTTTCCGGCACTGGTCGGAGTCGGCCTTCCGACGCAGGCCGCGAATGTCACGAATTCCGTCGCCAACTGGCCGGGATTCGCGGGGCAGGTCTACGGTTTCGCACCCGAGCTGAAGTCCGAGCCGAGAGGCCGGATGGTGCTGCTGTCGGTGCTCACCGCCGTCGGGACGGTGGCCGGCTCGGTGCTGCTGCTGGTCACGAGCAGCAAGAGCTTCGACACGTTCGTACCGGCCCTGGTGCTCTTCGCGAGCCTGCTGCTGGCCGGCCAGAAGCAGGTGAAGAAGCTGGTACGGGCGGCAAGCCCGGCCACCGGCGACGAGCGCCGCGAGCGTGTCGTACCCCTGGCGGTGGTCATGACCGCCGCCGGGGTGTACGGCGGCTACTTCGCCGGCGCGCTCGGCGTGATCATGCTGGTGTCGCTGGCCATGACCACGTCCGAGAGCCTGCACCGCCTCAACGCGCTCAAGGCGGCGCTCTCCCTGGTCAACTCGACGGTCACCCTGCTGATCTTCGCCCTCTTCGGCCCCGTCGACTGGGCCCTGGCACTCGTCGCCGCCCCGACCGCCCTGATCGGCGGCTACCTGGGCGCGAAGGTGTCCCGCTGGATGAACGAGGAACTCCTGCGCTGGACGGTGGTGACCATCGGCGTCACGGTGTCGGTGATCCTCTTCACCACCTGAGCGCCTGCGGCGTCAGCGCAGCGTGACGTGCTCGGGGCGGAGTTCGGCCGTCGACCGTACGCCCAGCAGTTGCATGGTGCGGACGATCTCGGTGCGCAGGATGTCCACCGCCCGGCGGACACCGCGTTCGCCGCCCGCCATCAGGCCGTACAGATAGGCCCGGCCGATCAGGCAGGCGTCGGCGCCGCGGGCGATCGCGGCGACGATGTCCGCGCCGGACAGGATCCCGCCGTCCAGCCAGATCTCCGCCTCCTCCTGGATCTCGTCGCGGACCCTCGGCAGCAGCTCCAGCGGGGTCGGCGCCCGGTCCAGCTGGCGGCCGCCGTGGTTGGACAGCAGCACCGCGTCCGCGCCGTGCTTGACGACGTCCCGGGCGTCCTCCGTGCTCTGGATCCCCTTCACCACGAGCTTCCCGGGCCAGCTCTGCCGCACCCAGTCCAGGTCCTCGTAGTCGAGCCCCGGGTCGAACATCGCGTTGATCAGCTCGGCCACCGTGCCGTCCCAGGAGCTGAGGGACGCGAAGGTGAGGGGCTCGGTGGTGAGCAGGTTCAGCCACCAGGACGGATGGGTCGCCCCGTCCAGGAACGTGCTGAGCGAGAGCCGGGGCGGGATGGTCAGGCCGTTGCGCAGGTCCCGCAGCCGGGACCCGCCCGACGGGGGTGTCCACGGTCAGCAGGAGCGTGTCGTACCCGGCCTCCTCGGCCCGCCGCATCAGCTCCGCGCCCGCCCCGCGGTCGTGCCACACGTACAGCTGGAACCACCTGCGCGCGTCCGGCGCGGCCCGGGCGACGTCCTCGATCGATGTCGTCCCCATCGTGGACAGGGCGTACGGGATGCCGGCCTGCTCGGCGACCGCGACGACGGCCCGTTCGCCCTCGTGGTGCATCATGCGGGTGAACCCGGTCGGGGCGAAGGCGAACGGCAGCGCCGACCGCTTGCCCAGGATCTCCGTGCCGGTGTCCGGATCGGCCACCCCGCGGAGCACGTGCGGACGGAACTCGATGTCCCGGAACGTCCGCCGGGCCCGGCGCAGGCTGATCTCGCCCTCCGCCGCCCCGTCGGTGTAGTCGAACACCGCCCGGGGCGCCCGCCTGCGGGCGAGGCGGCGCAGATCGGGGATGGAGTACGCCGTCGACAGCCGGCGGTCGGTCGGGTTCGGCACGAACGGCCTCGGACGCAGGAGCTGGGCCACCTCACGGGGCCGCGGCAGGCGTCGTTTCGTCACGGAGTACCTTCCTCTGTCCTCAGGCGACGCGCGCGGGCAGGGGCTTGCGGCTGGTGACGGCCAGCCGGTTGAAGGTGTTGATCACGCTGATCGACCACACGACCGCCGTGTACTGCTCCTTGGTGAACACCGAGGTCGCCTGCGCGTAGAGGTCGTCGGGCACGTCCTGGCTCTGCGACAGCTTGCTGATGGTCTCGGTGAGCGCGAGCGCGGCCCGCTCCTGGGGGCTGTACAGATCCGTCTCCCACCAGGCGGCCACCAGATGCAGCCGGCGGTCGTCCTCGCCCAGCCGGCGGGCGTCGCGCGTGTGCAGGTCGAGGCAGTACGCGCAGCCGTTGATCTGCGACGCCCTGATCTTGACGAGTTCGATGAGCCGCATGTCGAGCCCGGCTTCGACGGCCGCCTTTTCGACGAGGTCCCGGATGTCCCGGAGTTGCCCGAAGACCTGGGGGAGTTCGTTTCCCACATTTATGCGTCGCTCTGTCATGCCGACCAATTGTCGGTGTTTCCCTGCGGGGAATGCAGCGGCTTTTTTCAGCCTTCCCGGCGGTGCAGGAGGATGGAGAGCAAGGGGCGTGAATGCGAATGTGCGGGAAACGTGACCGTATGCCGGGGAAGGCGTGCCCGCGCGGAACACGGAGTGCTCGCGCGGGCGGTCCGGTCCGCCCCGGCGTCGGCTAGGGTCGCACAGGTCACGACGGTTCTGGGGGCAGCATGCGACTGAGAGTGGAGTTCACCGCCGAGCCCTTCGACCTCGACGAGGCACCCGCGCACGCGCTGGTCGCCCGCGAGGTCGTGGAGGCCGCCGAACTGGACGCCGTGGACGTCGGCCCGTTCGGCAACACCGCCGAGGGCGGTGCCGATGCGGTGCTCACCGCCGTGGACGCGCTGCTCCGCAAGACCCTGGAAGCGGGCGCCACCCGGGTCTCCCTCCAGGTCAACGTGATCGAGGAGGACGAGGCATGAGCGGCGCCGGGGACGAGCCGTTCATTGCGGCCGTGAAGCCCCTGGTCGACGCCATGGGCGGCGAGATGATCCCGCCCGACGAGGCCGGTCCCGACGACGTCGTCCTGTCCTGGGAGGGCCGCGACGCCGTCGCCGTGCGGCTGCCGCAGCTCGCCGACTCCCTCGACCACATCCTGGCCGCCATGGAGCGCCGCAAGGGCATGCCGCTGGCCGACCTGGACCGCAAGGCCAAGCAGGAGGTCGTGCGGATACTCGAGGCGCGTGGCGCCTTCTCCGTACGGCACGGGGTGGAGACCGTGGCGAGCGCCCTGGGCGTCAGCCGCTTCACCGTCTACAACTACCTCAACCGCGAGAAGGGGGCCTGACCGGGCCCGCCCGGTTTCGCCCCCTCGTCGGGTTTCGCCGCCTCGCCGGGTTTCGTCACACGGAATTTTCAACAAACTGTTGACGTGTTGTCGTGGGAGGGCGTTAGCTATCGGCACGCCCGTTCAGCACGAAGGCCGTACCCGGCCACGGAGGCTCCCGTGACTTCCAGTTCCATGCCGCCGGGCCTGGCCCGGTTCAACGCTCTCGAGGAGCACGCGGCCTACACCGCGCTCCATGAGCGTTGCGCCTCCACGGCGTGGGCGAAGCGGCTGCTCGCCGCCCGCCCCTACGCCACCGCCGAGGCCCTGTACACCGCGAGCGACGCCGCCATGGCGGAGCTGACGGCAGAGGACCTCGCGGAGGCGATGGCCGGCCACCCGCCCATCGGCCGCCCGAAGCCCGGCGACCCCACCTCGGCCCGGGAGCAGCGCGGCATGGCCGGCGCCTCCGACGAGCTCAAGGCGGAGATGCTGGAGCTGAACCTCGCCTACCAGGAGAAGTTCGGTCATGTCTTCCTGATCTGCGCCACCGGCCGGACCGGCGAGCAGATGCGCGACGCGGTCAGGGAACGGATCGGCAACACGCCGGAGCGGGAGCGGGAGATCGTCCGCACCGAACTGGGGAAGATCAACCGCATCCGCCTGGCCCGACTCGTCGAAGAGGACTGACAGCAGCATGAGCACCTCCGCCACCGCATCCGTGTCCACGCACATCCTGGACACGTCCGTCGGCCGCCCCACCGAGGGCGTCGCCGTCCACCTCTTCGCCCGCTCGGGGCGCGAGGCCGACTGGCAGGCGCTCGGCGGCTCCGCGACCGACGCGGACGGGCGGTGCAAGGACCTGCCGGCGCTGCCGGAAGGCACCACCCACGTACGGCTCGACTTCGCGGTGGAGCCGTACTTCGAGAAGAAGCAAGCCGATGCGCAGCAGGACGCCCCCGCGAATCGGGACAGCGGTGCCGTGTTCTTCCCCGAGGTGGCGATCACCTTCGCCGTGACGCCCGGGGAGCACTACCACGTACCGCTGCTGCTCAACCCGTTCGGCTACTCCGTATACCGAGGGAGCTAGCTACTCATGCCCACCATTCTGGGACAGAACCAGTACGGCAAGGCCGAGAACCGAGTCGTCAAGATCACGCGGGACGGCGCCACCCACCACATCAAGGACATGAACGTCTCCGTGTCGCTGAGCGGCGACATGGAAGAGGTCCACTACTCCGGCTCGAACGCCAACGTCCTGCCCACCGACACCACCAAGAACACGGTGTACGCGTTCGCCAAGGAGCACGGCATCGAGTCCGCCGAGCAGTTCGGCATCCACCTCGCCCGGCACTTCGTGACCTCGCAGGAGCCGATCAAGACGGCCCGGATCCGCATCGAGGAGTACGCCTGGGAGCGGATCGAGGCCTCCGACGCCAACTCGCAGTTCATCGGCGCCGACGAGGTCAAGCACTCCTTCGTGCGCAAGGGCCAGGAGGTCCGGCTGACCCAGATCACCTACGACGGCTCGTCGTGGGAGGTCATCTCGGGCCTGAAGGACCTCGTCGTGATGAACTCGACCAACTCCGAGTTCTGGGGCTACGTCAAGGACAAGTACACGACGCTGAAGGAGGCCTACGACCGCATCCTGGCCACCCAGGTCGCCGGCCGCTGGCGGTTCAACTGGACCGACGACGACCAGCGCATGCCCCACTGGGAGAAGTCCTACGAGCAGACGAAGAAGCACATGCTCCAGGCCTTCGCCGAGACGTACTCGCTCTCGCTCCAGCAGACGCTGTACCAGATGGGCGCGCGGATCATCAACAACCGCAGCGAGATCGACGAGGTCCGCTTCTCCCTCCCGAACAAGCACCACTTCCTGGTTGACCTGGAGCCGTTCGGGCTCAAGAACGACAACGAGGTGTACTTCGCGGCCGACCGCCCCTACGGCCTGATCGAGGCGACGATCCTGCGCGACGGCTGCGAGGCGAGGATCCCCGTGGACCTCACCAACCTCTGACGTCCCTTCCGGCCTTCCCTCTTTCGGCACCCGTGGCCGGGGAACCCTTCTCCTCGGCCACGGCACTCAAACTCCCCGGGTCCTGCCGTGCCCCTCCATCTCAGCGCAAAGGACGAACCATGGCAGCAGCCCAGCGCATCGTCATCGACAACTGTGCGATCGCGACCGTCGACGCCGACGACACCGAGTACGCCTCCGGGCATGTCGTCCTGGCCGGCAACCGCATCGAGTCGCTCGGCGCGGGCAAGGCCCCCGAGGGCCTGGAGAACGTCGTACGCCGTATCGACGCCTCCGGTCACCTCGTCACCCCCGGACTGATCAACACCCACCACCACTTCTACCAGTGGATCACCCGGGGCCTGGCCACGGACCACAACCTCTTCGACTGGCTGGTCGCGCTGTATCCCGTCTGGGCCCGCATCGACGAGCCGATGGTGCGCGCGGCGGCCCAGGGCTCGCTCGCGATGATGGCCCGCGGCGGCGTCACCACCGCCATGGACCACCACTACGTCTTCCCGCACGGCTCCGGCGACCTGTCCGGCGCGATCATCACCGCCGCCCGCGACATGGGCGTCCGCTTCACCCTCGCCCGCGGCTCCATGGACCGCAGCGAGAAGGACGGCGGCCTGCCCCCGGACTTCGCCGTCGAGACCCTGGACGGCGCGCTGGCCGCCACCGAGGACACCGTCCGGCAGCACCACGACTCCTCGTTCGACTCGATGACCCAGGTCGCCGTCGCGCCCTGCTCGCCCTTCTCCGTCTCCACCGAGCTGATGCGGGACGGCGCCCAGCTGGCCCGCCGTCTCGGTGTACGGCTCCACACCCACGGTTCGGAGACCGTGGAGGAGGAGAAGTTCTGCCATGAACTGTTCGGCATGGGCCCGACCGACTACTTCGAGTCCACCGGCTGGCTCGGCGAGGACGTGTGGATGGCGCACTGCGTCCACATGAACGACTCCGACATCGCCGCCTTCGCCCGCACGCGGACCGGCGTCGCGCACTGCCCCTCGTCCAACGCCCGCCTCGCCGCCGGCATCGCCCGCGTCCCCGACATGCTCGCGGCCGGCGTCCCGGTCGGCCTCGGCGTCGACGGCACCGCCTCCAACGAGTCCGGCGAACTCCACACCGAGCTGCGCAACGCCCTCCTCATCAACCGCCTCGGTGCGCACAAGGAGGCCGCCCTGAACGCCCGCCAGGCGCTGCGCCTGGGCACCTACGGCGGCGCCCAGGTGCTGGGCCGGGCGGCGGAGACCGGCTCCCTGGAGCCGGGCAAGCTCGCCGACCTGGTGCTGTGGAAGCTGGACACGCTCGCCCACGCCTCCATCGCCGACCCGGTGACCGCCCTGGTCTTCGGCGCGGCGGCCCCGGTCACCGCCTCCTTCGTGGGCGGCCGGCAGATCGTCGAGGACGGGCGGCTGCTCACGGCCGACGAGGACGCCATCGCCCGCGCCACGCGGGACGAGGCCCGGCGGCTGGCGAGGATCGCCGCGCAGGGCTGACCACCCGGATGACTCCGGCCGGGAGGGACGGCTCCCGGCGGTGGCCGCGGACCCGAGCGGGGTCCACGGCGGTCGTCTCCGGGGCGCGCGTGCACGCGTGCGCCCCGGAACGGCCATTGCCCGTCCGCCGCATGTCCGGTCCCGCACGACCACCCGCACCACCTCCTTGACACCCACGGCCGTCATCCGACGCAGCCGTGTAACCGACCGGAGGGAAGCCGCCGTGGCCGACCACCCCGTTGACGAAAAACTCCCCGCGCTCAAGATGGCGACGACCGGCCTGCAGCATGTGGCCGCCATGTACGCGGGAGTCGTCGCCCCACCTCTGATCGTCGGCGCGGCCATCGGCCTGACCGCCACCGACCTGACCTTCCTCACCGGCGCCTGCCTGTTCACTGCGGGCCTCGCCACGTTCCTGCAGACCATCGGCATCTGGAAGATCGGCGCCCGGCTGCCGTTCGTCAACGGCGTCACCTTCGCCGGTGTCGCCCCGATGACCGCGATCGTCGCCTCCACCGAGGACAAGTCCGACGCCCTGCCGGTCATCTTCGGCGCGGTGATCGTCGCCGGACTCCTCGGCTTCCTGGCCGCCCCCGTCTTCTGCAAGGCGGTCCGCTTCTTCCCACCGGTGGTGACGGGCACGGTCATCACCCTGATCGGCATCTCCCTGCTCCCGGTCGCCTTCGGTTGGGCGCAGGGCCCCGACCCGGCCGCGCACGACTACGGTTCGGCGACCAACCTGGGGCTGGCCGCCGGCACCCTCGTCGTGGTCCTGCTGCTGCGGCGCTTCACCCGGGGCTTCGTCAAGCAGATCGCGGTGCTGCTCGGCCTGGTCGCGGGCACGCTCATCGCGATTCCGTTCGGCGCCACGGACTTCGGCCCGGTCGCGGACGCGGCGGTCATCGGCTTCCCCACGCCCTTCCACTTCGGCGCCCCGCAGTTCCAGCTCGCCGCGATCCTCTCCCTGTGCGTGGTGATGGTGGTGTCGATGACCGAGTCGACCGCCGACATGCTGGCGCTGGGGGAGATCGTCGACCGCCCGGCCGACGAGAAGACCATCGCGGCCGGCCTGCGCGCCGACACTCTCGGCTCGGCGATCAGCCCGCTCTTCAACGGCTTCATGTGCAGCGCCTTCGCGCAGAACATCGGCCTGGTCGCCATGACGAAGATCCGCAGCCGGTACGTCGTCGCTGCCGGTGGCGGGTTCCTGGTGCTGATGGGCCTGTGCCCGATGGCGGCCTCGCTGATCGCCGTCGTCCCGCGCCCGGTGCTCGGCGGGGCGGGCGTGGTCCTGTTCGGCTCGGTCGCGGCCAGCGGCATTCAGACCCTGGTCCGGGCCGGCCTGGAGAAGGACAACAACGTCCTGATCGTGGCCGTCTCCCTGGCCGTCGGCATCATCCCGATCACGGCGCCGGAGTTCTACCACGCCTTCCCGGAGACGGCGCGGATCGTACTGGACTCGGGCATCTCGACGGGCTGCGTCGCGGCGGTCCTGCTGAACTTGGTCTTCAACCACCTGGGCCGACGCGACCGGGACGCACACGACGTGACCCACCCGATGGAGGCGGGCGAGGAGATCACGGGCGTCCCCCGAGCCCCGGCAGCACCGTGAGATCGGCGAAAACAGCTCCGAACTCCGCTTAGGCTTCTGCCTCGGTCAACTCACCGTTGACCGGGGGGACAGGGGACGAGGGGGAGACGGACCGATGAACCACGCGACCGAGGTGTTCCGGCCGTTGCAGGCGGACGATCCGCCCATGGTGGCCGGATATCGCCTGGTGGCTCGGCTGGGCGCGGGCGGCATGGGCCGGGTGTACCTGTCGCACACGCAGGGCGGCCGGCCGGTGGCGATCAAGGTGGTGCGCCCGGAGCTGGCCGACGACCCGGCCTTCCGGCGCCGGTTCCGCCGGGAGGTGGAGGCGGCCCGGCGGGTCCGGGGCGCGTACACGGCCGAGCTGATCGACGCCGACGCGGACGGCACACCGCCCTGGGCGGCCACGCTGTACGTGCCCGGCCCGTCCCTGACGGAGGCCGTGGCCCGGCGCGGACCGCTGCCGGCGCCCGCGGTGCTGTGGCTGATGGCGGGGGTGGCCGAGGCGCTGCAGGCCATCCACGGCGCGGGCATCGTGCACCGGGACCTCAAGCCGTCGAACGTGCTGCTGGCCGCCGACGGGCCGCGGGTGATCGACTTCGGCATCTCGCTGGCCTCCGACTTCACCTCGCACACCGCCACGGGCGCCACCGTCGGCACTCCGCACTTCATGGCTCCCGAGCAGGCGTCCGGCGGCGAGGTCACGGCGGCGACCGACGTCTTCGCGCTGGGCCAGACGGCGGCCTTCGCGGCGCTGGGCCGGCCGCTGTACGGGGACGGCTCCGCGGTCGGTGTGCTGTACCGGATCGTGCACGACGAACCCGACCTGTCCGTGCTGCCCGAGCAGCTCCGTCCGCTTTTCGCCCGGTGCCTGGCCGCCGCCCCGGAGGACCGGGCCGGGTCTGGCGGAGATCGTCGAGTGGTGCCGGCGGGGGCTGGGCGCGGACGCCGAGGCGGGCGCGGGCCCGGCCGTCTGGCGGGACGTCATGGGGCCGGAGGTGACGGTCCCCTCCCCGGCGGACCTCGACGCCACCTGGGCCTCCCCGGCGACCCTCGATCCGACCAGGGTGCACATGCAGCCGCTGGTCGTCACGCAGCCGCAGACACGACCGCAGGGACCGGAGGAGAGACGGGCGCGCAGACGGCGCTCCGCCCTGATCACGACCGCGGCCGTGACGGCGGGGGCGCTGGTGCTGACCGGCCTGGCGTGGATGGTCGCGGACGCGGGGAACAGATTCGGCGACTGGGTGGCGGGCGCACCGTCGACGCCCGGCCCGGAGAAGTCCGGACGGTCGGCCGCGCCGGAGTCGTCGACGGGGGCGCGCTCGGGCTCCGGGCCCGCGTCGGGAGCGGAGGCGGAGGCGGGCGGAGGAGCTCCGGAAGCGTCCAGTCCGTCCCCGGCCGCGTCCAAGTCACCGCAGGTCGCCACGCAGGCCTCACTGCTGCTGAACGCGAAGACCTCGCTCAGCTTCGAGAGGCCGCTCTGGCGCGACGACCGCAAGGGAGACATCCGCTTCAACTGTGAGAACCCCAGCTGCGAGCTGGAGAGCGACACCAGCGTCTTCGTGCAGATGTTCACCGACGAGGCGGTTTCCCTCGACGAGTGCCGGCTCATGCTCGGCGCTGCCGACCGCCACCGCTGGACGCTGGCCTCGGTGGCGGCAGGGAGTCAGATCTGCGCCAAGCACCCCTCCGGGGACATCGCCCTGCTCGTGGTCCAGACGAAGTCGACCGCGCTGCCGGAGCTCGCCTCCCTCATGGTGGACATGACCGTCTGGAAGAAAGCGGCCTAGAGTCCGAACAGGCCCGGGTCCGACGCCAGTTTCCTGAAGTGCTCCTGGGGGCCCGGGACCAGCTTGCGGGCCTTCAGGTCCATCAGACCGCCGACGGCCGTGATCTCGGCCGCCACCGTGCCGTCCGCCTTGCGGACCGTCTGCTCGATACGGAACGTCTTGCCTTCACCCCAGGCGAAGGCGCAGGTCACCTCGACCTCGTCGCCCGCGAGCAGCTCGCGCTTGTAGCGGATGGTGGTCTCCAGGGCGACCGGGCCCACGCCGCTGCCGATGAGGGCGGACTGGCTGATCCCCGCGGCCCGCAGTAACGACCAGCGGGCGTGTTCCGCGTAGTTCAGGTACACGCTCTGGTTGAGGTGACCCTGCACGTCGGTCTCGTAACCGCGGACGGTCACCGGGACGGAAAACGGCTCGCTCATGGCTTCCCTTCTCACACCGGGCACGCGTGGCGCACGCAACGATCCACCGATCTTGGCATGCTCATCACGCCCGGCGGGGCGAGGCCAGGAGATAGCGGGTCCCGGTGCGCGGCTCGCGGTGCTCGCTCACCTGCCAGCCTGCCCCTTCCAGGGTGGCCGCGCAGGTCCGCAGCGCCTCGCCGTCCGGCTCGTACACGGCGACGGCCTCCGGCTGCGGGGTCTCCCGCACCCGGTAGCCCCCGTCGTCCCGCCCGGCCGGGTGGTGTCCGGCCGCCTCCAGCGCGAGTGCGGCGGCCTGCACGAGATGCGTACGCTCCCAGCCGCACGGCCGCTCCACCGCGCCGTCCGGGTTGGTCATCCGGCGCAGCTCCAGCAGCCCCTGCCAGGCGCTGTGCACCTCACGGCGCCGGGCGGGCCCGGTCTCCGGCGCCGCCTCC
>KE354089.1 GCA_000415505.1 Streptomyces afghaniensis 772
CCGGCGTCAGAAAGTGATCGTGCGGTGGCCGTGGATGCCGGAAGGCGAGCCCCCGCTTCACCAGCGCCGCGAGCTGTGCCTCCGTGCCCCGCAGCCGGCCGGTCACCGGGTCGGCGGCGTCGATGACCCGCCGCTGCGCGGCGGTCGGCGGTCGGGTCACGGCACGCTCCTCTCCGGCACGGGACAGGCCCCGGGGCACTCGCCCCACCTGCTGGAAGGCTACGACCCGCCACTGACAATCGCGCCTACTGCCGGTACCCGCCGAGGAACCGCCCGATCCGCCCGATCGCCGCCTCCAGGTCGTCGGCGTAGGGGAGAGTCAGGATGCGGAAGTGGTCGGGGGTGGGCCAGTTGAAGCCGGTGCCCTGGACCACCTGGATCTTCTCCCGCAGCAGCAGGTCCAGGACGAACTTCTCGTCGTCGTGGATCTTGTGCACCTTGGGGTCGAGACGCGGGAACGCGTACAGCGCCCCCTTCGGCTTCACGCACGTCACGCCGGGGATCTCGTTCAGCTTCTCCCAGGCCACGTCGCGCTGCTCGCGCAGCCGGCCGCCCGGCAGGGTGAGGTCGCGGATGGACTGCCGCCCGCCGAGCGCGGCCTGGATGGCGTACTGGGCGGGCGCGTTGGCGCACAGCCGCATGGAGGCCAGCATCGTGAGGCCCTCCAGGTAGTCCTTGGCGTGCTGCCTCGGGCCCGTCACCACCAGCCAGCCGGAGCGGAAGCCCGCCACGCGGTACGTCTTCGACAGGCCGCAGAAGGTGAGCACCACCAGGTCGGGGGCGAGCGCGGCGGCCGAGTGGTGCACGGCGTCGTCGTAGAGGATCTGGTCGTAGATCTCGTCGGCGAACACCATCAGGCCGTGCCGCCGGGCGAGGTCGAGGATGCCCTCGACGATCTCCTTCGGGTAGACCGCGCCGGTGGGGTTGTTGGGGTTGATGATGACCACGGCCTTCGTACGGTCCGTGATCTTCGACGCCATGTCGTCCAGGTCCGGGTACCAGTCGGCCTGCTCGTCGCAGAGGTAGTGGACCGCCTTGCCGCCCGCGAGGGTCGTCACGGCCGTCCAGAGGGGGAAGTCCGGGGCGGGGATGAGGATCTCGTCGCCGTCCTCCAGCAGCGCCTGGACCGCCATCGAGACGAGCTCGGACACGCCGTTGCCGAGGAAGACGTCGTCGACGCCGACCTCCAGGCCCAGCGTCTGGTAGCGCTGGGCGACCGCCCGGCGGGCGGAGAGGACGCCGCGCGAGTCGGTGTAACCGTGCGCCTGCGGAAGCATCCGGATCATGTCCTGGAGGATCTCCTCCGGCGCCTCGAACCCGAAGAGCGCGGGGTTGCCGGTGTTCAGGCGCAGCACACTGTGCCCCGCCTCCTCCAGCGCGTTGGCGTGCTCTATCACCGGGCCGCGGATCTCGTAACAGACCTCGCTCAGCTTGCTCGACTGCCGGAACTCCATGCGCTGCTTCCCCTCGCCGACTGTGTTGCTTGGTTTTACCAAGTAGCCGCTTGGAAAGTCCAACAACTTGTCTAGACTGCGTCGCATGCCACCTCGCCGCAGCTACGACCAGTACTGTTCCGCCGCACGCGCCCTCGACGTCGTCGGCGACCGCTGGACCCTCCTGATCGTCCGGGAGCTCCTCGCCGGTCCCCGCCGCTACACCGACCTGCACGCGGACCTGCCCGGCGTCAGCACGGACGTACTCGCCTCGCGGCTGAAGGACATGGAGCGCGACGGCCTCGCGACCCGCCGCCGGCTGCCCCCGCCCGGTGCGGCGTACGTATACGAACTCACCTCCCGGGGACGGGAGTTGCTGCCCGTGCTCCAGGCGCTGGGAGCGTGGGGCCAGGCGGAACTCGGGGAGCGGCGGCCGACGGACGCGGTACGGGCGCACTGGTTCGCCCTGCCCCTGCTGCGCCTGCTGGACGGGGAGGGGCTCGTCGAAGTCCGCCTGGAGGAAGGGCAGTTCCACCTGCGCGCCGGTGCCGAGGAGGGGCCCGTGTACGGGGACGGGCCCGCTCCCGGGGAGCCGGACGCCCGGCTGGTCCTGGACACCGGCACGTGCACGGCGCTCAGCCGGGGGAGCTGAGCCTGGCCCGGGCCGTGCGGGAGGGCCGGGTCGAGGTGAGCGGCGAGGGCACGCTCGCCAAGGCGCTCCGCGAGGCATGAGAGAAGGCCCGCGTGATGCGGGCCTTCTGATCGAGTATCAGGCACTCGGCCTGATGTCATGTCAGGCGCTCGGCGGCACCCGCACCGGCCGTCCCGCGCCGCGCGTCAGCGCGTACCCGGCGACACCCGCCAGCGCGGCCAGCACGCCGCCCATCCCCGTCCACACCCACCGGTCCGACCACCGGCCGGACGCCCAGCCGTCCTGGGGCTGGAGTCCCGCCAGTACCGCCGCGTTCTCCTGCTGGTCCTCGGACTTCGTCGCGATGCCCGGCACCAGCGGCTCGGCTAGTGAGCCGTCCACCGCCGCCGCGCCGCCGATGTCCCTGGAGTCGGCCCGGACCTCTGCGTCGACCGGGAGGCCCAGGTCGGAGGTCGGGACGCCGGTCGCCGTCAGGCGGATGTAGTAGGTACCGGGCAGCGGGTCGTTGGCCCACGGCTCCGACCAGGCGCGGACCGTGCGCAGCACGCAGGCCAGCTCCACGGAGGGCGTGTCCGCCGCCGCGGCGCGGGTCTGCGCCCCGTACTGGCAGGCCTGGCGGCGGCGCAGGCCGTCGTAGACGTCGATCTGCCAGGTCTGCGCGGCGTGGGTGTCCGGCAGCTTCACCGTCGCCCTGACCGTGGGGCGCTGTCCGGTGTCGGCGGGGAACGACCAGTACAGGTAGTCGCCCGTGGAGCCGCTCGCCGTGGCCCGCTGCCCCTGCTCGATCTCCGTGGCCGTACGGAAGGACGTGCCCGCCTGCCTGGGCGCCGCACCGCCGTCCCGCGACGCACTCGGCCACGGGTCGGCCGCCGCCGGCGCGGCCGCCAGTCCGAGGGTCAGCAGCGCGGCGCTCAACGCACGTATCGTTCGCATCAGTTGGTCCTCCAGACCGCGACCCGCCAGCGCGACAGCCAGCCCCAGACGAGACCGGCGAGGAAGCCGGTGAGAATCAGCGCGCCGAGCAGCCACCAGCCGCGGCCGAGGCCGAAGGAGGCCACGTCACCCGCCTGGCTCGGGCCGTCCACGACGTCGACCGTCAGCTCCAGCGGCAGCCCGGGCGTGGTCTTCACCCCGGAGGCCGGCGAGAAGGAGTGGGTGACCGCCAGGCACACGGTCTCCGCGGCCGGCTTGCCGCCGTCGGCGTCGTCACGCTCGGGCTCTGGGTACCTCAGCCCCGTCGAGATCACATCCGTACGGCCGTCGCCCGCCGCCTCGCCGCGCACGATCTCCCGGCCGTGCACCGTGACCGCCCGCAGCAGCACCCCGTAGCCGGGGTTCACGGCCCGGTCGGCCGCCACGCTCACCGAGGCCCGCAGCTCCTGGCCCGGCAGCACGTCCACCCGGTACCAGCGCTGCTGTCCGAACTCCTCCCGGTCCGTGTACAGCCCGGACTCCAGCGCCGGTGCCTCGGTGCACTCCTCGGCGCCCTTGACCGGTACCGGCGTCACCACCGGATCGGCCGCCCGGTCCACCAACTGGTTGACCCGGTCGGTGAGTTCGTCCTGGTGCTCCACCGAGGTGTACGTGCCGCCGGTGGCCTCGGCGATGCAGCTCAGCTGCCTGCTCAGCTTGGCCGTCGGCACCAGGCCCAGCGTGTCGATGGTCAGGCCGATGCCCTTGGCGGCGATCTCGCGGGCCACCTCGCACGGGTCGAGCGGGGCGCAGGTGTCCTCGCCGTCGCTGATCAGCACGATGCGCTTGGAGCCGTTGCCGCCGTCCAGGTCGTCGGCCGCCTTCAGCAGGGCCGGGCCGATCGGCGTCCAGCCGGTCGGGCTGAGCGTGGCGACGGCCGTCTTGGCCTCGGTGCGGTCCAGCGGGCCGACCGGGTAGAGCTGCGCGGTGTCCTTGCAGCCCGTCTTCCGGTCGTCGCCCGGATAGTCGGCGCCGAGGGTGCGGATGCCGAGCTCGACCTCCTCCGGCGTCGCGTCGAGCACCTCGTTGAACGCCTGCTTCGCGGCGGCCATCCGCGACTGCCCGTCGATGTCGCGGGCCCGCATCGAGCCGCTGACATCGAGGACGAGGTCGACCTTGGGGGCGTCCTGGCCGGTGGGTTCACCGGCAGCCGCTCCGGCCGGGAAGGCGAGCCCGGCCGTCAACGCGGCGAGCAGGGCACAGACGCCCGCCGCCAGCCGTTTTCTTGTGATCATCGGCGGATCTTATTGATCAGGGGTGCCGTGCTCCAAAACGTGGCTCAGGCAAGGGGATTGGGCAGGTCGGCCCACTGGTCGCCGGGCGCCTGCGGCGAGAGCCGCATCAGCGTCAGCGCCTTCGTGGGCAGGGGCTCCGCGCGCAGCGCCGCGAGGTCCGGGGTGCGGGGCAGCTCCCGTACGGCCGTCTCCAGGGCCTGCGCGAGCACCGCCCCCGACCCCGCCGTGCCGGCCAGCGCGCCCGCCACCAGCGAGCCGAACAGCTTGCGCCGCAGCGTGCGTTCGTCGTCCGTGACCATGCGGGCGGGCAGGTCGGGCACCGTGATGCCGTGCCGGGCGAGACGGGCCGGGCTGACGCGGATGTCGGCCAGGTCGCGGTAGACCAGCCGCAGCGGATCGCCCGCCGGCGACAGGATCACCAGGAGGTTCTGGCCGTGCGCCTCCAGGGCCACGCCCAGCTCCAGCAGCCGCAGACCGACGGTGAGGGCGAGGCGTGCGAAGGCGGCCAGCCAGGCGGGGGAGCGGGGGAGCTCGGTCGTGGCGAGTGCCGCCACCGGCAGGACCCGTTCGCCGGACGTCGCGTACGTCTTTGGCGGCTCCCGCAGGACGGCCGCGAAGTCGGGGGAGCCGGCCGCCGCCGCGCCCAGGGTGCGGGTCATGTGCAGCAGGCCGTCGGTGTGCGCCGCCGGCGTCCCGGCGAAGTCCGACAGCACCGCGGACGCGGCGACCGAGGCCAGCGAGATGTCCCGCACCGAGGACGTCAGCCGGGCACTGAGCGAGGTCTTGACGTGCGGCCCGCCGGGCAGCGCGAGCGTCCGCAGCGCCATCAGGGGATGCCCGGCGCGCCGCTCCTCGCACACCCGCTTCAGCACATGCGCCGCCTGCCACGGGTGCACCGGCAGCACCACCCGCTCCCCGTCCCGCAGCTCCCGCGGCCACGCCCCCGTCACCAGGCACTCCTCCGCCCGCACCGGCACCAGCCCCAGCTCCACCAGCGGCCGGTGCTCGGGCCCGTAGGCGAGCTGCTCCGCCACCGAGAAACCGGGCCGGGACCGGCACGTGGGATGGAACGGATGCCCGTCGACGATCCGCTGCTCCCACTCCCAGTCGCTCTGCGGCCACCCGTCCGTGGCGCGCCCCTCCTGTCCCGCTCTCGACAGCGCCAGCGAGGCGACGCTGTGCCCGAGTTCGGCGGCGAAGGACGCGGCGTGCGGTACGGCGAGGTCGGTCACCAGCCGGGCCGGATCGTCGTACTCCGCCTCGTCGAGCCGTACGACGGTGACGTACGCGCCGGTCGCGTACGGATCCGGCCGCGGGCCGTGCAGCCGGCGGCCGTCGGACAGGTGCAGGGTCAGCCCGTCCCGTCCCTGCTCGCGGCGGGTGACCCAGGGCAGCGGGTCGTGGGCGAGACCGCGCCACAGACGGGACAGCACGGCCGCCCGGGCACCGGGCAGTTCGGCCTCGTACCGCGGCAGGAGACCGGGCCGCACGACGGCCAGTTCGTCGGCGACCTCGGCCTCGGCGGTGGGGGAACGGTGCACGGGCGGGCTCCTCGGGTACGAATAGGGCGTCACGGCGGGATGACGACGACACGCAGACTGATCATCTCCGCCCGGAAGTCCGGAAATCCTTCAAGGACCGCAGGGAACGAGTGGAACGCGTGGACCTCATGCCCCCGCCCGACGGCGACGACTCCGCCCACGGTGACTGTGCCCATGGTGACTCCGCACACGGTGTCTCCGCCCAGGACGACCCGGTCACCGGCGGCCTCGCCGACCGGGCCGACGCGTACGCCGCCGTGCCGCTGCTGAACTGCCTGCTGCGGGAGGTGGCGCGGCCGGTGAGTGAGACGGTCGAGCACCGGGTGCACCACCTGCCCGGCGTGGACCGCCTGCTGCGCGTGCGCGGCACGCGGCGGCCCGCCCAGCCCGAGGTCCGCACGGCCGGCGGCTGGCACCGTATCGGCCACACCGAGCTGGTCAAACTCGTTGCCGAGGAACTGCGCCGGCACACCGGGCTGTCCAACCACGAACTGCCCGCCGAGATGATCGACAGCCGGGACGCCGTGGCCGCGCTGCTGGCCGCCCGCGCCCGGGCCACCCCGCCCGACGACCCCTACCGGCGCTCCGAGCAGAGCCTCCTCACCGGCCACACCCACCACCCGGCCCCAAGGCACGCGGCGGCGGCCCCGCCGCCGGATGGCTGCCCTACGCGCCCGAGGCGTACGCCCGCTTCCCGCTGACCCTGCTCGGGCTGCGCGCGGACACCGTCGTCGAGGAGGGCGACACCTCGGCCCTCGACGCCCTCGGCACGGCCCCGCCCGGCTACCGGCTGCTGCCCGCCCACCCCTGGCAGCTCGACCTGGCCGGCCCCGAGTTCGCCGACGCCTTCGCGGACGGCAGACTCGTCCGGCTCGGCACGACCGCCTCCGACACCTGGCCGACCGCCGCGATCCGCACGCTCTACGCGCCCGGGCACGACCTCTTCCTGAAGTTCAGCCTGGACGTGCGCATCACCAACGACATCCGCCGGCTGTGGCGTCACGACCTGCTCGCCCTGCGCCGGACCGACGCGGCCGTGTGCGCCGCCCTCGACACGTTCGAAGGCCCCCCGGCCTGGCTCGGCGACCGCGGGTACCGCACCGCCGACTTCGCCTTCGAGGCCCTGGCCGTCCTCGTCCGGGACGGCTTCGGAGGCCGTCTCCTGCCCGGTGCGACCCCGCTGCTCGCCGCCGGTCTCGTCGAGGGCTTCGACGGCAGCCCGCTCGACCGGGCCGCCGACCCCGGGGCCTGGTGGGCGGCGTATCTGGCGCGGGTGGTGCCCCCGGCACTGACCGCCTTCGCCCGGCACGGTGTCGTCATCGAGGCGCACCTGCAGAACACCCTGGTCGCCGTGGACGCCGGCGGCATGCCCGTGCAGGCGCTGTACCGGGACGCCGAGGGCGTCAAACTGCTGCCGGACGTGGGGCGGGAAGCCGGCTGGGAGCGGCTCGTGTACTGCCTGGTCGTCAATCACCTCAGCGAGATCGCCGGCGCCCTCGCGGAACGCCACCCCGGCTTCGACCCCTGGCCCGCCGCCCGCCGCGAACTCGCCCGCCACGACGTCCCCGAGATCCCCGCCCTGCTCGCCTCACCCACCCTCCCCGGCAAGACGAACCTGCTGCTCCGCTGGACGGGGGCGGACGGCGCGGACGCGCGCTACCTGCCGCTGCCCAACCCGCTGCGCGGCGCCTGAGCGCCGTTCACCCGTCCGGACCCTCCGGCAGGGCACCGGGACGGGGCCGCGGTCAGGGTGAGGGTGGCTGACCGCGCCGTGTCCCCCCTGCGAGGAGAGGTATGACCGAGACCGACAGGGCCACCGCCCTCGCCGCCGAGCCCTCGGAGCGCACCGACCCTGATCCCGCCGAGGCCGATCTGCGCAGGGTGGGCGCGCACCCGGACCACTGGTATCCGGTCGCGCTGTCCCGGCGGGTGCGCGCCGAGCGGGTGCTGGCGGCCACGTTCGCGGGGGAGCGCATCGCCCTGTTCCGGGGAAAGAGCGGCGAGGTGCACGCGCTGGAGGACCGGTGCGCCCACCGGCAGGTGCCGTTGAGCATGGGCGTCGTGGAGGGCGAGACGCTCCGCTGCCGCTACCACGCCTGGGCCTATCGCGGCGACGGCCGCATCTCGCAGATCCCGTACCTGGCCAAGGGCGACCGCCGGCCACCCCGCGGCGTGCGCGGCTACCCGGTGCGCGAGGCGTACGGCCTGGTCTTCGTCTTCCCGGGCGACCCGCGGCGAGCGGCGGCCACACCGCTGCCGCACCTGCCCGCCTTCGGCTCACCCCGGTACCGGACCATGACGTACTCGCGGACCGTGCGCTGCCACTACTCGTTCATGCACGAGAACCTCCTCGACATGAACCACCAGTTCCTCCACCGGGGCGTCGTCGGCAGGCTCCACCCCGAACTGCTCGGATACGAGGCCGACGAGCGGTCCGTGGAGGCCAGGTACCTGTTCACCCACACCGGCGGAAGGCGCAACCGCAGCGCCGGGCTGCTGGCCGCCGAGGGCCTCGGGGGCGGCACCGCCGACGTCATGACCATCCGCACCGAGTACCCGTACCAGACGCTCGACCTGGTCCCGGAGAACGCCGAACGCCCGGCCTTCCGCCTCTGGGCCGCCTACGTGCCCGAGGACGCCGAGCAGCGCACGTGCCGTGCCTTCGGCCTGCTCATGATCGAGAAGCCCGGGATCCCCGGCTCCTCCATGTGGCCTGGCCGTTCATCAGGCGCTTCACCGAGCGGGTGTTCGCCGAGGACCGCATGGCCGTGGAGGCCGAGCAGCGGGCCTGGGACGAGCAGGGCGAGGACCGCAAC
>KE354090.1 GCA_000415505.1 Streptomyces afghaniensis 772
TCCATGTGACGGCAAGGGGGGCGCTGTCGCCGGAGGACATCAGGATGCGGATCGCTTCGGTGGCGTGAGGGCATCGGGTGCGGTGACTGCGCCCTGCGTGGGCGTGCGCGTAGCGCATACGCGGTGGTGGTGGGTCGGGGCCGCGCCGGGGGGTGTCCGTCCTCGGGACGGCGCGATGGGGTTGCGTACCGACTGACTCCCCGTTGACGCGCCAACCGCTGCGGGCGGACACCCCCCGACACGTCCCCTCCGTGCGTGCGCGAGTGCGGGCGCGTCTCGGCTGCTCCTCGGCCCACTGCGTTCTGGCTCAGTCCGTCGACGCGGCCTGCTCGGTCCGACTGCCGCCGAACACCTCCTCGACGAGCCTCTGTGTCGCCTTCTGGAACGGCTCGGCCAGGGACATCGCTGCGTCGTCCACGTAGTTCAGCGCGGCGGTCAGGGTCTTGCTGCCGTCGGGCTTGCTGTACATCAGCGCCGCGTGGCCGGTGATGCCGCCGTTGTGGGTGATGATCGTGCCGCCGTCGTCCGTGTTCTGGACGAACACCCCCAGGCCGTAACCCGCCTTGGGATGCGGCGTGCACATCTCGGCCAGCAGCGGGGCCGGCAGGAGCTTGCCGCCCAGGAGCGCGGAGATGAACGTGTGCAGGTCCTGGGTGGTCGAGATCATGTCACC
Source organism: Streptomyces afghaniensis 772 (assembly GCA_000415505.1). Classification (GTDB taxonomy): domain Bacteria; phylum Actinomycetota; class Actinomycetes; order Streptomycetales; family Streptomycetaceae; genus Streptomyces; species Streptomyces afghaniensis. The sequence goes on from KE354090.1 coordinate 674, forward strand.
GCCGCCGGAGATCCAGGAGGGGTTCTGGCGGGTGACGTCCACCGTCTTCTGCCGGCCGTCCTCCTCGTACCGGTAGTAGGCGTGGGCGTGCGGCGCGGGAACCTCCTGCTGGGTGTACGGCGCCACGGTGCCCGACAGTCCGAGCGGCCCCAGGATCCGCCGCTGCATCTCATCGGCCAGCGGGCGGCCGGCGACCTTCTCGATCAACAGCTTGGCCAGCACGTAGTTGGTGTTGGAGTAACTCCAGTCCGTCCCCGGCTCGAAACGCGCAGGCTTGGACAACGCCAGCCGTACCAGCTCTTCCGGCCGGTAGGTCTTGAACCGGTTGTCCACCCACTCCTTGCCCGAGACGGGGATGCCCGGTGCGAACGTCCCGTCGTCGTAGAACTCGCCGGTGAAGTTGAACACCCCGCTGGTGTGCTGGAGCACCATCCGGACCGTGATGCGCCGGTCCAGCCCGAACTCGGGCAGGTAGTCGTCCGCCGGTGTGTCCAGCCCGATCCTGCCCTCGGCCACGAGTTGCAGCACCAGGGTCGCGATGAAGGTCTTGGTGTTGCTGCCGATCCGGCAGTGTCCGTCGACCGGCGGCTCGGCGCTCTCGCCCAGCTCGCGTACGCCGGCGCTGCCGGCCCACTCGCCTCGCTCGTCGTGCACGCGCAACTGCACCCCGGTGAAGCCGGAATCGACGATCTCCTGAATGGCCTTCTGCAACTCCGGGCGGTCCGTCATCGTGCTCTCCTTCGGCTCGTTGTTTCGACAGATGGAAAGCTACGTTGCGTTCTCGACTTCGGCAATATCGTCGTTGCGTGCGAGTGCTGTCAACGCAGGTAGAAGCTTGGTAACCGTTGCAATGGAACTGGAAGCAATGCAACGGGCAAGCGGCGATCGTTGCAATGGGTGGAGAATTAACGCTATGCTGCCGGCATCAAGGAGCACGAAGGAGTTCGCTATGCCGGGAGGCAGGCTCACCCAGCAGGAACGTCAGCAGATCGCGCAGGGGCTGGGTGACGGCCTCGCCTACGCGGAGATCGCCAGGCGTCTTGGTCGTCCGACCTCGACGATCACGCGTGAGGTGATGCGCAACGGCGGCCCGACCGCCTACCGTGCCGACCTGGCCCACCGCGCCACCGAGCGCCGGACCCATCGGCGCAGGCAGGCCGCTCCCCGGGGGGCACAGGCGCCTGCGCCGGCCCACGGACGTGACGTCGAGGCCGTGCGCGAGTACGAGGAGATGTTCACGACCCTCCTCATGCAGCAGGGCCTGCCCAAGATGATGTCCCGCGTGCTGACCTGCCTCTACACCACCGACGCGGGCAGCCTCACCGCGTCCGAACTCGTCCGGCACCTTCAGGTCAGCCCGGCGTCCGTGTCGAAAGCGGTCGCGTTCCTGGAGAGTCAGGGCCTCATCCGCCGGGAGCGCGGCGAGGGCCGCCGCGAGCGCTACGCCGTCGACGACGACGTCTTCTATCAGTCGATGATCGCCAGCGCCCGGTCCAGCGCCCAACTGGCCGCGGCCGCACGGCAGGGCGTCGGCGTCCTCGGTCCCGACACCCCGGCCGCCACCCGCCTGGAGAACATCGCCCGCTTCGTCGACTTCGTCGCGGAGAGCCTCATCCGTGCCGCGGAGCAGGCCCGCGAGGTCCTCCACAGCAAACCCGGAACGAGCTCAGGCGGCACCGTCGGTCGCGGATAGGCGGCCGTTTGGGGTGGGGCGGGTCAAGGCCGTCGGCTCCAGGCCAAGTTCGCGGGCCAGTGCTTCCTCGGCCCACTCCTGGGCCCGTGCCCGCGGCACCGCGCCCGGGTAGGACGTCAGCTGGACGGCGAGGCCGTCGAGGAGGGCGGTGAGGCGCAGGGCCGTGCCGTGGGGGTCGGGGCAGTGGAATTCGCCGGCCGCCATGCCCTCCGTGATGACCTCGGCGAGGGCCGCCTTCCACTGCCTGTCGAGGTCCTGGGTGACCTCCCGCAGCGCGGGCTCGCGCAGCGCCGCCGCCCAGCCCTCGATCCACAGCCGCCAGCCCTTGGCCTGGCCGGTCGGGGCGTACCACCGTACGGCCGACCGCAGTCGGCGCAGTGCCGACGTACGGCGGCCGAGCAGTCTGCGCAGATGGGCGAGGTCGGCCTCGGCCGCGTGCCGGAACGCGGCGGCGACCAGCTTCTCCTTGGTCGAGAAGTGGTAGAGCACCAGCGCGTTGCTCACACCGAGCGCCGAGGCCACGTCGGCGATCCTGACCGCCGCCACACCCCGGGCCTCGATCTGCTCGACGGCGGCCCGCAGCAGCTCCCTGCGCCGCTCCGCCACGCTCAACCGGACTCTCGCCACGCCGTCACCCTACACAGGCCCCTGCACCCTCTTGACCGGTGTATTCGGCCGGTCCGGAAAGGGCCCGGGGCTGTCCGGACGTCCGTCAGCGGTACCAGCCGAACCGTTCCGCTATGACCGGCAGCCGGTCCGCCACGAGCGCGTGGGCGGCGGCCCGCGGTGTCGTGCCGTCGGCCCGTGCGCGGGTCAGCATCCGCTCGACCAGGGAGCGCATCGAGCGGCGCGTGTGCGCGAACGCCTCCTCGGCGTCGGCGCCGATGTCCCCGAACAGCGTCCACCACCACCAGGCGTTCGTCCCGGAGTTGACCACGACGTCCGGCAGCACGGTCACCCCGCGCGTGGCGAGCAGCAGCTCCGCCTCCGGTCGTACGGGCATGTTGGCCGCCTCGACGACCCAGCGGGCGGTGATCCGCTCCTGGTTCCCGGCGTCGATCGCGTACGAGACGGCCGCCGGCACCAGCACGTCCGTGTCGGCCGACAGCCAGGCGTCGCCCGGCAGTTCGCGGTCGCCGGGGCGCAGCGCGGAGCGGTCCACGGTGCCGTGGGCATCCCGCGCGGCGAGCAGCGCCTCGACGTCCAGCCCCGCCGGGTTGGCGATCGTGCCCTTGATGTCGGCGACGGCGACGACCGTGAGTCCCGCGCGCGTGAGGAAGCGCGCGGTGGCCCCGCCCATGGTGCCCAGCCCCTGGAGTGCGACCCGTGTCCCCGCGTGGGGCACCCCAGCGCCATCCAGCGCCGTGAGGGCCGCCTCGGCGACACCGCAGCCGCCGACCAGCTCGTCCAGGCCGATGCCGTCCACCTCGACCGCGAACGCGGCACTCAGCCGCCGCCGGGCCTCGGCCTCGTCGTCCAGCAACGGGTACACGGCCTGGATGGAGGAGACCAGGCCCGCCTCGGCCGCGGCCCGGTCCACCAGGTCCTGGGTGAGCCCGAGGTCCTCGCCGGTCGTCCAGAAGCTCTCGATGTGCGGCCGCATGGCGCGCAGGTACCGCACCAGCAGCGGGTAGGCCTCCGGGTCGTGCGGGTCGCAGTCGATGCCGCCCTTGGCGCCGCCCAGCGGGACGTAGCGGCTCGCGGGGTCGTAGTGGAGGGCCTCCTTCATGGTCATGCCGCGGGCCAGGCCGGTGACCTCGTCCAGGGTGCAGCCCGCGCGCATCCGCAGACCGCCGCTGGCGACACCGCGCACCAGCCGGTCGACGACCAGGAAGCCCTGGCGCCCGGTGATGTGGTCGGTCCAGGTGAGGGACAGCAGGGGGCCGGCCATGCGGGCTCCTTCGCCGTGATAACTGAATGTGCGTTCAGTATCACCGTCGTGGGACCCCTGGGCCCCGGTGTTGTCGGAGGGGCCGACCATAATGGAAAGCCTGACCGACTCCACCTGGAGGTACCGTGGCCGGTTTCCGTTCCCTGAGCTCCGGGCTCCGCGCGCTCCGGCCCGGGGCGTTCGGCGCGGACCCGAGCGGTGAGCGCATGGCGCGCATCCGCAGATCGCCCCACTTCAAGGATGGGGTCTTCCAGAACCCCGGAGGTCCCGCGCGGACCCGGCCCTCGGGCTCCACCCTCGACTTCGCCAAGGTCTTCTTCGACAAGGAGACCCGGCCCCGCCGTGCCCCGAAGGGCACCGTGCCGGTGCACGCCACCACCCTCGCCGACATCGCCCGGCCCCCGGCCACCGGGCTGCGGCTGACCTGGATGGGGCACTCCAGCGTGCTCGCCGAGATCGACGGCCGGCGCGTGCTGTTCGACCCGGTGTGGGGCGAGCGCTGCTCCCGTTCCCGTTCGCCGGGCCGAAGCGGCTGCACCCGGTGCCGCTGCCGCTGGCCGCGCTCGGCCCGGTCGACGTCGTGGTCATCTCGCACGACCACTACGACCATCTGGACATGCCCACCATCAAGGCCCTGGCCGGCACGGACACGCTGTTCGCCGTGCCGCTCGGCGTCGGGGCGCACCTGGAGCACTGGGGCGTGTCCGCCGGCCGGCTGCACGAACTGGACTGGCACGAGTCGACGAAGATCGGCGGCCTCACCCTGACGGCCACTCCGGCCCGGCACTTCTGCGGCCGAGGGCTGCGCAACACCCAGCACACCCTGTGGGCCTCCTGGGTCGTCGCCGGCGAGGAGCACCGGATCTACCACAGCGGAGACACCGGCTACTTCGACGGCTTCAAGGAGATCGGCGCCGAGCACGGGCCGTTCGACGCCACGATGATCCAGATCGGCGCGTACTCCGACTTCTGGCCCGACATCCACATGACCCCCGACGAGGGCATGCGCGCCCACCTCGACCTCCAGGGCGGACCGGAGCACGGCCCGATGCTGCCGATCCACTGGGGCACGTTCAACCTGGCGACACATCCGTGGGCGGATCCCGGCGAGGGGACGGTCGCGGCCGCCCGTGCCGTGGGCGCCCGTGTCGCCCTGCCCCACCCCGGTGAGCCCTTCGAGCCCACGGCCGAGAACGTCCCGTCCGAGCCGTGGTGGCGTGGGGTGGCGCTCGCCCCGGCGGGTGGCTTCCCGGCCGGCGAAGCCTTCGCCGACGCCGCGATCAAGACCACGTCGGGCGCGGCAGCCGTGGCCCAGGCCGATACGCTGAGTGACGGTGGCGGCAAGGCGGACAAGGGTACGGAGGACCCCGAAACGCTCCCGGCGGGCTGAGCCGGAGCGAGCGGAGGGTCGACGGCGAGGGCCGGGGAGCGAGAGGCTCCCCGGCCCTCGCCATATCTGTGTGACCGCTTCTGACCAGGTCGGATCGGACTGTTGTCGTTCACGTCCGGAGATGTCAGGGGGTTATCGGTCTGTCGTGCGAGACCTCATACCAGAGCGGGACGCTTTCCGTATGAGTTTGTCAACTGCCCACCGCACATGATGCGCTGACGACTACTGTCAGTGTCCGTCGGGAAACAGGCGGACAGGGAGTGGGGACCGGCACGTGCAGGCGCATGGCGGACGAGGGAGTCGACGCGAGGGGGATTCCCGCTGCCCGCGCACGACCGACACCGGGACGGGGGCCGCCGTGGTGGCCTCCTCCGGTTCCGGGCAGCACCCGGACTCCGGACGCGGCGGTGCCGGGCGGGCGCCGGCCGAGGCCGGGCGGGCGGCTCGGGGCGCGCGCAAGCGGCCGCGTGAGCCCGGTCGTGCCACCGCAAGCCCCCCTGGCATCCAGGACCGACGGACCAGTACGAGGACACCGATGTCTCACCTCCGCGCCCCGGCCGCACGCGCAGACCGCCGTGAGGGCGGGCGGCACGGGCGGCCGGCCGCCCGCACCGCACCCGCGCTGCCCGAGACCCACATACGGCCCCAACTGCTGCGTATCGCCGTGCTGCCGCCCATCGCCGTCGCCCTCAGCGGCTGTGCCGCCGTCCTCTTCACCGTCCGGTCCACCGGCGCGCGGCCGGGGCTGATGCTGTGGGCCGTGCTCGCCGGGGCGGTCTCGGTGACCCTCGTCGGCATCGTCGTCGCCGCGGTGGCCGCCAACCGGGTCGCCCGGTCCGTGCACGACCGCATCGGCGTCCTGCGCCGCACCACCACGCGGCGCGAGGCCGACCTGCGCGCCCTGGTCGAGACGCTGCGCCGCGGCGACGGACCGCCGCAGCCCGGCCCGCAGAGCAGTCCACGCGGCGGCCCCGCCGAGGGCGCCGACGACTTCGAACTCCTCGCCGCCGACCTCACCCGTGCGCACGACGGCGCCGTCACCGCCGTCGTCCAGGCCTCCCAGCTCTCCAGCCAGGCGGGCAGCGAACAGAAGCTCGAGGTGTTCGTCAATCTCGCCCGGCGCCTGCAGTCGCTCGTGCACCGCGAGATCTCCATCCTCGACGAGCTCGAGAACGAGATGGAGGACCCCGACCTGCTCAAGGGGCTCTTCCACGTCGACCACCTCGCCACCCGCATCCGCCGCCACGCCGAGAACCTCGCCGTGCTCGGCGGGGCCGTCTCGCGCCGCCAGTGGAGCAACCCGGTCTCCATGACCGAGGTGCTGCGCTCGGCCATCGCCGAGGTCGAGCAGTACTCGCGGGTCAAGCTCGTGCCGCCGATCGACGGCACCCTGCGCGGACACGCCGTGGCCGACGTCATCCACCTGCTGGCCGAACTCGTCGAGAACGCCACGGTGTTCTCCGCCCCGCACACCCAGGTGCTGCTGCGCGCCAACCTCGTCACCTCCGGGCTCGCCGTCGAGGTCGAGGACCGTGGACTGGGCATGCCCCTGGAGGAGCAGACGCGGATGAACGCCCTGCTCGCCGACCCGGACCAGGTGAACGTCGCCCGGCTCCTCGCGGACGGCCGCATCGGGTTGTTCGTCGTCTCGCAGCTGGCCCGGCGGCACGGCATCACCGTCCGCCTCCAGAGCAACATCTACGGCGGAGTGCAGGCGGTGCTCGTCGTGCCGCAGGCGCTGCTGGGGGCGGAGGCGGGCGCGCCCGGGGGCACCGGCCAGCTCGGACAGCCTGTGGTCGGGGCTGGAGATTCAGCCGGGAGCGGGCCCGAGTCCGGAGCCGGAGCGGCGTCCAGGAGGGGGTCGTCCCCAGCCGTGGAGGCTGCGTCAGGGACCTCGGTCGTGTACCGGTTCCCCTCCGGGTCGGGTACCGCGTCCGAAGCGTTGCCGTCGGTCCCGCAGACCGCGGGCGCCGCGTCCAGGGCGCATCAGCAGGAGGCCGAACGGTCCTCGGGCGGAAGCGCGCAGAGTGGCCGGCCCGCGCCGCTGCCCGTGCGCGGGGCCCATCGGGAGCGGCCCAACCCGGCCGAGGCGAGGCCCGGCATCAGCCCCGACGACCGGCGCATCCTCGCGGAGAACGTGACCGCCCCGCCCACCCCGCGCAACGGCACGGTGCGCGGCACCATGGGCAAGCCCCAACTGCCCCGCCGCCGTGCCCAGGAACACATCGCACCCCAGCTGCGCGACGGTCCCACGCCGCGCCAGGACTCCGAGTTCCTCGTCGGCCACGATCCCGGTCTGATGGCGGCCTTCCAGCGTGGCATCAGCCTCGCCGAAGCCCAACAGCACATAGAGGCCGGGAACATGGAGTGGGGCGACACGGAGCCGACGCACACGGAGTCGGCACGCATGGAGTCGGCACACGTGACGCCGCTCCACAGGGAGCCCACACACAGGGAACCCACACACAGGGAACCCACACACGGGGAGCCCACACGCCGGGACCCGATTCCCATGGAGCCGGTGCACACCGAGTCCCTCTCCACCGTGGACGCGGCCCGCATATCCGAGGCGCGCGGCGCACGGGACGGTGCGACCGCGTCCCGCCCGACCACACCACCACCCGGCACGACGGGAGCCCACCCGCCGGATGACCACGCCCGTTTCCACCCCCACCCCCAGCGCTCCCGCAGACCTTCGTACCTCAAGGAGTCGATCCACCATGGCGAGCGATGCGCCGACCGCCCATGTATCCGATCTCGACTGGCTGATGAGCGGCCTCGTGCAGCGCGTACCGCACACGAGCGCCGCGGTGCTCCTGTCCTGCGACGGGCTCGTGAAGTCCGTGCACGGCCTCGACCCGGACAGCGCCGACCACATGGCCGCCCTGGCCTCCGGCCTGTACTCCCTCGGCCGCAGCGCCGGCGTCCGCTTCGGCGACGGCGGCGACGTCCGGCAGGTCGTGGTCGAACTCGACTCGAGCCTGCTGTTCGTCACCACCGCCGGCTCCGGCACCTGCCTGGCCGTGCTCGCCGGCCGCGAGGCCGACGCGGCCGTCCTCGGCTACGAGATGGCGATGCTGGTCAAGAGCGTCCGCCCGTACCTGGTCACCGCTCCCCGCCAGCAGTCCGTCGAATCCCCGGCGATGAGGCCTTGAGCGTGGCGGCGGCCGGTGACGGGCCTTGGCTCGACGACGCGGCCGGGCGGCTGGTGCGCCCGTTCACGGTCAGCAACGGCCGCACCCGTCCCACCGTCGCGCTCGACCTGATGTCGCAGGTGATGGCCACCGGGGCGACCCCCCTCGGCTACCTCGGCCCCGAGCACGCGCAGGCACTCGAGCGGTGCAGTGTGCCCGTCGCGGTCGCGGAGGTCGCCGCCCATCTGAAGCTGCCGGTGGCCGTCACCAAGGTGCTGCTGGCGGACCTCGTCGACTGCGGGGCGCTCACCACCAAGCCCCCCGCGTTCCACCACAACCCGACGGACCGGGCCCTTCTGGAGGCAGTGCTCGATGGACTACGACGACAGCTCTGACTACGCCGACGCTTCCGGCCACGGCGGCGATCCCTTCCCCACCGCCCTCAAGATCCTGGTGGCGGGCGGGTTCGGCGTGGGCAAGACGACCTTCGTCGGTGCGGTCAGCGAGATCGCGCCGCTCAGCACGGAGGAGCTGCTCACCACCGTCAGTGCCGCGACCGACAACCTCGACGGCATCGAGAACAAGGTCGAGACGACCGTGGCCATGGACTTCGGCCGCATCACGCTCGACCCGAAACACGTGCTGTACCTGTTCGGCACCCCCGGACAGGAGCGGTTCTGGTTCATGTGGGACGAGTTGTGCGAGGGCGCGCTCGGGGCGGTCATCCTCGCCGACACCCGCCGGCTCGAGGAGTGTTTCGCGGCCGTCGACTTCTTCGAACAGCGCGGCCTCGGCTTCATCGTCGCCGTGAACGAGTTCGACGGCGCCTACCGCTACGACCCGGAGGAGGTGCGCGCGGCCCTCGATCTCTCCGAGGAGATCCCCGTCGTGTGCTGCGACGCCAGGATCTCCAGCTCCGGGGTCCAGACCCTGCTGACCCTCGTGCGTCACCTCATCGCCCATGCGCCCGCCACCACCACGGGGTATGGCGCCCACATGTGAACGCCACAAGTGATCCCACATGTGATCCCACATGTGATCCCCCAACACCCCCCAGGGAGCCCGTATATGACACATGCCCACAGTCCGGGAGGACGCCCATGAGCTACGACCCGCCGCGCCCGGCCGGTCGTCTGCTGCTCACACCCGAGGACAAGGAGGCCCCCGCCCGAGCCGGCCGACTGCGCCTGCTGGGTCTGGGGGAGCGCCCCGAACCCGCACTCGACGCCTTCGCGCACGGCCTCGCCGAGCTCACCGGGGCGCCGTACGCCATGGTCAACTTCCCGGACGAGCGGGGCCAGTTCTACGCGGGCCTGTACGTTCCGGCCGTCGCGCCGGTGGTGCGCAGCGACGGCTCCAGCCCCCGGGTGGGCCGTACGCTGCCCCGCGACCATGGCTTCTGCCCCCATGTGGTGGCGCGACGCAAGGCCCTGGTCCTGGAGGACGTCCACGACTATCCGCGGTTCGCGGGCAATCCGGTGGTCGACGAGTTCGGTATCCGCTCCTATCTGGGAGCACCGCTCATCGACGGTACGGGCCTGGTGCTGGGCACGGTCAGCGTCGCCGACGTCGGGCCCCGGCCGTGGGGGAAGCCGGGCCTGACGGCCATCAAGGAACACGCCGCGCAGCTCGTCGTACAGCTGGAGGGCTGGGACGGCAGGCTGCCCTACTGACACGCCCCGGGTTTCCACGGCGCACCCGGGCGGGCGTGAAGGAAAGCTGAGGCGCCGCTTAAGAAAACCTCGATGGACCGGTGCGGCCGCCGTACGGCAGATTGCTGTGCGATTCCACTCCTCTCCCGGCCCAGGGGCACCTTCGGCGTGCCCGGACCCGGGACTCATCCCCTGGAGCCGTAGCGGTGAAGGCGCTGGTCAAACAGAAGGCGGAGCCCGGGCTGTGGCTCGCGGACGTCCCGGAGCCGGCTGTCGGGCCCGGCGACGTACTGATCAAGGTGCTGCGCACCGGTATCTGCGGCACCGACCTGCACATCAGGGCCTGGGACGGCTGGGCGCAGCAGGCGATCCGCACCCCGCTCGTGGTCGGGCACGAGTTCGTCGGCGAGGTCGTCGAGACCGGGCGGGACGTCACCGACATCGCCGTCGGCGACCGGGTGAGCGGCGAGGGCCACCTGGTGTGCGGCAAGTGCCGCAACTGCCAGGCCGGCCGCCGCCACCTGTGCCGGGCCACCATAGGGCTGGGTGTGGGCCGGGACGGGGCCTTCGCCGAGTACGTCGTCCTGCCCGCTGCCAACGTCTGGGTGCACCGGGTGCCCGTCGACCTCGACGTGGCCGCGATCTTCGACCCGTTCGGCAACGCCGTGCACACCGCGCTGTCGTTCCCGCTCGTCGGCGAGGACGTCCTGATCACCGGCGCGGGCCCGATCGGGCTGATGGCCGCCGCCGTGGCCCGGCACGCCGGAGCCCGCAACGTCATGATCACCGACGTCAGCGAGGAGCGGCTGGAACTGGCCCGCAAGGTCGGGGTCAGCCTCGCGCTCAATGTCGCGGGCGCGACCATCGCCGACGGGCAGCGCACGCTCGGCCTGCGTGAGGGCTTCGACATCGGCCTGGAGATGTCCGGACGCCCCGAGGCCATGCGGGACATGATCGCCAACATGACGCACGGCGGCCGGATCGCGATGCTCGGCCTGCCCGCGCAGGAGTTCCCCGTCGACTGGGCCCGGATCGTCACCTCGATGATCACCGTCAAGGGCATCTACGGCCGCGAGATGTTCGAGACCTGGTACGCGATGTCCGTGCTGCTGGAAGGCGGCCTCGATCTCGCGCCCGTGATCACCGGCCGGTACGGCTTCCGCGACTTCGAGGCGGCGTTCGCCGACGCGGCGAGCGGCCGCGGCGGCAAGGTCATCCTCGACTGGACCGCGTAACTCCCCCTCACCGCCAAGCACTTCAGGAGCCTTCATGTTCGACTCCGTGCGCGACGACCTGCGCGCCACCCTCGACGAGATCCGCGCCGCCGGCCTGCACAAGCCCGAGCGCGTGATCGGCAGCCCGCAGTCCGCCACCGTGAACGTCACCGCCGGTGGCCGCCCCGGCGAGGTCCTCAACTTCTGCGCCAACAACTACCTCGGCCTCGCCGACCACCCCGAGGTCGTCGCCGCCGCGCACGAGGCCCTGGACCGCTGGGGCTACGGCATGGCGTCCGTCCGCTTCATCTGCGGCACCCAGGAGGTGCACAAGGAGCTGGAGGCGCGGCTGTCGACGTTCCTCGGCCAGGAGGACACGATCCTGTACTCCTCCTGCTTCGACGCCAACGGCGGCGTGTTCGAGACGCTGCTCGGTCCTCAGGACGCGGTCATCTCCGACGCGCTCAACCACGCGTCGATCATCGACGGCATCCGGCTGTCCAAGGCCCGCCGCCTGCGGTACGCCAACCGTGATCTGGCCGAGCTGGAGGCCCGCCTGAAGGAGGCCTCCGACGCGCGCCGCCGCTTGATCGTCACCGACGGCGTCTTCTCCATGGACGGCTACGTGGCCCCTCTGCGCGAGATCTGCGACCTCGCCGACCGCTACGACGCGATGGTCATGGTCGACGACTCGCACGCCGTCGGCTTCGTCGGCCCCGGCGGCCGCGGCACGCCCGAGCTGCACGGCGTCATGGACCGCGTCGACATCATCACCGGCACCCTCGGCAAGGCCCTCGGCGGCGCCTCCGGCGGCTATGTCGCCGCCCGCGCCGAGATCGTCGCCCTGCTGCGCCAGCGCTCCCGGCCGTACCTCTTCTCCAACACCCTCGCCCCGGTGATCGCGGCGGCCTCCCTGAAGGTGCTCGACCTGCTGGAGTCGGCGGACGACCTGCGCGTCCGGCTCGCCGAGAACACGGCCCTCTTCCGCGGCCGCATGACCGAGGAGGGCTTCGACGTGCTCCCCGGTGACCACGCCATCGCCCCGGTGATGATCGGCGACGCGGCGGTCGCCGGGCGCATGGCGGAGCTGCTGCTGGAGCGCGGCGTGTACGTGATCGGCTTCTCGTACCCGGTCGTGCCGCAGGGCCAGGCCCGGATCCGCGTCCAGTTGTCGGCCGCGCACTCGACGCAGGACGTCAACCGCGCGGTCGACGCCTTCGTGGCGGCACGGGCGGAGCTGGCCGGCTGAAAAACACCGGCGACCTGAGAGAATCGATCGCATGATCGAAGCGCGGCGGCTCCACATCCTCCGTGCGGTGGCCGACCACCGCACGGTGACGGCGGCTGCCGCCGCGCTGTATCTGACCCCCTCGGCCGTGTCCCAGCAGCTCGCCGCGCTGGAGCAGGAGACCGGGCACCGGCTCGTCGAGCGCGGCGCCAAGGGCGTACGCCTCACCCCTGCCGGCGAGATCCTGCTCAGCCACACCAACGCGGTCCTCGCCCAGCTGGAGCGGGCCGAGGCGGAGCTCGCCGCCTACAGCTCGGGCGCGGCCGGCACCGTCACGGTCGCCTCCTTCGCCACCGGCATTGCGCTGGTCGTCGCGCCGGCGGTGGCCCGCCTCGCCGAGTCGGCGCCCGGGATCCGCATCCGCGTCCAGGACGCCGAGGGCGACGCCAGCCTGCCGATGGTCCTGGACCGGCAGGTCGATGTCGCCGTCGCCGTCGAGTACCGGGGCGCCCCCGCGGCCGACGACCCACGGCTGACCCATGTGCCGCTGTACGCCGAGCCGTTCGACGCGGTCGTGCCGGTCACCCACCGTCTGGCCGACGCGGCGGAGGTCCCGCTCGCCGAACTGGCCAAGGACGCGTGGATCGGCCCGTACCCCGGCAACCCCTGCCATGACGTGGTGGTCCTGGCCTGCGAGAACGCCGGCTTCCAGCCGCGCATGGAGCACTCCTCGGACGACTTCCGCGCGGTCGTCGCCCTCGCCTCCGCCGACGCGGGCGTCGCCCTCGTGCCGCGCTCGGCGCTGCGCGGCATGGACCTCGCCGGAGTGGTCGTCCGCCCCGTCGACGGCACGGCCCCCACCCGACGGGTCTTCGCCGCCGTACGCCGGGGAGCCGAGGAACATCCCCTGATCCGCCCGGTGCTGGACGCGCTCGGCGCGGCGGCCCAGGTGTGAGGACTCGTTAACGCTCTCGTCTCATATCCGGGATAGCGTCCCGGATATGAGAGACGACCTGGACCCGGTCGACACCCGGCTGGGCGCCCGCCTGGCCGAACTGCGGACCGAACACGGCTATTCCCTGGGCGAGTTGGCCGAGCGCAGTGGAGTGAGCCGCTCCACCCTGTCCCGGGCCGAGCGGGCGGAGACCAGCCCCACGGCCTCCCTCCTGAACCGCCTGTGTGCCGTCTACGGGCGGACCATGTCCCAACTGCTCAGCGAGGTCGAGGCGGAGCCGGCACCCGTGCTGCGGGCCGCCGACCAGCCCGTCTGGCAGGACCAGGCCTCCGGCTTCGTACGGCGGTCCGTGTCGCCGCCGCACTCCGCCCTGCGCGGCGAGCTCGTCGAGGGACGCCTCTCGCCCGGCGCCGACATCGCCTACGACCGTCCGCCCGTGGCCGGCCTGGAACAGCACATCTGGATCCTGGAAGGAGCCCTCGACGTGACCGCGCAGGACACCGAGCACCACCTCGGCACCGGCGACTGCCTGCGCATGCGCGTGTGGGGCCCGACCCGGTTCCGGTGCGCCGCTCCCGAGGGCGTCCGGTACCTGCTGGCGGTGGTGCGGCCGTGATCCGTCTGGACGAGGCTCAACTGCTCCGGCACGCCGGGGCATTGGCGGATCTGCTGACCGACACCGTGAACGGCGGTGCCTCGGTCGGCTTCCTCGCTCCGCTCGACCGTGCGGAGGCGCTCGCCTGGTGGGAGGAGCGGGCGGGCGACGTGGCAGCGGGACGGCTCGCCGTGTGGGCGGCGTACGACGGGGACCGGGTGCTGGGCACCGTGAGCCTGGCCTTCCCCGCCAAGCCGAACAGCCGTCACCGTGCCGAACTCGTCAAGCTCATGGTGCACCGGGACACCCGGGGCCGAGGTCTCGGGCGCAGGCTCCTGGCCACGGCGGAGGGCGCCGCCGCCGAGGCCGGTGTCACCCTCCTGCACCTGGACACCGAGACCGGCAGCCCCGCCGAGCACCTGTACCGCTCCGCAGGCTGGACCGCGATCGGCGCGATCCCCGATTACGCGGCGAGCCCCGACGGGGAGCTGAGGCCGACGACGATCTACTACAAGCACGTACCGGCGACCGCTCTCACCAGGTGATTGTCAGTGGCAGCCGATACGGTGCCTGCCATGCCGGATGCCGAAGACGTACGACGTATCGCTCTGTCCCTGCCGGACACGACGGAGAAGATCGCCTGGAGCATGCCCACGTTCCGGGTCGCGGGAAAGATGTTCGCCACGCTGCCGGAGGACGAGACGTCCATCGCCGTGCGCTGCCCCAAGGAGGAGCGGGACGAACTGGTGCTCGCCGAGCCGGAGAAGTTCTGGATCGCCGACCACGAGGCGCAGTTTGCCTGGGTGCGGGCCCGGCTCGACGCGCTGGAGGACGAGGGCGAACTGCGGGACATCCTGGCCGACTCCTGGCGTCAGGCCGCCCCGACCCGGCTCCTGGAGGCACACCCCCGGCTGGGCCTGGCGGCGGGGGAGTGACCTCCGGGTCTCACGCCGGAGCCGTCGCCCCGACGAACCCCCCGATGCGCTCCCGCAGCGACCGGGCGTCGAGGCCGTGGGCGGCGACATGCTCCGCCACCTGCCCGTACCGCCGCAGTTCGCGACGGCCCACGCCCAGCCCCAGCACCCGGTGCGGCACCTCGGACAGCGCGTCGTTCGCGGCGGCCGTCGAGGTGCCCGCCAGGTAGGGCTCGACGAGGACGACGTCCGTCCCGGCCGCCCGGGTGGCCCGGCGCAGGGCGGCCCCGTCGAAGGGGCGGACGGTGGTCGCGTACAGGACCGTGACGTCGAGGCCCTCGGTGGCGGCGAGCACCGTGTCGAGCATCGGCCCGACGGCGACCACGACACCGGAGCGCCCCTCGCGGACCGTGCGGAAATGCTCCCCGTCGACCGGCAGCGCCCGCCCGTTGGACTGGACGGACAGCCGCACGTAGACCTTGTCGTCGCCCGCGGCGACCGCGTGCCGCAGCAGCGTCTCGGCCTCGTCCGGGTGGCCCGGCACATGGACGCTCCAGCCGTCCAGGGTGTCGAGCAGTGCCACGTCGCCCGGCGCCATGTGGGTGTAGCCGCCCGCCGGCCAGTCGAAGGAGGCGGCGGCGCTCACCAGCACCGCGCCCAGGTCCTGGTGCCCGAGATCCAGCTTGACCTGCTCGAAGGGCCGCTCGACGAGGAAGCTGCCGAAGGTGTGCACGACGGGCCGCAGCCCGGTCAGCGCCAGCCCCGCGGCCGCCCCGACCAGGAGCTGCTCGCGGATACCCACGTTGACGACCCGGTCGGGGTGGCGCCGGGCGGCCTCGGTGAAGCCGTCCCTGCCGATCTCGGCGAGGACGACGGCGACCCGGGGATCCTCGTCGAGCAGCCGGGAGACGACAGGGGCGAAACGGTCACGC
>KE354091.1 GCA_000415505.1 Streptomyces afghaniensis 772
CGGGGTCGACCCGACCCGGTCGCGCTGCGAGCTCGCCGAGCGCCTCGGCGCGGCGGCCTGCGGCGATCCCGAGTCCGCGGCCGTGGAAGCCGCCGTCGCCGAACTCACCGGCGGTCACGGCGTGGACCAGGTGTATCTGGCCGCCGGCGGCGGCAGCAACCAGCCCGTCGAGCTGGCCGCCCGGCTGAGCCGGGACCGCGGCCGGGTCGTCGACATCGGCAAGTGCCGCCTGGACCTGCCGTGGAACGCGTACTACGAGAAAGAGCTCGACGTCCGGTTCTCCCGCAGTTACGGCCCCGGACGCTACGACCCGGAGTACGAGCTGGAGGGCCGGGACTACCCGATCGGCTACGTACGCTGGACCGAGCGCCGCAACCTGGCCTGTTTCCTCGATCTCACCGCCCGTGGCAGCGTCGACGTGGAGCCCCTGGTCTCCCACATCGCCGACTTCGATGACGCCGTCGAGACGTACCGGCGCCTGAAGGACGGCGACCTGAAGGCCGTGGCGGTGCTGTTCCGGTATCCCGACCGGGCGGGGGAAGCCGAGACCCCTGCGCAGGCCCCTTCGGTGGCCGTGCCCGCGGTGACCGTGCAGCGGAGTCCGGCCCGGGCCGCCGGGACGCCGGTGCGCCTCGCGTTCGTCGGCGCGGGAAACTACGCGACGTCGATGCTGCTGCCGCACCTGGCGCAGCGCGACGGCGTCGAGTTGTCGACCGTCGTCACCACGACGGCGCTGTCCGCGGCCAACGCGCAGCGGAAGTTCGGCTTCGCCGAGGCGACCACCGACCTCGACGCCGTGCTCGGCGACAAGTCCGTCGACGCGGTGTTCGTGGTCACCCGGCACAGCTCGCACGCCGAACTGACCCGGAAGGCGCTGCTGGCCGGCAAGGCCGTGTTCGT
This sequence comes from Streptomyces afghaniensis 772, assembly GCA_000415505.1. Classification (GTDB taxonomy): domain Bacteria; phylum Actinomycetota; class Actinomycetes; order Streptomycetales; family Streptomycetaceae; genus Streptomyces; species Streptomyces afghaniensis. The sequence continues at coordinate 901 of KE354091.1, forward strand.
GGAGAAGCCGTTGGCGCTCACCGAGGACGAGCTGGCCGACGTGCTCGCGGCGGTGGAGGAGTCCGGCAACGACCGGCTGCAGGTGGGCTTCAACCGCCGGTTCGCACCGCTGTTGCAAGAGGCCCGGCAGCGGTTCGGCGCGCGGACCGGTCCGGCGAGCCTGCGCTACCTGGTCAACGCGGGCCGGCTGCAGCACGGCAGCTGGTACCTCCAGCAGGGCACCGAGGGTTCGCGGTTCGCCGGCGAGGGCGGACACTTCATCGACACGGCGAGCTGGCTGCTCGATGCCGACCCGGTATCGGTGTACGCGGTCGCCACGTCCGGCAACGACGACCTGCAGGTCGTGCTGCGCTACCCGGACGGGTCCACCGCCACCATCAGCTACGTCACCACCGGCGCGCCCGGCTTCCCCAAGGAGACGCTGGACCTGGTCGCGGACGGCAAGGTGCTGCGGCTCGACGACTTCGTCCGTGCGTCGGTGTACGGCCGCAAGCGGTGGGTCAGTTCGCGGCTGCCCAAGGCCCGGGACAAGGGCCAGAACGCCGAGCTGGCGGCGTTCATCAAGGCCGTGCGGACCGGCGGGCCGATGCCGGTGCCGCTTCAGTCGCTGGTCGCCACCACGGCCGCCACCCTCGCCGTGCAGGCCGGCCTGGCGGGCGGTGCGCCGGTGACGCTGGCGGGGGCGCGATGACCATGAGCGCGGGCTGGTACCTGCGGCGGCTGTCCCGGATGGGACCGCGGGAGGTCGGCGGACGGGTGGGCGACGCGGTGCGCAGGCGGCGGTGGCGGTCGGCGCGGCCGGACTGCCCGAGCGTGACCGGCGCCCGGTTCACCGCGGTCCTGCCCGCAGGGGCGATCGCCGCGGTGCCACCGGACGCCGCGAAACGGCTCATCGCCGAGGCGGACCGGCTGATGTACGGGCACGCCGAGTTCTTCGGAGTGGTCCGCGACGACCTGGCCGACCCGGACTGGTGGTACGACCCGAAGACCGGGCGCCGGGCTCCGTGGGGCTACGCCTTCGACGTGCCGTACCGCAACGAGGACGCGGTCGGGGACATCAAGCAGATCTGGGAGCTGTCCCGGCATCAGTACCTCACCGTGCTCGCCGCCGCCTACGCGATCACCGGGAACGAGCGGTACGCCGAGCGGGTGGCCGAGCACCTGCGGTCGTGGTGGGCGGCCAACGCGCCGCTGCGCGGGGTGCACTGGACCAGCGGCATCGAGCTGGGGATCCGGCTGCTGTCCTGGGTGTGGATCCGCCGGCTGCTCGACGGCTGGCCGGGCGCGGCCGGGCTGTTCGAGGGCAACCCGGTCGCGGTGAGCCAGATCTGGCACCACCAGCGCTGGCTGGCCGCCTTCCCCAGCCGGGGGTCTTCGGCGAACAACCACGTCATCGCGGAGGCGGCCGGGCAGCTCGCGGCGGCCTGCGCGTTCGGGTGGTTCCCCTCCTCGGCGCGCCTGCGGGCCGACGCGCTGCGGTCGCTGGAGCGGCAGCTGCGCGGCAACACCTTCGCCTCCGGCCTCAACCGCGAGCTGGCCACCGAGTATCACGGACTGGTGCTGGAGCTCGGCCTGGCCGCGGTGGCCGAGGCGGATGCCGCCGGTGTGCCGGTCCCCGACTCGATCCGGCTGGTGCTGCTGCGGATGACCGACGCGCTCGCGGCCGTCGTGGACAGCCGGCTGCGGCCGCCGCGCCAGGGGGACGCGGACGACGGGCACGGCCTCGTCCTCGACGGCGCGGGCACCGAACGCTGGGGCTCGCTGCTGGCCACCGGGGACGCCGTGTTCGGCCGTCTCGACTGGTGGCCGGCGGTGACCGGCACCGATGTGCGCACCCCGCTGCTGACCGCGCTCATCAAGCCCACTGAACTGTCCGTGACCCGTCCGGCAAGCCGGCCGGCCCACTTCTCCGACGCGGGCATGACCATCCTGCGCGGTCCGGGGGAGATCTGGTGCCGCTGCGACGGCGGTCCGCACGGGTTCCTGTCCATCGCCGCGCACGCCCACGCGGACGCGCTGTCCGTGGAGGTCCGGCACGACGGGGTCGATGTGCTCGCCGACCCGGGGACGTACTGCTACCACGGGCAGCCCGCGTGGCGGCAGTACTTCCGGTCGACCCTCGGCCACAACACCCTGCAACTGGACGGCGGTGACCAGTCCGTCTCCGGCGGCCCGTTCCTGTGGACCCGGCAGGCCAGGAGCCGCGTCCTGGCCGTGGACACCTCCGACGAGGGGGTGGCCCGCTGGTGCGCCGAACACGACGGCTACCAGCGCTCCGTGCACCGGCGCCGGGTGGAGCTGACGGCCGCGAGCCAGGAGCTGAGGGTGTTCGACGAGGTCCGCGGCCGGCACAGTCCGCGCCGGGACGTACGCCTGGCGTTCCACCTCGGCCCGGCGATCGCCGTGGACCTGGTGGGGAACCGGGCGGTGCTCACCTGGTCCCGGGACGGCGAGAACCGCTCCGCGGTGCTCGACCTGCCCGAGCGGCTGTCCTGGCAGGCGCATCGCGGCGAGACCGATCCGCCGCTGGGCTGGTACTCCGCAGGATTCGGGCGCAAGGAACCCGCCACCACGCTGGTCGGCACCGGCTTCACCGACGACGCGGAGGGTTTCACCACCGTGCTCAGGTTCCGCGGCTAGGGGGGCCGGCGCGTGGGGATCGAGAGGCGGCACTGGGCGTTGGCGGCGGCACCGCTGGCGCTGGCCCTGCTGTCGGTGACCGGCTGTGACAGCACGTCGGACGCCGGGGCGAAGCCGGCACCTGTGCCGTCGTCCACGTCCGTGGCCCGGGTGTGCGCCGAGCCCGCGGCCGGGCCGGCGAAGGCGCCGGCGGGAGCGGTCGCGGTCGACCCCGCGGTGGCCGGTGACCTGGCCGCGAAGACCAAGAGCAGCCCTCCGAACACCACGTTCTGGCTCCGGCCGGGCAAGCACAGGCTCGCCCCGGACCGCTACGCCCAGGTCGTCCCCAAGGAGGGGAACCGCTACCTCGGCGCGCCGGGCGCGGTGCTCGACGGGCGGAAGACCAACCAGTACGCGTTCGGCGGCACCGCCCGCGACGTCACCATCCGCTACCTGACCGTGCAGGGGTTCGTCGCGCCCCATGACGAGGGCGTGGTCAACCACGACTCGGCCGACGGGTGGGTGATCGAGCACGCGACGATCCAGAACAACTCCGGCGCCGGGCTGATGGCCGGTGCCCGCCAGCGGGTCCGCGCCAGCTGCCTGCGCGGCAACGGCCAGTACGGCATGAACGCGTACAAGGGCGAAGGCCGTATCAGCGGCCTGGTGGTCGAGGGCAACGAGATCACGGGCAACAACACCGGCGACTGGGAGCGGCGGCGCAAGGGCTGCGGCTGCACCGGAGGCGTCAAGTTCTGGGCCGTCGACGGCGCCGACGTACGCGGCAACTGGGTGCACGACAACCGCGGAGCCGGGTTGTGGGCGGACACCAACAACAACGACTTCCGCATCGAGGACAACGTGCTCGAGGGCAACGACGGTGCCGCGTTGATCTACGAGACCAGCTACAACGCGGTCATCCGGAAGAACACGATCCGGCGGAACAACTGGGCCGAGGGCCGCAAGGCGGCCGACCGCGGTGACAACTTCCCCTTCGCGACCGTGTACGTGTCCGAGTCCGGCGGCGAACCACGGATCCGAGCCCGCACGGACAAGATCGAGATCTCGCGGAACGTGCTGGAGAACAACTGGTCCGGGATCACCCTGTGGGAGAACGCCGACCGGTTCTGCAACAGCCCGGCCAACACCTCGTCCGGTGACTGCACGTTGCTGGTGCGGGACACCGACCGCTGTGCGCGGCCGGCGATCGCCACCGCGCCGCTCTACGCCGACTGCCGGTGGAAGACCCAGCGGGTGGACATCCACCACAACCGCTTCGTGCTGGACACGTCCGTCGTCCGGTGCACGGCCGAGTGCGGACGGATGGCGGTGCTGGCCAACTACGGCACCTATCCGGACTGGTCGCCGTACCAGGGCGAACGGGTGGCCGAGGCGATCACCCGCAAGCAGCACAACCGCTGGCACGACAACGTCTACATCGGACCGTGGACCTTCGTCGCCCACGACCCGAGCCGAGAGCTCGACTCCGGGCAGTGGCAGGGCACGCCGTACCAGCAGGACGCGGGCAGCACCTTCCGCGCACAGGACGGTGGTTGAGATGGGCGTGGACCGCACGTCGAGGATCGTCGGGACGGTCTGGGGGCTGCTGGTCCTCAACACGCTCGGCTCCGCCGGGGCGCAGACCATCGTCCCCCTGCCCCGCTCCCTCATCCAGATGGTCACCATGGGCGCGCTGGTGGCCGCGTTCGCACTGGCGCTCGCGATCAATCTCCGGCTGCGCATCCGAGCCGGCGCCTTCCTGTTCTGGCTCACCCTGCTGCTGGTGCCGAGCGTGATCTCCAGCGCGGACCTGGAGTCCGGGTTCGGTGCGCTGTTCCGCTGCGCCCGGCTGGCTCTCTTCGTCGGCACGCTGTGGCTGCTCAGCCGCTGGTGGGACGGCGGCCTGACGTTCGTCCGGCACCACATCCGGATGTACTACGCGGTGCTCGGGTCGGTGGCCGCCGGCCTGGTCATCTCACCGGGCGCGGCCCTGCCCGAGCTCTACGGCGGGCGGCTGGTCGGGGCGTTGTGGCCGCTCACCCCGCCGCAGATCGGACAGTACGCCGCGGTGATCATCGGGCTCACCGTGCTGCTCGTCCTGGGCCGCCGGACCGACAGGGCGAGCGCGGCGGTGGTCATCGTGCCGTCGCTCGTCCTGCTCGCGTTGACCCATACCCGGACGGCCACGCTCGGCCTGCTCATCGGGCTGGTGCTGGCGATCGGCTCGCTCGTCCTGACCAGCGCCGCCGCCCGCCGGTTCTTCGCCTGGGCGGTGCTGTGCGCCACGGTGGCCGCGGTGGCGTTCAGCTCCGCGCTCCAGGCGTGGTTCCTGCGCGGGCAGAGCCAGGAGAACTTCTCCAACCTCACCGGCCGGGCGAAGGTCTGGGAAGCCCTGCTGGCTGCGCCCCGGTCGACCACGGAGAAGTTGTTCGGCGTGGGCCTGGGCGACAAGTCGTTCGGCGGGCTGCCGATCGACAACAGCTGGCTGGCCGTCTACCAGGAGCAGGGTCTGACCGGCGTCGTCCTGGTGGCGGCGGTCATCATCGTGCTGGGCGGCGTCGCCTTGCTGCGGCCACCGTCGCTGCAGAGGGCCTGCGCGATCTTCCTGATCAGCTACTGCGCGATCGCGTCGTACACCGAGGCCGGTCTCGGCGACGCCTCGCCGTATCTGCTGCACCTGGCCGTGGCGGCCTCGCTGCTGGCGGCACCGGCCGCGGCCACTCCCCTGCCGACGCCCGACGCCCCTCGACGACACGTCCCACGCTGGGCCCGAAGATCGGAGGTGACCTGAGCATGCACGTCCTCGTGGTGCACAACCGCTACGCCTCGGCGCAGCCGAGCGGGGAGAACAAGGTCGTCGACCAGGAGGTGGCGCTGCTGCGCGGGGCCGGCCACCGGGTCGAGGTGTTCGAGCGGCGCAGCGACGACATCGCCGTCCGGTCCCTGCTCGGCAAGGCCGCGGTGCCGCTCCTCGTGCCGTGGAACCCGGCGGTCCGGGCGGAGCTCGCCGCCCTGCTCCGCACCGAGCGGCCGGACGTGGTGCACGTCCACAACGTCTTCCCGCTCCTGTCGCCGGCGGTGCTGGCCGCCTGCGCCGACGCCGGGGTGCCCGCCGTCGCCACGCTGCACAACTACACCCAGGTCTGCCCGCCCGGCACGCTGCAGCGGGACGGCCGCCCGTGCACCGAGTGCGTCGGGTCGACGCCGCTGCCCGCCGTCCGGCACGGCTGCTACCGGAACTCCCGCCTGGCGACGGTGCCGCTCGCGGTCAGCCTGTCGGTCAACCGGCGGCGGTGGTGGTCCGGCGTGGAGCGGTTCTTCTGCATCTCCGCGGCGCAGCGCGACGTCCTGGTGCGGTCCGGCATGCCGGCCGAGCGGCTGGCGGTGAAGCACAACTTCGTGCCCGACCCGGACGCTCGCCGGGCGGGCGCGGGCGAGCATCTGCTCTATCTCGGCCGGCTCGCGGAGGCCAAGGGGGTGCGGCTGCTCATGGCCGCGTGGGACGAGATCGCCGCGACCGGCGGTGTGGGCGTACCGCTCGTGATCGCCGGTGCGGGGCCACTGGAGCGCGAGGTGACCGCCTGGGCGGCGGGCCGGGACGACGTGCGCCATGTGGGTCTGCTGGACCCGGCGGAGTGCCGGAAGGCCGTCGCGCGGTCGGTCGCCGTGCTGGCTCCCTCGACGTGGCTGGAGGCGTTCGGCCTGGTGGTCGTGGAGGCGATGGCGGCCGGGGTCCCGGTCGTCGCCGCCGGTCACGGCGCCTTCGTCGAACTTGTCGAGGACGGTGTGACCGGGCTGCTGCACCAGCCGGGCGACGCGGCCTCGCTCGCGTCCCGCACACGCCGGATCGCGGCCGAGCCGGACCGCAACCGGGAGATGGGCCAGGCCGCCCGGCGCCGTTACGAGCAGGGGTTCAGCCCGGCCGTCGGCCTGGAGCGCCTGGTGGACGAGTACCGCACCGCGATAGCGGGTCGGACGGAATCAATGGGGGGCAGTAGATGACACGATGCCGACTGTGCGGCTCGGCGACGCTGGCGAGCGTCGTCGACCTGGGGGCCACGCCACCGTGTGAGAGCTTTCTCGCCGCGGACCAACTGGACGAGCCGGAACCGGCGTACCCGCTGCACCTGCGGGTCTGCACCGACTGCTGGCTCGCGCAGATCCCGCCGCTGATCACACCGGAGGAGACGTTCAAGGAGTACGCGTACTTCTCCTCCTACTCGACCTCCTGGGTGGAACACGCGCGCACATTCGTCACCGACGCCGTACAGCGCCTTGCTCTCGGCCCCGACGCCTTCGTGGTCGAGGTCGCGAGCAACGACGGGTACCTGCTGAGGCACGTGGTGGACCGGGGGATCCGCTGCCTCGGCATCGAGCCGTCGGTGAACGTCGGCGCCACGGCGCGCGAGGCGGGCGTGCCCACGCTCACGGAGTTCCTGAGCCCGGACACCGGCTCGGCCGTCCGTGCCGAACACGGCCCGGCGGACCTGGTCGTGGCCAACAACGTGTACGCGCACATCCCCGACGTGGTCGGGTTCACCCAGGGGCTGCGCGCCCTGGTCGCCGACGACGGCTGGGTCTCCATCGAGGTGCAGCACCTGCTGACCCTGATCGAGGAGAACCAGTACGACACGATCTACCACGAGCACTTCCAGTACTACACGGTCGCCGCCGCGATCCGGGCCCTGGCGAGCGGCGGACTCGCGCTCGTGGACGTCGAGCTGCTGCCCACGCACGGCGGCTCCGTCCGGCTGTGGGCCCGGCCGGCCGAGGTGGCGGGCGAACCGAGCGGGCAGGTGGCCGACGTGCTGGCCCGGGAGAAGGCCGCCGGCCTGCAGGAGCTGTCCGGGTACACCGAGTTCTCCGCCCGGGTGGCCAAGGTGCGCCGGGACCTCCTCCAGTTCCTCATCGAGGCGGCCGAGCGCGGCGAGACGGTCGTCGGCTACGGCGCCCCGGGCAAGGGCAACACCCTGCTCAACCACTGCGGCATCCGGCCCGACCTGCTCGCGTACACGGTCGACCGCAACCCCTACAAGCACGGCAGGTTCACCCCGGGCACCCGCATCCCGATCCTGCCGCCCGAGCAGATCGCCGCCGACAAGCCGGACTACGTCCTCGTCCTGCCGTGGAACCTGCGGGCCGAGCTGGTCGAGCAGCTGTCCTACGTGGGCGACTGGGGCGGCCGGCTGGTCTTTCCCATACCGGAACTGAGCATTGTCGAGGTCAAGGCATGAAGGTCGTTCTGTTCTGCGGCGGTTACGGCATGCGGATGCGCAACGGAACCTCCGACGACGTGCCCAAGCCCATGGCGATGGTCGGGCCGAGACCGCTGATCTGGCACGTCATGCGCTACTACGCGCACTTCGGGCACACGGAGTTCATCCTGTGCCTCGGGTACGGGGCCCACCACATCAAGGACTTCTTCCTCAACTACGAGGAGACGACGTCCAACGACTTCGTGCTGAGAGGCGGGCGGACCGAGCTGCTGTCCACCGACATCTCGGACTGGACGATCACGTTCGCGCAGACCGGCATCGAGTCACCGATCGGAGAGCGGCTGCGCCGGGTGCGGCACCACCTGGACGGCGACGAGATGTTCCTCGCCAACTACGCCGACGTGCTCACCGACGCCCCGCTGCCGGAGATGATCGACCGGTTCGCCCGGCGCGACGCGGGTGCGTCGATGATGGTGGTGCCGCCGCAGTCGTCGTTCCACTGCGTGGAGCTGGGCGAGGACGGCCTGGTGGGCGGCATCACCGCGGTGAGCGAACTGCCGCTGTGGGAGAACGGCGGCTACTTCGTGCTCCGCCAGGAGGTCTTCGACCACATCCCGGAGGGCGGGGACCTGGTCGCCGACGGATGCGCCCAACTGGCCAAGCGGGGCCGGCTGGTGGCGCACCAGCACCGCGGCTTCTGGAAGCCGACCGACACCGTGAAGGAGCGGGCCGCGCTCGACGAGGCCTACGCCCGCGGCGACCGCCCGTGGGCCGTGTGGGAAAAGGACAGCGCGGCGGTGAGCGCGTGATCCGGCTCGGCGCCGGGCGCCTGGACCGGATCGTCGCGGTGGGCGCGCACTGCGACGACATCGCCATCGGCGCCGGCGGCACGCTGCTGACGCTGTGCCGCGCGCGGCCGGGGGTCCGCGTCGACGCACTGGTGCTCTCCGGCGGCGGCAGCGAGCGGGAGCAGGAGGAGCAGGCCGCGCTCGCCGCCTTCTGCCCGGGCGCCGACCTGCGGCTGACCGTGCACAAGCTGCCGGACGGGCGGTTGCCCGTGCACTGGGACGAGGCCAAGGCCGCGGTCGAGGAACTGCGCGGCCAGACCGACCCGGATCTCATCCTGGCCCCGCGCACCGACGACGCGCACCAGGACCACCGCGGCCTGGCGCAGCTGATGCCGACCGCGTTCCGCGACCACCTCGTGCTCGGCTACGAGATCGTCAAGTGGGACGGCGATCTCGGCCGTATGGCGGCGTACCAGCCGCTGACGCCGGAGATCGCCGAAGAGAAGGTGCGGCTGCTGCAGGAGCACTACCCCTCGCAGCGGCACCGGCCCTGGTACGACCGGGAGGCCTTCCTCGGCCTGGCCCGGATCCGCGGTATCGAATGCCACGCGCGCTACGCCGAGGCGTTCGCCGTCACCAAACTCACGCTCCACCTGGGGGGATGAACCATGCGCGTACTGCTGACCGGACACCAGGGATACCTGGGCACCGTGATGGCCCCGGTCCTCACGGCCGCCGGGCACGAGGTCGTCGGCCTCGACGCCGGCCTGTTCGCCGACTGCGTCCTCGGCCCGACGCCCGCCGACCCGCAGGGGCACCGGGTCGACCTGCGTGACGTCACAGCGGAACACGTGGCCGGCGTCGACGCCGTGATCCACCTTGCCGCGCTCTCCAACGACCCGCTGGGATCGCTGGCACCGGAGCTCACCTACGACATCAACCACCACGCGTCCGTACGGCTGGCCCGGCTGGCCCGCGACGCCGGAGTGCGGCGCTTCCTCTACGCGTCGACCTGCTCGGTCTACGGTGCCGCCGGCGGCGACGACCTGGTGGGCGAGGACGCCCCGCTGCGCCCGGTGACGCCCTACGCGGAGTCCAAGGTGCGGGTGGAGGACGACCTGCACGCGCTGGCCGACGGCGACTTCACCCCCGTGTTCATGCGCAACGCCACCGCCTTCGGCCACTCACCCCGGCTGCGCGCCGACATCGTGCTGAACAACCTGGTGGGTCACGCGCTCCTGTCCGGCGAGGTCCTGGTGCTCTCCGACGGCACGCCCTGGCGCCCGCTGGTGCACGCCGCCGACATCGCCCGGGCCTTCACGGCCGCGCTGACCGCGCCGCGGGACGCGGTGCACGACCGGGCGTTCAACATCGGCAGCGAGATCAACAACGTCACGGTCGCCGAGATCGCCGAGCAGGTCGCCGAGGCGGTACCCGGCTCCAAGGTGGTGATCACCGGGGAGACCGGTGCCGACCCACGCTCGTACCGGGTCGACTTCTCCCGGTTCCGCACCGCGATCCCCGGCTTCGACTGCGAGTGGACGGTGAAGCAGGGCGCGCTCGAACTCGCGGACGCCTACCGGAAACACGGGCTGACCCGGGAGGACTTCGAGGGCCGCTTCACCCGGCTTGCCGTGCTGCGCACGGCGTCCGACGCCGGTGCCGTGGACGACACCCTGCGGTGGCGCGGATGACCGCGGCCGGCGAACGGCCGGCGACCGCGCCCGGGGACGAGATGTACGCCCTGGTGGAGCGGTTGTACCCGCTGTGCCGGAGCATCACCGGCGACGGTGTGCGCGCCACCCTGGACATCGTCGGGGAGCACATCCCGCTGCAGGTGCACGAGGTGCCGACCGGGACCCAGGTGCTCGACTGGACGGTGCCGCAGGAGTGGAACATCCGGGACGCGTACATCGCCGACACCGACGGCAACCGGATCGTCGACTTCGCCGCGTCCAGCCTGCACGTGCTCGGCTACAGCGTGCCGGTGTCGGCGACCATGCCGCTGGCCGACCTGCGCGCACACCTGCACACCCTGCCGGACCACCCGTCCTGGGTGCCGTACCGCACCAGCTACTACCAGCCGGAATGGGGATTCTGCCTGGCCCAGGAGACCCTGGACGCGATGCCGGACGGCGAGTACGAGGTCCGCATCGACTCCACCCTCGCCGACGGCCACCTCACCTACGCCGAGCACATGGTCCCCGGGCAGGTCCCCGACGAGGTGATCGTCTCCTGCCACGTCTGCCACCCGTCGCTGGCCAACGACAACCTGGCCGGCATCGCGGTGGCGACGTTCCTGGCCCGGGCGCTGGCGGAGCAGACGCCGTACTACACCTACCGGTTCATCTTCGCGCCCGGCACCATCGGGGCGATCACCTGGCTCGCGCGCAACGCGGAGCGGGTGGACCGGGTCAAGCACGGGCTGGTGCTGGCCTGCGCCGGTGACCCGGGCTCGCTGACGTACAAGCAGAGCAGACGCGGCGACGCCGAGATCGACCGGGTGATGCGGCATGTGCTGGCCGCCTCCGAACGCCCGCACCGCGTCACCGAGTTCACTCCGTACGGCTACGACGAGCGGCAGTTCTGCTCGCCCGGGTTCAATCTCGGCGTGGGCTCGCTCACCCGGACCCCGTACGCCGGCTACCCCGAGTACCACACCTCGGCGGACAACCTGGACTTCGTCTCCCGGGAGGCGATGGCGGACACCCTCGCCGTCTGCCGTGAGGCGTTCGCCGTCCTCGACCGCAACCGGCAGTACGTCAACCTCAGCCCCTACGGCGAACCGCAGCTGGGCCGGCGCGGGCTGTACGACGCGCTCGGCGGCCGCAGCGACACCAAGCAGGCCCAGATGGCCATGCTCTGGGTGCTCAACCTCTCCGACGGCGAGCACAGTCTGCTGGACGTCGCCGAGCGGTCCGGGCTGCCGTTCGACACCGTCGCCACCGCGGCCGGCGCCCTGCACGGCGCCGGGCTGATCAAGGCATGACGCCGATGACCACCGAGGGGGCGAAGACGACGAGACCGGCCGGATCCGCCCGGCGGGCCCTCGTCGGCCGGCTGTCCTGGGGACTGGCCGACCAGGCGGCCTCCAGCATGACCAACTTCGCGGTGGGGATCTACGTGGCCGCTCGCTGGGGTGACCGCGTTCGGCGTGTTCAGCCTGGCCTGGGTGACCTACGGCGTGGTGCTCAACGTCTCGCGCGGGCTGGCCACCGACCCGCTCGTGGTGCGCTTCAGCGGCGTGCCGGACGCCTCCTGGCGCGCGGCGGTGGCCCGGTCGTCGGGTACCGCGCTC
>KE354092.1 GCA_000415505.1 Streptomyces afghaniensis 772
ATTTCCTTGTCGTGCTGCTCCTTGATGCCGGTCAGCCGGCTCCTGTTGCCGGCGATCTGCTGGTCCTGGATCGCGGACTCCACGCCGAACCAGACCTTCACCAGGTCCGTCTGCTCCTTGCAGTCGATGTCGTCGACCGCCAGAGCGACGGACTCCGGCGACGGCTGACCGTCATTCGTGACGCCCTGGTCCATCGCCTTGTACGGATCGGCGAGTCCCTTGTGTCCCTTGCCGTCCATGCATGCGGACCAGGCGGCCATGACCTTGATGACCTTGTCGTCCTTCATCGACTGCACCAGGCTGTCCCCGGCGAGCTGCGCCACGAAGGCGGGGTCGGCCTCCTTCAGGCCGAGCTGCTGCTTGGACCAGCCGACACAGCCGCCTGGCTTCAACTTCTTTCCGTCGTACTCCGCGCGAGCGGGCTTCGTGCTCCTGCCAGGGGTGGCCAACGGCTCTCCGGCCTTGTCTCCCGTGGGGGGTCTGAGCGGTTCGGGCTTGGTGTGGCCGGTCAGGACCTCCACCTCGACACCGGACAGATCACGCATGGTCTGCTTGGTGTACTCCTGCAGCGCCGGAGGGAGTTCGTAGCCGTACTTCTCGGCTTGGGCCCGGTCGGTGATGCCGTAACGGCGTTCGATGTTGGCGTCGTTGTCACTGGGAGGGGGGTTGGCGCCTGCTCGTGGCAGCGTCAGGTCGATGCCGTAGTCCTTCATGCAGGACTGCTGGAGATCGTTGGCGGCCTGCTCGACGGTGACCTGGTCCTCGTAGGAGGGCATGTACGCCTCCAGCGGGAGGCTCAGACCCTTGGTCAGGCCGCTGGTGGGGATTCTCTCGGGCCAGTTTTCCTTGTTCACGACCGGTCTGCTGTCGGCCGCGTTTTTCGTGGTGTCCGATGTCGTGCCGGAGGAACAGGCGCTGACCAGGAGAGCCGAAGCGGTCAAGGCTACTGCGGCGGCTGTCTGCTTGATGTACTTCACGGGGGTTCCTTCTTGTGCTTTATGCGAAGTGGGAGGAGGCGTTGTTGTTCTTCAGAGCGGAGATCAGGTCGGTGATGTTGCAGTCCCCGTAAGGGCCGTTCTTCGCGAAGTACTGGGATGTGCCGCCGTAGCCGGAGTTGTAATACACGCGGTAGTTGTCGTCCGGGGCGCAGTTCTGCACGGACGCCGCGTTGTTCTTCATGTACTGGCCGTTGCCGTAGCCGCCGTTGCCGAACACGTACCGGTAGGTCGTCAGTGACGAACCCTGGTACTGGCTGGTGCCCCAGTGGTCGGACACATTGCCGTAGAACGTCGTGAAGGCCGACTTGTAGTAGCCGTCCTGGACCGCGATGTCCTTCGAGTTGTAGAACAACCACAGGTCACCGTAGGAGCAGTTGATCCACGGAACGTCACAGTTGTCCATCACCGTGTACTCCGCCGCGTTCACCGGACCGGCGGTCGTCATCACGGCCGCCACCGCCGCGAACGACACAGCGCAGGCGGCTGTCTTCTTCTTGAAGCGGATCCTTATCATGACATCTCCGTCGATAGATCATTTGTGCGAGAAGGACATTCGCACCAGGTGAGTGTCATGGCCATGCTTTTTACGTGATCAGGACCTGCGTGAGGAATAACCTTGACCGGCCCGCCGTGACGGCAATGGGAGCCGGGTACCCGGGAGCGGCAGGCGGAGAGCCGTCCCGGCGCGACCGGACGTCGCGCACGGTCGACGGCTCAGGAAGGCGGTTCCCCCCGATGACTCGCACCCCTTTCGACGCCTCCGGGGCGGATGATGTGGCCGGGCTGGCGGCGGCGCTGAGCGAGGAGGTGGACGCCGAGGTCAGGTTCGACGCGGGCAGCAGGGGTGCCTACTCGACCGACGGCTCCAACTACCGGCAGGTCCCGATCGGCGTCGTGGTGCCTCGTACGGTGGAGGCCGGAGCTCAGGCCGTACGGGTGTGCGCCCGCTTCGGCGCCCCGGTCCTGTCGCGGGGCGGCGGCACCAGTCTCGCGGGCCAGTCGACGAACACGGCCGTGGTGATCGACTGGAGCAAGTACTGCACCAGGCTGGTCCGTGTCGATCCCGGCGCACGGACCTGCGTGGTGGAGCCGGGGATCGTCCTGGACGTGCTCAACCGGCGCCTGGCCGGCCACGGGCTCCAGTTCGGGCCGAGGCCCTCGACGCACAGCCACTGCGCCCTGGGCGGCATGATCGGCAACAACTCGTGCGGCGCGTCCGCGCAGGCCTACGGCAAGACCGTCGACAACGTGCGCCGCCTGGAGGTGCTCACCTACGACGGCGTCCGGATGTGGGTCGGGCCGACCTCCCGGGCGGAGCGGGCGCGGATCGCCGAGGAGGGCGGCCGGCGCGCCGAGTTGTACGCCGGCCTGGACCGCATCGTCACCGGTTGTCTCGGCGACATCCGGCGCGGCTACCCGAAGATCCCGCGCCGTGTCTCCGGTTACAACCTCGACTCGCTCCTGCCCGAGAACGGCTTCGACGTCGCCAGGGCACTGGTCGGCAGCGAGGGCACCCTGGTGACCGTGCTGCGCGCCGAGCTCGACCTGGTGCCGGTGCCCGCGTATCAGTCGCTGCTGGTCCTCGGCTACGACGACATCTGCGCGGCCGCCGACGACGTCCCCCGCCTGCTGGAGCACTGCTCCCCCGGCCAGCTGGAGGCCCTGGACGGGCGCATGGCCCAGCTGATGCGCGAGGAGGGCGCCTACCTGGAGTCCCTGAACACCCTGCCGGAGGGCGACAGCTGGCTGATGCTGCAGTTCTTCGGCGACAGCCAGGACGCCGTCGACGAGCAGGCGCACGCCCTGCTGGCCGCAGTCGGCCGGTCCGAGAAGGACCGCGCTGTCGCCTTCTCCGACGCCCCGGAGCGCGAGCAGCGGACGCTCAAGGCCCGCGAGGCCGGACTCGGCGTCACCGCCCGTCCGCCCGACGACCGGGAGACGTGGGAGGGCTGGGAGGACTCGGCCGTCCCGCCCGAGCGGCTCGGCGACTATCTGCGGGACCTGAAGAAGCTGTTCGGTGAGTTCGACTACGACCACCCCTCCCTGTACGGGCACTTCGGGCAGGGCTGTGTCCACACCCGCATCCCGTTCGGGCTCAGGACCGCCGACGGCGTGGCCGACTTCCGGCGCTTCGTGGAGCGGGCCGCCGACCTCGTCTCCTCCTACGGCGGCACCCTGTCGGGCGAGCACGGCGACGGCCAGTCCCGGGGCGAGCTGCTCACCCGCATGTTCGGCGAGCGGCTCGTGAGCGCGTTCGGCGAGCTGAAGGCGCTGTTCGACCCGGGCAACCGGATGAACCCGGGCAAGGTCGTCGACCCCGACCCGGTCGACGGGCAGCTGCGCCTCGGCCCCTCCTGGCACCCGGCCGCATCCGCGACGCACTTCGGCTTCCCGGAGGACGACCACTCCTTCGACCGGGCCGTGCTGCGCTGTGTCGGCATCGGTAACTGCCGCAGCCACTCCGGCGGAGTCATGTGCCCCTCCTACCGGGCCACGCTGGAGGAGGAGCACTCCACCCGGGGCCGCGCCCGGCTGCTGTTCGAGATGCTCGGCGGCCACGCCGACTCAGCCGTCACGGACGGCTGGCGCTCCCCCGAGGTGCGCGATGCCCTCGACCTGTGCCTGGCCTGCAAGGGATGCAAGTCGGACTGCCCGACCGGTGTCGACATGGCCACCCTCAAGGCGGAGTTCCTGCGGCCCACTACTCCATGGGCTGGCTGCCCGTGTGGGCGCGCCTGTCCCGGATCGCCCCCGGGCTGGTCAACAGTGCCCTGCACGCGCCCGCTCTGGCCCGGGCGGGCAAGCGGCTGGCGGGCGTGGACGAGGCCCGTCAGGCACCCGTGTTCGCCCGGCAGTCCTTCCTCCAGTGGTGGCAGCGGCGCGGTAGCGAGGAGCCCGACCCGGCCGATCCGCGCACCGTGCTGCTGTGGCCGGACACCTTCAGCACGTACTTCCACCCGTCCATCGCCATCTCGGCCGTGCACGTTCTGGAGGACGCCGGTTTCCGCGTCGCCGTGCCCGCCGAGCCGGTCTGCTGCGGCCTGACCTGGATCTCCACGGGCCAACTGTCCCGCGCGCGGAAGGTGCTGCGCCGCACCCTCGACACGCTGCGGCCCCACCTGGAGGCGGGCACCCCGGTCATCGGCCTCGAACCGTCCTGCACCGCCGTCTTCCGCGCCGACGCCCCCGAGCTGATGCCCGGCGACCAGGACGCGCAACGGCTGGCCCGGCAGGTCCGCACCTTCGCCGAGCAGCTCGTCCAGCACGCGCCCGACGACTGGCAAGCCCCTCGGCTGGCCCGGCGGGCGACGGTGCAGACCCACTGCCACCAGCACGCGATCATGAAGTTCGACGCCGACCGCGAGCTGATGCGCCGCGCCCGTCTGGACGCCGACGTCCTCGACGAGGGCTGCTGCGGCCTCGCCGGCAACTTCGGTTTCGAGCGCGGCCACCACGAGGTCTCCCTGGCCGTCGCGGAGCAGGGCGTCCTGCCCGCCGTCCGCGCGGCGGCCCCCGGCAGCCTGCTGCTCGCCGACGGCTTCAGCTGCCGCACCCAGATCGACCAGGGCGACACCGGACGGCGTGCCCTGCACCTGGCCGAAGTACTGGCCCTCGGCCTGGAGGGCACCCTCCCGGCCGAACACCCGGAACACCTGGCCGCGCGCCCCGACCGGCCCTCCCGCGCGGCGCGGTGGGCGACGACCGCCGGCGCCACCGCCCTCACTGCGACGGCGGCGACGGCGGCCTGCCGGGCCGCCCTGCGGTCGCTGCGGCGCCCTTGACCCGCCCCGCACGCTCGGCCCGGGCTGCTCATCGCCCTGATCGACACCGGCCTGGCCGGTGTCGACTCGCGGCGGTCGCTGCACGGATTTACCTTGGCGACACGGCATGAAGCGAAAGCAGGCCACAACGGCACGGGCAGCCGCGCTCAGGCGCGGCCGGGCGAGTGTCTGGGAGGATCATCATGGCCGTCGAGATCCAGCCCCTGCTGAAGCCCTCTCGGCTCAGGCGCCGCGGAGGCTTGTGGGGCGAATGCCTTGCGGAGTTCCTGGGGACCTTCGTCCTCATCTCCTTCGGTTGCGGCGTGGTCGCGATGGCGGTCGCGGCGCTGCCCGGCTCGGGGCGTACCGAGGGGCCCACGACGTTCTTCCTCGGTGCCGGGGACTGGTTGCTGATCACCTGGGGATGGGCCATGGCCGTGATCCTCGGTATCTATGTGGCCGGTGGGGTCAGCGGTGCGCACATCAATCCGGCGGTGACCCTGGCCTTCGCCGTTCGCCGCAAGTTCCCGTGGGTCAAGGTCGTCCCCTACTGGGTGTCCCAGGTGCTCGGCGCCCTGGCCGGCGCGGCACTGGTCTACGCCGTGTACCACGACGCCATCAACACCTTCGACGACGCCATGAAAGGGCCGAAGACGGGCGGGCACACCCTCGCCTCGTTCTCGATCTTCTCCACCTTCCCGGCGCCGTACTTCAACGGCGGCATCTGGGGTCCGCTGATCGACCAGGTCGTCGGCACGGCCTTCCTGGTCATGCTGGTGGTGGCGATCATCGACCTGCGGAACACGGCGGTGAAGGCCAACCTCGGACCGCTCGTGATCGGGTTCGTCGTGGCGGCCATCGGCATGTCCTTCGGGGCGAACGCGGGCTACGCGATCAACCCGGCCCGCGACTTCGGCCCCCGCCTGTTCACCTGGATGGAGGGCTGGGGGGAACTCGCGTTCCCAGGCAGCTTGGCAGGGGCGTTCAGCGGCTACTGGTGGATCCCGATCGTCGGCCCGCTCGTCGGCGGCGTGATCGGGGTGCTGGTGTACGACCTGTTCATCGGCGACGTGCTCCACGTCCGGGCGCAGCAGGGCGAGCTTCCGGAGCCCGGCCGGACCCGCCCCACCACCTCCGACGACGAGTGAGCCGGAGCCCGGTCAGCCGTCGCCCTCCAGGTCCCCCTCCGTCTCCAGGTACACCTGCCGCAGGCCCTCCAGCACGGCCGGGTCGGGCTTCTCCCACATCCCGCGGGACTCCGCCTCCAGCAGGCGTTCGGCGATGCCGTGCAGGGCCCAGGGATTGGCCTGCTGGAGGAACTCCCGGTTGGCCTCGTCCAGGACGTAGGTCTCGGTGAGCTTGTCGTACATCCAGTCGGCGACCACGCCGGTGGTGGCGTCGTAGCCGAAGAGGTAGTCCACGGTGGCGGCGAGTTCGAAGGCGCCCTTGTAGCCGTGGCGGCGCATGGCCTCGATCCACTTGGGGTTGACGACCCGGGCGCGGAAGACGCGGGAGGTCTCCTCGACGAGGGTGCGGGTGCGGACCGTCTCGGGGCGGGTGGAGTCGCCGATGTACGCCTCGGGAGCGGTGCCGCGCAGCGCTCGGACGGTCGCCACCATGCCGCCGTGGTACTGGAAGTAGTCGTCGGAGTCGGCGATGTCGTGCTCGCGGGTGTCGGTGTTCTTCGCCGCGACCGCGATCCGCTTGTACGCCGTCTCCATCTCGTCCCGCGCCGGGCGGCCGTCGAGTTCGCGGCCGTAGGCGTAGCCGCCCCAGACCGTGTAGACCTCGGCGAGGTCGGCGTCGGTGCGCCAGTCGCGGGAGTCGATGAGCTGGAGCAGGCCGGCGCCGTACGTGCCGGGGCGGGAGCCGAAGATGCGGGTGGTGGCGCGGCGTTCGTCGCCGTGGGAGGCGAGGTCGGCCTGGACGTGGGCCCGTACGTGGTTGGCCTCGGCCGGCTCGTCCAGGGAGGCGGCCAGGCGTACGGCGTCGTCCAGCAGGCCGATGGTGTGCGGGAAGGCGTCCCGGAAGAAGCCCGAGATGCGGAGGGTGACGTCGATACGGGGGCGGCCCAGCTCCTCGTACGGCACGGGCTCCAGGCCCGTCACCCGGCGGGAGGCATCGTCCCAGACGGGGCGGATGCCGAGCAGGGCGAGGGCCTCGGCCACGTCGTCGCCCGCCGTGCGCATGGCGCTGGTGCCCCACAGGGAGAGGCCGACGGAGGTGGGCCAGTCGCCGTTGTCGGTGCGGTAGCGCTCCAGGAGCGAGTCGGCGAGGGCCTGGCCCGTCTCCCAGGCGAGGCGGGAGGGGACGGCCTTGGGGTCGACCGAGTAGAAGTTGCGGCCCGTCGGGAGGACGTTGACGAGGCCCCGCAGGGGGGATCCCGAGGGGCCCGCCGGGACGAAGCCGCCGGCGAGCGCGTGGACGGTGTGGTCGACCTCGGCGGTGGTCGCGGCGAGTCGCGGCACGACCTCGCGGGCCGCGAACTGAAGGATGGCGGCGACCTGTTCGCCGTGCTCGGCGGGGACCGCGGCCGGGTCCCAGCCCGCGTCGTCCATCGCCTGGACCAGGGCGCGGGCCTGCTCCTCGGCCGCGTCGGCGGTGGTGCGGGTCGCGGCGGACTCGTCCAGGCCGAGGGCCTCGCGCAGGCCGGGCAGGGCCGTGGCGCCGCCCCAGATCTGGCGGGCGCGCAGGATGGCGAGGACGAGGTTGACGCGGTCGGCGCCCTGCGGCGGGTTGCCGAGGACGTGCAGGCCGTCGCGGATCTGGGCGTCCTTGACCTCGCAGAGCCAGCCGTCGACGTGCAGGAGGAAGTCGTCGAAGCCGTCGTCGTCCGGGCGGTCCTCCAGGCCGAGGTCGTGGTCGAGCCGGGCGGCCTGGATGAGGGTCCAGATCTGGGCCCGGATCGCCGGGAGCTTGGCGGGGTCCATGGAGGAGATCTGGGCGTACTCGTCGAGGAGTTGCTCCAGGCGCGCGATGTCGCCGTAGGAGTCGGCGCGGGCCATGGGCGGGACGAGGTGGTCGACGAGGGTGGCGTGGACGCGGCGCTTGGCCTGGGTGCCCTCGCCGGGGTCGTTGACCAGGAACGGGTAGATCAGGGGGAGGTCGCCGAGGGCGGCGTCGGGGCCGCAGGCGGCGGACAGGCCGGCGTTCTTGCCGGGCAGCCACTCCAGGTTGCCGTGCTTGCCGAGGTGGATCATCGCGTCGGCGCCGAAGCCGCCGTCCTCGGCCCGGGCGGCGATCCAGCGGTAGGCGGCCAGGTAGTGGTGGGAGGGCGGCAGGTCCGGGTCGTGGTAGATCGCGATCGGGTTCTCGCCGAAGCCGCGCGGGGGCTGGATGAGGATCAGCAGGTTGCCGAAGCGCAGGGCCGCGAGGACGATGTCGCCCTCCGGATTGCGGCTGCGGTCGACGAACATCTCGCCGGGGGCCGGGCCCCAGTGCTCCTCCACCGCCGTGCGCAGTTCCCCGGGGAGTGTGGCGAACCAGCGGCGGTAGTCGGCCGCCGGGATCCGCACCGGGTTGCGGGCCAGCTGCTCCTCGGTGAGCCAGTCCTGGTCGTGGCCGCCCGCCTCGATCAGCGCGCGGATCAGCTCGTCCCCGTCACCGGAGGCAAGGCCCGGCACCTCCGTGTCCGTTCCGAAGTCGTAGCCCTCGTCGCGGAGCCGGCGCAGCAGGGCGATCGCGCTGGCGGGGGTGTCCAGGCCGACCGCGTTGCCGATGCGGGAGTGCTTGGTCGGGTAGGCGGAGAGGACCAGCGCGAGGCGCTTGTCGGCGGGCCGGATGTGGCGGAGCCGGGCGTGGCGTACGGCGATTCCGGCGACGCGGGCGGCGCGCTCGGGGTCGGCGACGTAGGCCGGGAGGCCGTCGGCGTCGATCTCCTTGAAGGAGAACGGGACGGTGATGAGGCGGCCGTCGAACTCGGGGACGGCGATCTGGCTGGCCGCGTCGAGCGGGGAGACGCCCTCGTCGTTCTCCTCCCAGTCGGTCCGTGAGCCGGTGAGGCACAGGGCCTGGAGGATCGGCACGTCGAGGGCGGTGAGCGCGCCCGCGTCCCAGGACTCGTCGTCGCCGCCGGCCGACGCCTCGGCGGGCCTGGTGCCGCCGGCGGCGAGGACGGTGGTGACGATGGCGTCGGCGGCGCGCAGTTCCTCGATCAGCTCGGGCTCGGGGGCGCGCAGGGAGGCCACGTACAGGGGCAGGGGCCGGCCGCCCGCGTCCTCGATCGCCTCGCACAGGGCGCCGACGAAGGCGGTGTTGCCGCTCATGTGGTGGGCCCGGTAGTACAGCACGGCGACGGTCGGGCCGTCGGTCTCCCGGCCCTCCCGGGGCAGCGGGCCCCACGTGGGCGCGGCCGCCGGCGCCTCGAAGCCGTGGCCGGTGAGCAGGACCGTGTCGGAGAGGAAGCGGGCGAGCTGCTCCAGGTTGGCCGGGCCGCCGTGGGCGAGGTAGGCGTGGGCCTCGGCCGCGATGCCGATGGGGACCGTGGAGGACGCCATCAGCTGGGCGTCGGGGGCCTGTTCACCGGTCAGGACGACGACCGGGCGGCCGTCGGCGAGGAGCAGGTCGAGCCCGTCCTGCCAGGCCCGGATGCCGCCGAGGAGGCGTACGACGACCAGGCCCACACCGTCGAGGAGGCCGGGGAGGTCGTCGAGGGCGAGGCGGGAGGGGTTGGCGAAGCGGTACGGAACCGGGCCGCCGGCCGCGCGGGCGCTGAGCAGGTCGGTGTCGGAGGTCGACAGGAGCAGGATGCGGGGGTGCGGGGGGCGTTCCCCGGATTCGTGCAGCATGCGGCGGCTGGCCTTCCTCGGGGTGTCCGCGCCCCGGGCGGGTGGTGGGACGGCGGGAGTTCCTGGCTCGCCCGGCCCGTGGGGGCCGGGCTCACAGTGGCGGGACCGCGCCGGACTCGCACCGGGCTTCCTCCCCTGTCGCCGTCGTGGCGTCGGCGGACCGGATGATCCACCGAGGAGCATAGTAAGGGGCGGGGGAAAAGGGCGGGGCATACACCGGGTGTGATGGTAGGTATGCTCGCCGCCATGTCCACGCCTGCCCTCCGTTCATCGCCCCAGGCCACAGCGGTCTCCCGGGACCGCGGTGACGCCTGCCCGGGGACGCTGCGACTGCACGCGGCGGACGACGGCGCGCTGGCCCGTGTCCGGGTCCCCGGCGGGGTGCTGACCGTGCGTCAGGCGGCGGCGCTCGCCGACGCGGCGGAGCGGCTGGGCGACGGCGACCTGCATCTGACCTCGCGCGGCAACGCGCAGCTGCGGGGTCTGGACGACGGCTGCGGCGGGGAGTTGGCCGGGCTGCTGGACGCCGCCGGGCTGCTGCCCTCGCGCGGGCACGAGCGCGTGCGCAACATCGTGGCCTCGCCGCTGTCCGGTCTCGACGGACGGGGCGCGCTGGACGTACGGCCCTGGCTGACGGCCCTCGACGCGGCGCTGTGCGCGAGCGAGGCGGCACAGGCCCTGTCGGGGCGTTTCCTGTTCGCGCTCGACGACGGGCGCGGGGACGTGGCCGGGCTCGATGCCGATGTGACGGTACGGGCGACGGCGGACGGCGGTGCGCAAGTCGGCCTCGGAGCGGCCGGAGAGGTGCTGCACGTCTCCGCCGAGGAGGCGGCACGGGCCGCGCTGCTGGCCGCGGAGACCTTCCTGGAGGCGGCCAGGGCCAGCGGGGCACGGGTCTGGCGCGTGGAGGAACTCGACCTCCCTGACGGCGAGTTGCTCGGTGCGGTCGGCCGGCGTCTGACCGCCGAGGGCATCCGCCATCAGCGTCGGGGCCGGGAGACCGGCCGCACGGACGGACCGCCCCCGGGAGTCGTCGGTGACGGCCTCTCCGTGCACGTACCGCTGGGCCGGCTCTCGGTGCGCCAATGGCGGGAACTGACACAGGTCGCCGCCGGTGAGCTGCGTCTGACGCCGTGGCGCGGTGTGGTTCTTCCCACACCGCGGACCCGCGCCGACGAGTCCCTCGCCCGCCTCGCCGCCACAGGCCTCGTCACCGGCCCCCGCTCCCCCTGGCTGCGCGTCGGCGCCTGCATCGGCAGGCCCGGATGCGCCAAGTCGCAGGCGGACGTACGGACCGACGCGGCCGAGACCCTCGGCGCGATCGGCCCGCACGGCCTGCCGCTGTACTGGTCCGGCTGCGAACGCCGCTGCGGGCACCCCCGGGGCGACCGCGTCGACGTGGTCGCCGTTCCGGGAGGCGGCTACCGGATCTCCACCGCCGTAGCCGGCGAGGAAACCCGGACCACCACGATGAACGACCCCGCCCGACTCGCCGCCGCCCTGGCGGAGATCACCTCATGACCCGTACGACGACCGAGAGCAGCGAGAAGACCACCGTGACCACGTACGACTACGAGAAGGACGGCGCGGCCATCTACCGCCAGTCCTTCGCCACCATCCGCGCGGAGGCGGACCTCGCGGCCCTGCCCGCCGACGTCAGCCAGGTCGCGGTCCGGATGATCCACGCCTGCGGGATGGTCGACCTCGTACGGGACCTGTCCTACACCCCGGCCGTGGTCGCCCGGGCCCGTGCGGCCCTGCGTGCGGGCGCACCCATCTTCACCGATGTGCAGATGGTGGCCAGCGGGGTGACGCGCAAGCGGCTGCCCGCCGGCAACGACGTGCTCTGCACGCTCTCCGACCCGTCCGTGCCGGAGCTGGCCGCGAAGCTCGGCACCACGCGCAGTGCCGCCGCGATGGAGCTGTGGCGGGACCGGCTGGAGGGCTCGGTGGTGGCCGTCGGCAACGCGCCGACCGCGCTGTTCCGGCTGCTGGAGATGATCGAGGAGGGGGCTCCGCGCCCGGCCGCCGTGATCGGCGTGCCGGTCGGCTTCGTCGGGGCCGCCGAGTCCAAGGACGCCCTGGCCGCGCATCCGTCCGGTCTCGAACACCTGGTCGTGCGCGGCCGTCGCGGGGGCAGCGCCATCGCCGCCGCCGCGCTCAACGCGATCGCGAGTGAGGAAGAGTGAGCGGCGAACAGTCCACAGCGGGGCGGCTGTACGGAGTCGGGCTCGGTCCGGGTGACCCGTCCCTGATGACCCTGCGGGCCGTGGAGGTCATCGCCGAGGCGGACGTGATCGCGTACCACAGTGCCCGGCACGGCCGTTCCATCGCCCGCTCGATCGCGGCGAAGCACATCCGCGCCGACCACATCGAGGAGCGGCTGGTCTACCCGGTCACGACCGAGACCACCGACCATCCCGGCGGCTACCAGGGCGCGATGGAGGAGTTCTACGCCGAGGCGTCGGCCCGGCTCGCCGCGCACCTGGACGCGGGGCGGACGGTCGCGGTCCTCGCCGAGGGCGATCCGCTCTTCTACGGCTCCTACATGCACATGCACAAGCGGCTCGCCGACCGCTACGACACCGAGGTGATCCCCGGCGTCACGTCGGTGTCCGCAGCCGCAGCCCGGCTGGGCACGCCGCTCGCCGAGGGCGAGGAGGTGCTGACGATCCTGCCGGGCACCCTGCCCGAGGAGGAGCTGACCGCACGGCTCGCCTCGACCGACGCGGCCGTGGTGATGAAGCTGGGGCGGACCTTCACCAAGGTGCGCAGTGCGCTGGAGGGTTCGGGACGGCTGGACGACGCCCGGTACGTCGAGCGGGCCACCATGGCCGGGGAGCGGCTCGCCGAACTGGCCGACGTGGACGCGGAGTCGGTGCCGTACTTCTCGGTGGCCGTGCTGCCCAGCCGGGTCGACGCCGAACGGCCGGAGAACCCGGAGCGGGGCGAGGTCGTCGTGGTCGGGACCGGGCCGGCCGGTCCGCTGTGGCTGACGCCCGAGACCCGGGGCGCGCTGGCCGCCGCCGACGACCTGGTCGGCTACACGACCTACCTCGACCGGGTGCCGCGGCGGCCCGGGCAGGTCCGGCACGGCTCGGACAACCGGGTCGAGTCGGAGCGCGCCGAGTTCGCCCTCGACCTGGCCCGGCGCGGGCGGCGGGTCGCGGTCGTCTCCGGCGGCGACCCGGGCGTGTTCGCCATGGCGACGGCCGTCCTGGAGGTCGCCTCCCAGGAGGATTACGCGGACGTCCCGGTGCGGGTGCTGCCGGGCGTGACCGCCGCCAACGCGGCAGCGGCCCGGGCGGGCGCCCCGCTCGGCCACGACTACGCCGCGATTTCCCTGTCCGACCGGCTCAAGCCCTGGGAGGTCATCGCCGAGCGACTGCACGCGGCGGCCTCGGCGGACCTGGTGCTGGCCCTGTACAACCCCGGCTCGCGCAGCCGCACCTGGCAGGTGGGCAAGGCGCGCGAGCTGCTGCTGGAGCACCGGGCGCCGGACACCCCGGTCGTGGTGGCACGGGACGTGGGCGGCACCGGCGAACGCGTCCGGATCGTCCGGCTGGCCGATCTGGACCCGGCCGAGGTCGACATGCGCACGATCCTCCTGGTCGGCTCCTCCCAGACCCGGGCCGTCCGGCGCGGGGACGGCGAGGAGATCGTGTGGACTCCGCGCCGCTATCCGGAGGCGTGAGAGAACGCGGCGGCCGGCTCGCCTCCGGCTTGGAGGCGGGCCGGGCCCGTTCTCAGCCGCCGGCCGGGAACCCGCGTCCGTGGGACCACTCCCCGACCCACCGGGCCGCCTCCTCCGGACCGGGCACGACCGGGACGCCCTCGGGGACCGGGGCCTG
>KE354093.1 GCA_000415505.1 Streptomyces afghaniensis 772
ATCAGGTGCGGGATGCCCTCGTAGGCGGTCAGCTCGACACGCTTGGGGTCGACGAGGATCATCCGGACGTCCTCGGGGGTCGCCCGCATCATGATCGAGGTGATCAGGCAGTTGATGCAGGACGACTTGCCGGAGCCGGTGGCGCCGGCGACCAGCATGTGCGGCATCTTCGCCAGCGAGTGCATGACGTAGCCGCCCTCGACGTCCTTGCCGAAGGCGACCAGCATCGGGTCGTCGTCCTCCGCGGACTCCGCGAGCCGCAGCACGTCACCGAGGTTGACCATCTCCCGGTCGGTGTTCGGGATCTCGATGCCGACCGCGGACTTTCCGGGGATCGGGCTGATGATCCGCACGTCCGGGCTGGCGACGGCGTAGGCGATGTTCTTGGCCAGCGCGGTGATCCGCTCGACCTTCACGGCGGGGCCGAGCTCGATCTCGTAGCGCGTGACCGTCGGCCCGCGCGTGAAGCCGGTGACGCTGGCGTCCACCTTGAACTCGGTGAAGACGTTGGTGAGCGCGGCGACTATGGCGTCGTTGGCGGCGCTGCGGGCCTTGCCGGGGCCTCCGCGCGTGAGGAGATCGAGCGACGGCAGCGCGTACGTGATGTCGCCCGACAGCTGGAGCTGTTCCGCGCGCGGGGGCAGGTCGCGGGGCTTGGCGGGCGGGGACTTGGTGAGGTCGCGGACGCCCGCCTTCGGCTTCTCCTGCTCGGGCGTGTCCTGCTTGAGCTTCTCCTGCTGGGGCCGGGCGGCCGGGACGGGCGTCGGCGTGGTCGCCTCGCGGTCCCCGACGGTCACGCCCTGGGTGAGGTCGGCGACGATCGGCGAGGGCGGCATCCCGTGCAGTACGGCCCCGTCGAGCGCTGCGGCGGCCGCTGCGGCGACGTCCACGGCGTCCATGGGGCGGTCCATGTCGGGCTGCGGCACGGCGGACCGCCGGGGGCGGCCGCGTCGCCGGGAGAGCGCCTCCTGCTCGGCGCTGTCGGGGTCGTACGCCGCGGGCGCCGGGGCACGCCTGCCGCGCGGGCGTGCGGGCAGTGCCTCCCGCCACTGTTCGTCGTAGCGCTCATCGTCCTCGGCTAGGCCGAACTCGTCCTCGCCGGGTCGCGGACGATCCCGAGCCGCACCCCGGCCTGCCGCAGCCGCTGCGGGATGGCGTTGACCGGCGTGGCCGTGACGACCAGCAGCCCGAACACCGTCAGCAGCACCAGCAGCGGCACGGCGAGCATGTGACCCATGGCGTACGACAGCGGGGTCGCCATGGCCCAGCCGATGAGGCCGCCGGCGTCCCTTATGGCCTGCATGCCCTCGCCACGCGCCGGTGAGCCGCACGCGATGTGGACCTGGCCGAGCACGCCGATGACGAGCGCGGACAGGCCGATGACGATGCGTCCGTTGGCCTCGGGCTTCTCCGGGTGGCGGATGAACCGCACGGCGATGACGGCGAGCAGGATCGGCACGAGCAGGTCGAGCCGGCCGAAGGCACCGGTCACCAGGATCTCGACCAGGTCACCCACGGGGCCCTTCAGGTCGGCCCAGGTGCCCGCGGCGACGATCAGCGCGATGCCGAGCAGCAGCAGGGCGACACCGTCCTTGCGATGAGCCGGGTCGAGGTTCTTGGCGCCCTGCCCTATGCCCCGGAACACGGCGCCCACGGCATGAGCGACCCCGAGCCACACGGCGCGCACGAGCCGGTAGATGCCCCCGGTCGGGCTCGGAGCCGGTTTGGGCGCGGCCTTCTTCGCCGCGGCCTTCCTGGCGGGCGCCTTCTTCGCGGGAGCCTTTTTGGCAGCGGCCTTCTTCGCCGGAGCCTTCGCCGAACCGGCCGCCTTCTTCGCGGGCGGCTTCTTGGCTGCGGAGGGACGTGAGGCCATGGGTGTGAGGTTACCGGGGGAGACGACGAGGGACACGTGTGCCTACGGCTTCACCCGTTCGTGTCGCTCCGGGAGAGGCACAGGATTGACGCTGGCTCATGGGCGGGCAACCTCGCCTGCCCGGGCGTCAGTTCTGCGAGGACACCGACGATGTCGTCCCGGTGCCCGGCTCCAGCGCGTCCAGCGCCCGCCGCAACCCCGTGAGCTTGCGCTCCAGATGAGCCGCCGTGGCCACCGCCGCCGCGTCCGTCGAGTCGTCGTTGAGCTGTTTGGTCAGCGCCTCGGCCTGCTCCTCGACGGCCGCGAGCCGCGCGGAGAGCTCGGCGAGCAGACCGGCCGACTCCTTGGCCTCACCGCCCTCGTCCTTGCCGTTGCCCTCCAACTGGAGCCGCAGCAGCGACGCCTGCTCACGCAGCTGGCAGTTCTTCATGTACAGCTCGACGAAGACGGAGACCTTCGCGCGCAGCACCCACGGGTCGAACGGCTTGGAGATGTAGTCGACCGCGCCCGCCGCGTAACCCCGGAAGGTGTGGTGCGGCCCGTGGTTGATCGCGGTGAGGAAGATGATCGGGATGTCCCGGGTCCGCTCCCGCCGCTTGATGTGCGCGGCTGTTTCGAAGCCGTCCATGCCCGGCATCTGGACGTCCAGCAGAATGACCGCGAAGTCGTCCGTGAGCAGCGCTTTGAGCGCTTCCTCCCCGGACGATGCCCGCACCAGCGTCTGATCGAGCGCAGAGAGGATCGCCTCCAGCGCAAGCAGATTCTCCGGCCGGTCATCGACCAGGAGGATCTTGGCCTTCTGCACCATGGCCCGCCCTCCTCGCCCCGGCGTGGGGCCTCCCCTGTCCGCAGGACCTGGGGATGCACCGGTGGGTGCTGCCCCAGGGGACGACTCCCTTGCGCCGCCCGTCCTTGTGCCGGTCATCGTAGCCGCACCCCGCCCGTCGCCACACCCTGTCACCGCGATGTCACTGTGCACGTAGCAGAAACGCAGCAGGAGACCAGAAGGTTCCCCAGATCTCGTACTTCTACACGACTATGCGCACACTGAGTCCGCAACTCCGTGTGAACACCGAACCTTCCCGCCAACGTTGCGTAACGGTCCAACGTTCCCCTCATTCCCCTCGCATCCACTGATCCATCACCGTCAGCAGGTGATCGGGGTCGACCGGCTTCGTGACGTAGTCGGAGGCGCCCGACTCGATCGCCTTCTCCCGGTCGCCCTTCATCGCCTTCGCGGTCAGCGCGATGATCGGCAACCCGGCGAACTGCGGCATCCTGCGGATCGCCGTGGTCGTCGCGTACCCGTCCATCTCGGGCATCATGATGTCCATCAGGACGACCGCCACGTCGTCGTGCTGCTCCAGCACCTCGATGCCCTCGCGGCCGTTCTCCGCGTACAGCACGGACAGGCCGTGCTGCTCCAGGACACTGGTCAGCGCGAAGACGTTGCGGATGTCGTCGTCCACGATCAGGACCTTCTGGCCGCCGAACCGGATGCCGCGCTGCGTCTTCGGCGCCGTCTCCTGCTCCGCGGGCGTCCACTGCTCCGGCTGCGCCGGGCGCGGCGCCAGCTCGGGCATCCTGCGCCGCCGCCGGAACAGGGCGGCCGGCCCGTTCTGCGTCTCGTTGTACGACTTCACCTCGGCCGGCGTCTCGACCTCGACCTCGGACAGCTCGGACAGGTCCGACGTCGACGCCATCAGGTGGCCGGCCTCCAGGGCGGGCAGCTGCTGCTGATAGCCCTGCGGCGGCAGTTCACTGGGGTGCAGCGGCAGGTACAGCGTGAACGTCGAGCCGCGGCCCGGCTCGCTCTGCGCGTGGATCTCTCCGCCGAGCAGCTGGGCGATCTCCCGCGAGATGGACAGCCCGAGACCCGTACCGCCGTACTTGCGGCTGGTCGTGCCGTCGGCCTGCTTGAACGCCTCGAAGATCACCCGCATCTTGCTGGACGCGATGCCGATCCCGGTGTCGGTCACGGAGAACGCGATCAGCTCGGCGTCCGGATCGGTCAGCGAACCCGTCTCCAGCAACTGCTCGCGGATCTTCTGCGGCACGTCGTCCCGCGCCGGCCGGATGACCAGCTCCACCGACCCGGAGTCGGTGAACTTCACCGCGTTGGACAGCAGGTTGCGCAGCACCTGGAGCAGCCGCTGCTCGTCGGTGTGCAGCGTCGCGGGCAGCTCCGGCGACACCCGCACGGACAGGTCCAGGCCCTTCTCCGCGGTCAGCGGCCTGAAGGTGGCCTCCACGTAGTCCACGAGCTGGACGAGCGCGATCCGCGTCGGGGAGACGTCCATCTTGCCCGCCTCGACCTTCGACAGGTCGAGGATGTCGTTGATGAGCTGGAGCAGGTCGGAACCGGCCCCGTGGATCGTCTCGGCGAACTCGACCTGCTTCGGGGAGAGGTTCCCCTCGGCGTTGTCGGCGAGCAGCTTGGCCAGGATCAGCAGCGAGTTGAGCGGTGTCCGCAGCTCGTGCGACATGTTCGCCAGGAACTCGCTCTTGTAGCGCATCGACACCGCGAGCTGCTCGGCGCGCTCCTCCAGGACCTGCCGCGCCTCCTCGATCTCGGTGTTCTTCACCTCGATGTCGCGGTTCTGCTGGGCCAGCAGCTCGGCCTTCTCCTCCAGTTCGGCGTTGGACGCCTGGAGGGCCTTCTGCCGCTGCTCCAACTCGGCGGAACGCTCGCGCAGCTGCTCGGTCAGCTTCTGCGACTGCGCCAGCAGCAGCTCGGTCTTGGTGTTGACGGAGATGGTGTTGACGCTCGTCGCGATCATCTCCGCGATCTGGTTGAGGAAGTCCTTCTGGATCTGGGTGAACGGCGTGAAGGACGCCAGTTCGATGACGCCGAGCACCTTCCCCTCGAACAACACCGGCAGCACGATCACCTGCGCGGGCGGCGCCTCACCGAGCCCCGAGGAGATCCTCAGGTAGCCGCTGGGCGCGTTCTCCACCAGGATCGTGCGCTTCTCCGTGGCGGCCGTGCCGATCAGCGCCTCACCGGGCTGGAACGACGTCGGCATGGAGCCCATCGAGTAGCCGTACGAGCCGAGCATGCGCAGCTCGTACTGGTCGTCGTCCGAGGCGTTCATGTCCTCACCGTCGACGAGCGGCATCGCCAGGAAGAACGCGCCGTGCTGCGCGGACACCACCGGCGTCAGCTCGCTCATGATCAGCGAGGCCACGTCCTCCAGGTCGCGGCGGCCCTGCATCAGCGCGGAGATACGGGCCAGGTTGCCCTTGAGCCAGTCCTGCTCCTTGTTGGCGATCGTGGTGTCGCGCAGGTTGGCGATCATCTTGTTGATGTAGTCCTGGAGCTCCTGGATCTCCCCGGACGCGTCCACGTCGATCTTCAGGTTCAGGTCGCCGCGGGTCACCGCGGTCGCCACGCGCGCGATGGCACGCACCTGCCGGGTCAGGTTCCCGGCCATCTCGTTCACGGACTCCGTCAGGTCCCGCCAGGTGCCGTCGACGTCACGCACGCGTGCCTGGCCGCCGAGCTGTCCCTCCGTGCCCACCTCACGGGCGACTCGGGTGACCTCCTCGGCGAAGGACGACAGCTGGTCGACCATCGTGTTGATGGTCGTCTTCAGCTCCAGGATCTCCCCGCGCGCGTCGATGTCGATCTTCTTCGTCAGGTCACCCTTGGCGATGGCCGTGGTCACCATGGCGATGTTGCGCACCTGGCCGGTCAGGTTGGACGCCATCTGGTTCACGGACTCGGTCAGGTCCTTCCACGTACCGGCCACTCCCGGCACGTGCGCCTGCCCGCCGAGGATGCCGTCCGTGCCCACCTCACGGGCCACCTTGGTGACCTGCTCGGCGAACGAACTCAGCGTCTTCACCATCGTGTTGATGGTGTCGGCGAGCTGCGCGACCTCACCGCGCGCCTCGATGGTGACCTGCCGCGTCAGG
Source organism: Streptomyces afghaniensis 772 (assembly GCA_000415505.1). Lineage (GTDB taxonomy): Bacteria > Actinomycetota > Actinomycetes > Streptomycetales > Streptomycetaceae > Streptomyces > Streptomyces afghaniensis. Next base: position 5,792 of record KE354093.1, read on the forward strand.
TCACCGTTGGCCACCGCCGCCGAGACCTGGGAGATGTTCCGCACCTGAGTGGTGAGGTTCTTGGCCATCAGGTTGACGTTGTCGCTCAGGTCCTTCCAGATGCCCGTGACACCCGGCACGTGCGCCTGACCGCCCAGGATGCCCTCGGTGCCCACCTCACGGGCCACCCGGGTCACCTGCTCGGCGAAGGAGGACAGCTGGTCGACCATCGTGTTGACGGTCGTGACGAGTTCGAGGATCTCGCCCTTGGCGTCGACGGTGATCTTCTTCGACAGATCGCCCCGGGCGACCGCGGTCGTGACCTCGGCGATGTTGCGCACCTGGATGGTCAGGTTGTTCGCCATGCCGTTCACGGACTGGGTGAGGTCCTTCCAGGTGCCGGAGACGCCCTGAACCTCGGCCTGGCCGCCCAGGATGCCCTCCGTACCCACCTCACGGGCCACACGCGTGACCTCCTGGGCGAACGACGACAGCTGGTCCACCATCGTGTTCAGGGTGTTCTTCAGCTCCAGGATCTCCCCGCGCGCGTCCACGGTGATCTTCTGGGACAGGTCACCCCGGGCCACCGCCGTCGCCACCTGGGCGATGTTGCGCACCTGCGCGGTGAGGTTGCCGGCCATGCCGTTCACGGAGTCGGTGAGGTCGCGCCACACACCGGCGACCCCGGGCACCTGCGCCTGACCGCCCAGCCGGCCGTCCGTACCCACCTCCCGGGCGACCCGGGTCACCTGGTCGGCGAAGGCCGAGAGCTGGTCGACCATCGTGTTGATGGTGTTCTTCAGCTCGAGGATCTCCCCGCGCGCGTCGACGTCGATCTTCTGCGACAGGTCACCCCGGGCCACGGCCGTCGTCACCTGCGCGATGTTGCGCACCTGGGAGGTGAGGTTCCCGGCCATCGAGTTGACGGAGTCGGTGAGTTCCTTCCAGGTGCCCGACACGCCGTCCACGCGGGCCTGCCCACCGAGGCGGCCCTCCGTGCCCACGTCCCGGGCCATCCGCGTCACCTGGTCGGCGAAACTCGACAGCTGGTCCACCATCGTGTTCACGGTGTTCTTCAGCTTGAGCATCTCGCCGGAGACGTCGACCGTGACCTTCTGCGACAGGTCGCCGTTGGCCACCGCCGTCGTCACCTGGGCGATGTTCCTCACCTGACCGGTGAGGTTCCGGAACGCCGTGTTGACGGAGTCCGTCAGGTCCTTCCACGTCCCGGCCGCGCCCGGCACCTGCGCCTGACCACCCAGCTCACCCTCGACACCGATCTCACGTGCCACACGTGTCACTTCGGCACCGAACGCGGACAGCTGGTCGACCATCGTGTTGACGGTGTTCTTGAGCTCCAGCATCTCGCCGGCCACGTCGACGGTGACCTTCTGCGACAGGTCACCGTTGGCCACCGCCGTCGTCACAGCGGCGATGTCCCGCACCTGGGTGGTCAGATTCCGGAAGACCGTGTTCACCGAATCGGTGAGGTCCTTCCACGTTCCCGCCGCACCCGGCACGTTCGCCTGACCGCCGAGCTGCCCCTCGGCCCCGACTTCGTTGGCCACGCGTGTGACCTCGTCCGCGAAGATCCGCAGCGTCTCGGTCATCTGGTTGATCGTGTCGGCGAGCTGTGCGACCTCGCCCCGCGCCGGCACGGTCACCTTGCGCGACAGGTCACCGTTGGCGACCGCCGTCGTCACCTCCGCGATCCCGCGCACCTGGGCCGTGAGGTTCCCGGCCATGGTGTTCACCGAATCGGTGAGTTCCTTCCACACACCCGCGACCCCGGGCACCTGAGCCTGCCCGCCCAGCGCACCCTCGGTGCCCACCTCACGGGCCACCCGGGTCACCTCGGAGGAGAACGCCGACAGCTGGTCCACCATCGTGTTGACGGTGTTCTTGAGCTCCAGCATCTCGCCGGCCACCTGAACCGTGACCTTCCGGGACAGATCGCCCTTGGCGACCGCCGTCGTCACCAGCGCGATATCCCGCACCTGAGCGGTGAGCCGGTACGCCATGGTGTTGACGGAGTCCGTGAGATCCCGCCACGAACCCGACATACCCCGCACACGGGCCTGCCCACCGAGCTTGCCCTCGGTACCCACCTCACTGGCCACACGCGTGACCTCGTCGGTGAACGTCGACAACTGGTCGACCAGATTGTTGACGGTCCGCCCGACCTTCAGGAACTCGCCGCGCAGCGGCTGCCCGTTCCCGTCCGGCACCTGCGTCCGCAACTCCATACGCGGCGACAGGTCACCCTCGGCCACCGCGGACAGCACCCGGCTGACCTCGGAAACCGGCCGCACCAGGTCGTCCACCAGGGCATTCGAGTTGTCGATCGCGGTCGCCCAGGAGCCCTCACAGGCCCCCGTCTCCAGCCGCTCGGTGAGCTTGCCCTCCCGGCCCACCATCCGCCGCACGCGCGAGAGCTCACCCGTCAGATGCAGATTGCGGTCGGCCACCTCGTTGAAAACCGCCGCGATCTCGGCCATCACGCCGTCCCCGGACACCGTGAGCCGCTTGCGGAAGTTGCCGTCCCGCATCGCCACGAGGGCTACCATCAGCCGGTTCAGGGCTGCCGTGTCCACCTCAGTCGTGCCACTGCGCACTTTTCCCTGGTTGCTCGGGGACTGTCCGCCTTTCGCGCGCGTCTTCTTGCCACGCGTCGCTGCGCCAGACTCCACTGTGTCCCTCCCGCAGGGGTCGACCGTCACTGTGCTGGGGTACCACGCTCGGCGTACCGGTTACTACTGCGTATTCTCTGCCCTGCATACCAGGCCGTGCCCAGGGGGCTGCTGCCCCCCGTAAGCAGATGACACTCAGCCTGCCCGGACTTTCACAAGAAGCTTGCCCAGTGTTTCACCCTGCCCGAACCAGGCCATAACAGTTCGGCAGCTTCGCACATCGTCCGCACACCCTCCGGACGGAAACACTGCAGACCGGCATCCGCATGGACCGCGAAGGTAAGTAACCTTGCATCCGGCTGTCCAGCCGCGCCGGTTCGTCCGGCCTGGGCGGTGGCACGAAGACGAGCGGGCATCGGAGGGGCGGCCGCACACATGACCACCGGACTGATCCCGGGGGGACAGCCCCCGGACCCCCGGCCGACGGGTGGCCTGCCGCAACAGCGGCGCGAGCCGGTCGGCCACGCAGCCCAGCACGTCGAGAACCGGTCGAGGAGTTCTGTGATCACCGCGCGCGCGGCCGCCAGTTTCGAGCCCGTCGGGCGATCTGTCGCGAGCGCCCGCTCCTTCGTCCGCGACACCCTCCAAGGCTGGGGCTTCGCCGACATCGTCGACGACGCCGTCGTTCTCACCAGCGAACTGGTGACCAACGCCGTGGTCCACGCCGGCACCTCCGCCGACCTGCTCTGCCTGCGCAGCGACGAGGGCGTACGCATCGAGGTGGCCGACCGGTACCCCGAGCGTGAGATCCCGCTGCAAGCCTCGGCCATCAACATGGGCAGCCCCGACCGCGAGGGCGGACGCGGCCTCCAGCTGTGCGCGGCCCTCGCCGGCCGCTGGGGCGTCGAGTACACCCCCACCCACAAGACCGTCTGGTTCCAACTCGACCTCCCGGCCCGGACGGTGGGCACCCGCGCGGCCGGCCCGGCCCTCCCCGCCGACCTCCTCCCCCTCGCCGACGGCCGGGTCCGCGTGGCCGTCATCCAGATCGACCGCACCGGCCACATCACCGCCTGGAACGAGGACGCCGAGGACCTCTTCGGCTACCCGGCCGAGCAGGTCACCGGCAAGCCGCTGACCGACCTCGCGGCCTGGCCGCACACCCCGGGCACCAGCACCGGCATCGCGGAGGCACTCCAGCTCTCCCGCTGGGAGGGCAGTTACGGCATCCGCGCCGCCAACGGCCGCGTGACCCCCGTGTACGCCTCCCACCTGCGCGTCCGTGACACCGGCGGCGAACCGTCAACCGTGTGCCTCCTCGTACGGGACCACGAACGGGCCGTTCTCCAGACGCCCCTGCGCGTCCCCGCCTCCGACACCTCCACCACCTCCGAGGGCCAGAGCACCGACCCCTTCGAGGTGTTCATCGGCTACCCCGCCCCGGACGACCTCGACGGCCTCCTCCAGCGCACGGTCGAACGCGCCCGCGACATGCTCGACGGCGACTCCGCGTTCCTCCTGCTGGCCACCGACGACGAGACGGAACTGGAGGTCCGCGCCTCCACGGGCCTGCCCTCCGCCCGCCAGCGCTTCGCCCGCGTCCCCGTCGAGGCGGGCTCCGGCCGCTACGGCTCCGCCCGCATGCCGGCCGTCCACGACGACCTGACGGCGGTCCCCGGCGCTGTGCCGCTGCTGAACGGCACGGGCATGCGCTCTGTCGTCACGGTCCCGCTGAAGGTCGAGGGCCGCCTCACCGGCTCCCTCGGCGTCGCCGCCGAGGCCCCCGGCAGATACTCCAACGAGGAGGCCCTGCGCCTCCAGTTCGCCGCCGACCGCATCGCACTCGCCGTCGAATCGGCCCGCCTCGGCGAACTCGAACGCCTGCGCCGCGGCTCCCTGAACTTCCTCGTCGAGGCCTCCGACCTGCTCGCCGGCACCCTGGACCGCGATCAGACCCTGGCCCTGATGGCCCAGATGACGGTCCCCACCCTCGCCACCTGGTGCGCCGTCTACACGATCGCCCACCAGGCCTCCGAGCCCTACCTCTCGTACGTCCTGCACGAGGACGAGGAACTCATCGACGGCATCAAGTCCCTGCTGTCGAAGGTGCCCCCGCCCGACCCGGTCCCCACCCCCGGCGCCCGCGTCTGGACGGCCCCCGCCGAGGTGGCCCACCAGGCGGCCCTGCGCAGCTCCATGCGCAGCCTCGGCCTCAGCGGCGGCCCGACCCGCCAGGTCACCCCCGGGATCGCCCCCACCCTCGCCACGGCATCCGCGGTGGGCGGCGAGACGGTCGTCCTCCCCCTGGTCGCCCGCAACCGCGTCATCGGCATGCTCACCCTCGGCAAGCCGACCGACGAACACTTCCGCCAGGAGATCCTGGAACTCGCCGAGGACCTGTCCCGCCGAGCCGCCCTGGCCCTGGACAACGCCCGCCTCTACTCCGAGCGCACGGCCATCAGCCAGTCACTCCAGCGCAGCCTCCTCCCGCCGGAACTTCCCACGATCGAGGGAGTCGAGGTCGAGGTCATCTACCGCGCGGCCGGCGAGGGCAACGAGGTCGGCGGCGACTTCTACGACGTCTTCCCCATCCGCGACGGCGCCTACGGCTTCGCCATCGGCGACGTCTGCGGTACGGGCCCGAACGCGGCGGCGGTCACGGGCCTGGCCCGCCACGCCCTGCGCCTCCTGGCCCGCGAGGGCCTCAGCGGCCCGGCGGTCCTGGAACGCCTCAACTCCGCCATCCTCGACGAAGGCGCCCGCAGCCGCTTCCTCACCCTCCTCTACGGCGAGATGCGCCCCCAGGAGGACGGCAGCGCCGAACTGAAGGTCGTCTGCGCCGGCCACCCGCTCCCGCTGCGCCTGCGCCAGGACGGCTCGGTGGAACCGGCAGCCGAACCCCAGCCGCTCCTCGGCGTCATCGACGACCTGGAGCTCTACGAGCAGACGATCACCCTCGACCCGGGCGACGTCCTCCTGTGCGTCACGGACGGCGTCACCGAACGCCGCGAAGGCGCCCGCATGCTGGGCGACGACGGCCTCGCAGACGTCCTCACGACCTGCACGGGCCTCACGGCCGGCGCGGTCGCGGCGCGCATCATGCGCGCGGTCGAACGCTTCGCATCGGACGCCCCGTCCGACGACATGGCGATCCTGGCGATGCGCGTCCCGGGCCTCCACAAGGACTAGGACACGAAAAAGGCCCCACCCGTGAGGGTGGGGCCTTTTCTGCTGGAGCCCCCAAACGGAATCGAACCGTTGACCTTCTCCTTACCATGGAGACGCTCTACCGACTGAGCTATAGGGGCCTGTCGCTTTGCGGGGTTTCCCGCGCGGCAACGGAATAGATCATACCCCGAACAGACCCGTGCTCCCAACCACGTCAGAAAGCGGGCTGAAGCAGCCCTCCAAGGGCATTACAGGCGGACACGATCCGCTGCATGTCCCGCTTGGTCAGGGTGGCGTCCACCGGCAGTGCGAGCGTCTCATCGGAAGCCCGCTCCGTCTCCGGGAGAGAAACACACCGCCGGAATTCGGGCAGTCGATGCACGGGAGTCTTCACCGGCACCCGGCACTCGACTCCCCTGCTCCGCACAGCCCGCGCGAAAGCGTCCCGATCCGGCCGTCCGTTGCCCGGAACGCGCACGACGTACTGCTGATAGGTGTGCCCGTCACCGTCGTCCGGCGTCCGCACACCCCTCAACTTCGCATGGAGATAGGCGGCCCGCTCCCTGCGCTGGGCTATCTCGTCGTACGGCGCCTCGGACTCCCCCTGCTCCAGCACGAGCAGCCCGTGCCGCGCTCCCAGCTCGTGCAGCCGCGCGATGTCGGCGAGCCGGCCGAAGCGGTGTACGACCACCACGGCCGCGGTCCGCGGAGTTACCGCCGCTTCCACAGCGGAGGCATCGAGGCAGTAGGTGAAGGGATCTATGTCGGCGAACACGGGCAGCGCCCCGGCCTTGGCCACGGCCTCGGCGACTTCGACGTTCCCGAAGGCCGGCACGACGACCTCGTCACCGAGTCCGACCCCGGCGGCCCTGAGCATTGCAGCAGTACCCATGCTCTGGATGCTGATCGCGCAACGTGAACTTCAAGTGACGGAGAACAAAAAAGGGTTGGACCCGTAACCGAAGTTACGGGTCCAACCCTGTCAATAATTGTTCGGCGGCGTCCTACTCTCCCACAGGGTCCCCCCTGCAGTACCATCGGCGCTGTAAGGCTTAGCTTCCGGGTTCGGAATGTAACCGGGCGTTTCCCCTACGCTATAACCACCGAAACACTATGAAACTGTCGAACCATGCCGCACCACACCCGTGACCTGGGCATGGGGCTGTTCGTGGTTTCAGAACCAACACAGTGGACGCGAGCAACTGAGGACAAGCCCTCGGCCTATTAGTACCGGTCAACTCCACACGTTACCGTGCTTCCATATCCGGCCTATCAACCCAGTCGTCTACTGGGAGCCTTACCCTCTCTAGGAGGTGGGAGTCCTCATCTCGAAGCAGGCTTCCCGCTTAGATGCTTTCAGCGGTTATCCCTCCCGAACGTAGCCAACCAGCCATGCCCTTGGCAGAACAACTGGCACACCAGAGGTTCGTCCGTCCCGGTCCTCTCGTACTAGGGACAGCCCTTCTCAAGACTCCTACGCGCACAGCGGATAGGGACCGAACTGTCTCACGACGTTCTAAACCCAGCTCGCGTACCGCTTTAATGGGCGAACAGCCCAACCCTTGGGACCGACTCCAGCCCCAGGATGCGACGAGCCGACATCGAGGTGCCAAACCATCCCGTCGATATGGACTCTTGGGGAAGATCAGCCTGTTATCCCCGGGGTACCTTTTATCCGTTGAGCGACGGCGCTTCCACAAGCCACCGCCGGATCACTAGTCCCGACTTTCGTCCCTGCTCGACCCGTCGGTCTCACAGTCAAGCTCCCTTGTGCACTTACACTCAACACCTGATTGCCAACCAGGCTGAGGGAACCTTTGGGCGCCTCCGTTACTCTTTAGGAGGCAACCGCCCCAGTTAAACTACCCATCAGACACTGTCCCTGATCCGGATCACGGACCCAGGTTAGACATCCAGCACGACCAGACTGGTATTTCAACGACGACTCCACACTAACTGGCGTTAGCGCTTCACAGTCTCCCAGCTATCCTACACAAGCCGAACCGAACACCAATATCAAACTGTAGTAAAGGTCCCGGGGTCTTTCCGTCCTGCTGCGCGAAACGAGCATCTTTACTCGTAGTGCAATTTCACCGGGCCTATGGTTGAGACAGTCGAGAAGTCGTTACGCCATTCGTGCAGGTCGGAACTTACCCGACAAGGAATTTCGCTACCTTAGGATGGTTATAGTTACCACCGCCGTTTACTGGCGCTTAAGTTCTCAGCTTCGCCCCACCGAAATGGAGCTAACCGGTCCCCTTAACGTTCCAGCACCGGGCAGGCGTCAGTCCGTATACATCGCCTTACGGCTTCGCACGGACCTGTGTTTTTAGTAAACAGTCGCTTCTCGCTGGTCTCTGCGGC
>KE354094.1 GCA_000415505.1 Streptomyces afghaniensis 772
ACGCCGGCGAAGTACGCGAGACGGGGAGCCAGCACCTTGGACATCTCCGCCATGTCTTCTGTGTCACTGGACGGTGACAGTCGAGCCGCTGAACTGTGTTGATGCGCCATGGGAACGATTATGGCGGTTCCATGCATTGGACGGATCAGTGGGCGCGTACGTAGCTTCGAAGCATGTCTCCCGCCAGTACCGGGGCGCCCACCATCGTGGGCGCCGATACCGCTGTCCCTGCTGCCGACTCACGTATGTCCCCGGGCGGGCCCGGCTACCGCCGGATGAGCCTCGCCCTCTTCCTCGCGGGTGTCGCGACCTTCGCGCTGCTGTACTCCACACAGGCGCTGCTCCCGCTGATCTCCGGCGAGTTCGGGGTGGCGGCGAGCGACGCGAGCTGGACGGTGGCCGCCGCGACGGGCGGGCTGGCGCTGTTCGTCCTGCCGATGAGCGCCCTGTCGGAGCGCTTCGGACGGCGTGCGGTCATGACGGCCTCACTGGCCGTGGCGGTGACCGTCGGACTGCTGGTGCCCTTCGCCCCGTCGCTGGGGGTCCTGGTCGTGCTGCGGGCGCTCCAGGGCGCGGCCCTGGCCGGGCTGCCCGCGTCGGCGACGGCGTACCTCGCGGAGGAGGTCAGCCCGAAGGCGCTGGTCACCGCGATCGGACTGTTCGTCGCGGGTAACAGCGTCGGCGGGATGAGCGGCCGGGTCATCACCGGCTGGGTCGCGCAGGAGTGGGGCTGGCGGGTCGCCGTCGGTGTGATCGGCGCGCTCGCGGTGGCGTGCGCGGTGGCCTTCCGGCTGCTGCTCCCCGCCCCGAAGAACTTCAAGGCCGGTTCGCTGCGGCCGCGCGTGCTGGCCCGGACTGTCCGTGACCACCTGTCGAACCCGCTGCTGTGCCGGCTGTACGCGATCGGCGCGCTGTTCATGACGGTGTTCGGCGGTGTGTACACGGTCATCGGCTACCGGCTGACCGAGGCGCCGTTCTCACTGCCGCAGGGCATCATCGGCTCGGTCTTCCTGGTGTACCTCGTCGGTACGGTGTCGGCGTCCACGGCCGGTCGGCTGGTGGGCCGGCTGGGCCGCCGGGGCGCGCTGTACGCGGGCGGCGGTACGACGGCGGCGGGTCTGCTGCTGTCCCTGGCCGGCTCCCTCCCGCTGGTCCTGCTGGGCCTGGTCCTCATCACGGCGGGCTTCTTCGCGGGCCACGCGGTGGCCTCCTCGGCGGTCAGCAAGACGGCCACGACCGGCCGCGCCCAGGCCTCGGCGCTCTACCAGTCGGCCTACTACGTCGGCTCCAGTGCGGGCAGCACGGTCGGCGCGATCGCCTTCCACGCGGGCGGCTGGGCCGGGACGGTCGGGGTCGGCCTGCTGGCGGTCCTGGGCGTCGTCACGATCACGGTCTTCGGGACCCGGGCGGCCCGGATGCAGCGGCGACTGGCCACGGCCGCCTGAGCTCGGAGCCCGGGCCGTTCCCCCTGGTCGGGTCCGGTTGTCAGTGGGCGCGGATAACGTCCGCCTCCGCTGACCACCGGATTCGAGCAGGGGGATTTTTCATGGAGTTCCGCATCGACCGTACGGCGTTCGCCGAGGCCGTGGGCCGGGCCGTACGGGCGCTGCCCGCGCGGACGCCGGTGCCGGTGCTGGGCGGGCTGTTGCTGGAGGCGGACGCGGGGCGGCTGGCCGTGACGGGGTTCGACTTCGAGGCGGCGGTGCGGGTGGCGGCCGACGCCGAGGTCGCGGTGCCCGGGCGGGTGCTCGTGCTGGGTCGGCGGCTGCTGGACGTCTGCCGGGTGCTGCCGGACGGGCCGGTGAGCTGCGCGCTGGAGGCCTCGCGGTTCACGGTGGAGGCGGACGGTACGCGGTTCGGGCTGTCGACGCTGCCCGTCGCCGAGTACCCGGCCCTGCCGGTGCCGCCCGCGCCGTACGGCACGGTGGACGGCGCCGCGTTCGCGACGGCCGTCGCCCAGGTCGCGGTGGCGGCCGGGCGCGACGACACGCTGCCGCTCCTGACGGGCGTCCAACTGCGTCTGGACGGCGGGGAGATGACATTCGCCGCTTCCGACCGCTACCGGTACGCCGTGCGGCGGCTGGAGTGGCAGCCGGGGGCGGCGGCGGACGGTGTGGTGGAAGCGCTGCTGCCCGCACGGCGCCTGCTGGACGTCGCGCGGTCGCTGGGGCGCTGCGAGGACGTGCTGATCGGGTGGGACCCGGCCGCCGGCGGCGGGCTGATCGGCTTCGAGGGCGGGCCGACGCGGACGGCACTGCGGCTCCTGGACGGGCGGCTGCCGACGTACAAGTCGCTGTTCGACATGGCGGGGGCCGCGGTCGCCGAAGTGGAGCGCGAAGGGCTCGCGGAGGCCGTGCGGCGGGTCGCGGTGGTGGCGGAGGCGAACAGTCCGGTGCGGCTGGACTTCTCGCCCGACGGGTCCGTCATGCTCCGCGCCGGCTACGGCGACGACGTGGCGGTCCAGCGCCTGCCGGCCACGCTGACCGGCGCCGACGAGATGCCGGTGGCCTTCAACCCGGGCTATCTGCTGGACGCGCTGACGTCCTTCGAGAGCCCGCGCGTACGGCTGGAACTGCTCGGGGCGGGGCAGCGGGCGCTGCTGCACGCGGTGCCGGACGGCGGGGCCCCCGAGATGGCCGGGGAGCTTGCCGGGGAGACGGCCGGGGAGCACCGGCATCTGCTGATGTCGGTGAAACAGCTGGTCTGAAGCGCTGCTCCCACCTGCGCTTTTGTGCGCTCGGGGGGCCGTTGTCAGTGGGCTGCGGTAGCTTCCGAAGTGCTGGACGCGACGGCGCGTGACAGAAATTCCACAGGGGTGGGTGGACGATGACGAACGGCACGGCGACACCGACAGATCTGGACACCAGGCTGGAGGCACACCGCACCGAGCTGACGGGGTACTGCTACCGGATGCTCGGCTCCTCCTTCGAGGCCGAGGACGCGGTGCAGGACACGATGGTCCGCGCCTGGCGCAGCTACGACAAGTTCGAGGGCCGCTCCAGCCTCCGCTCCTGGCTCTACCGCATCGCGACCAACGTGTGCCTGGACATGCTGACCGCGGGCAACAAGCGCGCCAGGCCCATGGACCTGACCGAGTCCACCCCGCTCGCCCAGGCCGCCCTCTCCCCCCGACCGGACAACACCTGGCTGGAGCCCATGCCGGACGCCCGTGTGCTGCCCACGACCGGCGACCCGGCGGAGGCGGCGATCGCCAAGGAGTCCGTGCGGCTCGCCTTCATGGCCGCCCTGCAGAAGCTGCCGGCCAAGCAGCGGGCCGTGCTGATCCTGCGCGAGGTGCTGGCCTGGAAGGCCAGCGAGGTCGCCGAGCTGCTGGGCACGTCGGTGGCGTCGGTCAACAGCGCCCTCCAGCGGGCTCGCGCCACTCTGGCCGAGCGGCAGGAGCCGGGCGCCGAAGCGGCCGTCTCCGACCCGCTGGACGAGGACCAGCAGAAGCTGCTGGACCGCTATGTCGCGGCCTTCGAGGGCTACGACATGACGGCGCTGACGGCCCTGCTGCACGAGGACGCGGTCATGACGATGCCGCCGTTCGACCTGTGGCTGACCGGCGTCGGCGACATCACCGGCTTCATGACGACGCTCGGCGCGCCCTGCGCGGGTTCCCGGCTGGTGCCGGTCCAGGTCAACGGCCTGCCGGGGTTCGCCCAGTACAAGCCGGACCCGGAGAAGGGCGGCTTCTCGCCGTGGGCGGTCCAGGTGCTGGAGATCTCAGACGGCCGGATCACCGGGTTCCACTGTTTCCTCGACACCCAGCGCTGGTTCCCGCTCTTCGGCCTGCCCCTCCACCTCGAAGCGGAGACCGACCAGGTCGAGCAGGGCGCGTAGGGCCGGGTCGGGGTCGCGCAGCCGTATCCGGCCCCCGGCCCGCCGGGCGGCCAGCTGGAGCCGCGCCAGCAGGTCGACGGCGGCGAGCCCGGGCGGCCCGAGGCCTCCGACATCGCACACCACGACCCGGGCACGGCTGGTTCGCAGCAGTGCCCTGACGTCGTCGCTCAGTCCGCTCACCTCGTCCCGGGCGACGGGACCGGGGAGCACGAGCACGGGGGGTGTCATGGCGTCCACGATCGGTAGACCGGGCGGGCGGCGGTAACTCATCGCGGCTGTCCGTCCTCTCGGCGCCGTAAGGATCACATTGACCTCGGTACGGCCTTCCCCGGAGGGTTGGCTGTATGCCCCATGCATCTGCCCCTCCCGCGCTGTCCGATGCACGTGTCGCCGGTGAGGGGGCCTCGTGCAGGGGGTGCTGAGTGGCTTCGCGGTCATCGCGGTCGTCATCGGGGTCGGCTATCTGATCGGCCGCCGGGGGTATCTGGGCGACGGCGGGCGCGAGGTCCTGACGAAGCTGGCCTTCCATGTGGCGTCTCCCGCCCTGCTCTTCACGACGCTCGCCCGGGCCGACCTGTCGGTGATCTTCTCGGACCGGCTGCTGGTCACGGCGATGAGCACGGCAGCGGCGGCGGGTGTGTTCGTGGCGGTGGGTGCCGTGCGCGGCTGGGGTGTGGGCCGGACGACGATCGGCGCGCTGTGCTCCAGCTACGTCAACTCGGGCAACCTCGGCATCCCGATCGCGGTGTACGTGCTGGGCGACGCGTCACTGGTCGCGCCGGTGCTGCTGTTCCAGCTGGTGGGCGTCACGCCGGTGGCGCTGACGGTCCTGGACCTGGCGAGCGGCGGCGAGAAGCGGCCTCTGTGGCAACGGCTGCTCACGCCGCTGCGCAATCCGATAGCCCTGGGCTCCCTGGCCGGTGTGGCGGCGTCGGCGTCGGGCCTGCACGTCCCCGGTCCCTTGATGGACCCGCTCACCCTGATCGGCAACATGTCGGTCCCGGCGGTGCTGCTGGCCTTCGGCATCTCCCTGCGCGGCAGCACGCTCCCGCTGCGCGGCGCGGAACGGGCCCCTGTCCTCCTCGCCGTGACCCTCAAGGCGGTCATCCAGCCCCTGGTCGCCTGGGCCCTCGCAGCGGGCGTCTTCGGTCTCCACGGGGCCTCGCTGCTCGACGTGGTGGTGACGTCGGCGCTTCCGGCGGCGCAGAACCTGTTCACGTACGCGAGCAGTTATCGGGTGGGCGAGGTGCTGGCGAGGGAGGCGATCTTGTTGTCGACGGTGTTGGCGGTGCCGGTGCTTGTGGTGGTGGCGGCGGTGTTGGGGTGACTCAGTGCTCCGGGAACTCGCCGGTGTCGAGTTCGAGGGCGAAGGGCTCCGGCAAGGCAATGAGTTCTCCGAACTTGCCTGCGTGCAGAACCCGGTAGACGTCCCCTTGCGGTTCGCCGTAGAGCGTGATGGTGGGACCGCCAGGTGCCCAGCCGTCGATGAGCAGGTACAGCGGAACGCCGGCCTGGGCGTAACCTGCGGCCTTCTTGATCCGGTCGTGGGCCGCATTCGACTTGGACGTGATCTCGACGATGAGTTCAGCGGCAGCCGCTGGGATGAAGTTGCCGCCCTCGTCACGCAGCACCTGCCGGGGGGCGATCGCGAGATCGGGAATGTAGAGCCCGTCACGGGACGGGACCGCCGTACCCAGGGTCTGGTAGATGCCCCAATGCCTGGGGATGACCTCGTACAGGGCTCGCTGAACCAGGTCAGCGATGTCGTTGTGGGCATTGGACGGCGGTGGTGCCACGGTGACGATCCCCTCGATGATCTCCACCTTGCAGCCCTCTGGCGCGTCCGTCTCCTGCCAGATCCGAACGAGGTCGTCCCACTCGTGGCCGCTGGCCGTCGAGTGGTCGACGGTGAGTGCGCTCATGGCGGTTCTCCAATCAGTGCGTCACCGATCCCAGCATGCCGAACGGGACTGGTGCGGGTCCACCAGTCCCGTTCGCCCAAACGAGAAAACCCCAGCTCAGGCGATACGTTCCAGCACCACCGGCGACGCCGTGAAGGCCGTCCCCGGCGTCGCGATGTCGTACGAGCCCTCGACCGCCTCCAGCGCGTACTCGAAGCGTTCCGGCGTGTCCGTGTGGAGGGTCAGAAGGGGCTGGCCCTCGGTGACCTGGTCGCCGGGCTTGGCATGCATCTCGATGCCCGCGCCCGCCTGCACCGGGTCCTCCTTGCGGGCGCGGCCCGCGCCCAGGCGCCAGGCGGCGACGCCGATGTCGTAGGCGTCGAGGCGGGTGAGGACGCCCGAGGACGGGGCCTTGATCACGTGCTGTTCGCGGGCCACCGGAAGCGCCGCGTCCGGGTCGCCGCCCTGGGCCGTGATCATGCGGCGCCAGACGTCCATCGCCGAGCCGTCGGCCAGGGCCTTCGCCGGGTCGGCGTCCCTGACGCCCGCCGCGTCGAGCATCTCGCGGGCCAGGGCGATGGTCAGCTCGACCACGTCCGCCGGGCCGCCGCCCGCCAGGACCTCCACCGACTCGCGGACCTCCAGCGCGTTGCCCGCCGTCAGACCGAGCGGGGTCGACATGTCGGTGAGCAGCGCGACCGTCTTCACGCCGTGGTCGGTGCCGAGGCCCACCATCGTGGAGGCCAGTTCGCGGGCGTCCTCCAGGGTCTTCATGAAGGCGCCCGTGCCGACCTTCACGTCCAGGACCAGCGAGCCCGTGCCCTCGGCGATCTTCTTCGACATGATCGAGGAGGCGATCAGCGGGATCGCCTCGACCGTGCCCGTGACGTCGCGCAGGGCGTACAGCTTCTTGTCGGCCGGGGCCAGGCCGTCGCCCGCCGCGCAGATCACCGCGCCGGTGCCGTCCAGGACGGAGAGCATCTCCTCGTTCGAGAGCAGGGCGCGCCAGCCGGGGATCGACTCCAGCTTGTCCAGCGTGCCGCCCGTGTGGCCGAGGCCGCGGCCGGAGAGCTGGGGGACCGCGGCGCCGCAGGCGGCGACCAGGGGGGCCAGCGGGAGGGTGATCTTGTCGCCGACGCCGCCGGTGGAGTGCTTGTCGGCCGTCGGGCGGGACAGGGACGAGAAGTCCATGCGCTCGCCGGAGGCGATCATCGCGGCCGTCCAGCGGGCGATCTCGCGCCGGTTCATGCCGTTGAGCAGGATGGCCATCGCGAGGGCCGACATCTGCTCGTCGGCCACCTCCCCGCGGGTGTACGCGTCGATGACCC
Source organism: Streptomyces afghaniensis 772 (assembly GCA_000415505.1). GTDB lineage: Bacteria > Actinomycetota > Actinomycetes > Streptomycetales > Streptomycetaceae > Streptomyces > Streptomyces afghaniensis. Next base: position 7,073 of record KE354094.1, read on the forward strand.
AGTCGATCTGCTCGTCGCTGAGTTCGCCGCGGTCCCGCTTGGTGCGGATGACGGAGATGGCGTCCATGGCCATGGCTTGGGCTTCCTTCCGAGGGTTCCAGAAGCCGTACGGCCCCCCTGAGCCGGTCGCATGAGCAACTCAGGGGGGCCGCACGGGGATTACTTGGTGAGGTGCTCCGGGCCGAAGGCCTGGGGCAGCATCTCCGACAGCGGCAGGATCCCCGCCGGGGTCTCCAGCAGCAGGTCCGGGCCGCCGAACTCGTGCAGCAGCTGGCGGCAGCGGCCGCACGGCACGAGCGTGGCGCCGTCACGGTCGACGCAGGTGAAGTGCGTCAGCCGGCCGCCGCCGGTGTTGTGCAGCTCCGAGACCAGGCCGCACTCGGCGCACAGGCCGAGCCCGTACGAGGCGTTCTCGACGTTGCAGCCGGAGATGATGCGGCCGTCGTCGACCAGGGCCGCCACGCCCACCGGGTAACCGGAGTACGGGGCGTACGCCCGGGACATGGCGTCCCGGGCCACCGCGCGCAGCTTCTCCCAGTCGACGTCCGGGCCGACGGCGGTCACTTGCCCTGCCCCTTCCGGTACGGCATGCCGTTCGCCCTCGGCATCCGCAGGCGCTGGGCGGACAGGGCGAGGACCACCAGGGTGATGACGTACGGCGTGGCGGAGACGACCTGGTTCGGGACCTCGTTGGTGGTCGCGTACCAGGCGAACACCAGGCCGCCGACGACCACGGTGACCACGGCCTGGACGTACTTCTTGCGGACCACCAGCCAGATGGCGCCGATGAGCAGCAGCAGGGCGCCGAGCAGCAGCAGGGCGTGGACGTTGGCCGAGCCGCCGCGCAGGTTGAGGCTGTCGGTGTAGCCGAACAGACCCGCGCCGAGGGCGAGGCCGCCGGGCATCCAGTTGCCGAAGATCATCGCGGCGAGACCGATGTAGCCGCGGCCGCTGACCTGGCCCTCCAGGTAGAAGGGGTTGGCCACGATGGACAGGAAGACACCGCCGAGGCCGGCCAGACCGCCGGAGATGATCACGGCGATGTACTTGTACTTGTAGACGTTGACGCCGAGGGACTCGGCCGCGACCGGGTTCTCGCCGCAGGAGCGCAGCCGCAGGCCGAACGCGGTGCGCCACAGGATCCACCAGGTGCCGGGGATCAGGGCGACGGCGATCAGGGTCAGCCAGGAGACGTTGGTGACCAGGCCGCCGAGCAGGCCGGCGATGTCGGAGATGAAGAACCAGCCCTGGTTGTTGAGGTCCCTGAGCGCGTCGGACAGGCCCGGCACGGTGAAATTGCCGAGGGAGTCCACCGCCGGGGACTGCTTGGCGGAGCCGCCCGTGTGGCCCTCGAAGGCGAGGGGCGCGAGGTAGCGGGTGGCGCCGAGGGCGAGGATGTTGATGGCCACACCGGAGACGATGTGGTTGACGTTGAAGGTGACGGTCACGAAGGCGTGCAGCAGGCCGCCGATCGCGCCGCCGGCGACGCCGACCAGGACACCCGTCCACGGGCCCCACTGGAAGCCGGCCCAGGCGCCGAACCAGGTGCCGAGGATCATCATGCCCTCGAGGCCGATGTTGACCACGCCCGCGCGCTCGGCCCACAGGCCGCCGAGACCGGCCAGGCCGATCGGCACGGCGAGCTGGAGCGCGGTGGACATCTGGCTGACGTTGGTGATGCCGTCGGCGCCCGTGATGAGGCGGACGATCGAGGTGAGCGCCAGCCCTCCGGCGATGATCAGCAGCAGGACGGGCCACGACAGGCGGCGGCCGGTCGGCGCCGCGGGCTGCAGCGTGGGCTGGTTGAGGTCGGTCGCGGTGGTCATCGGCCAGCCACCTCCTTCGTGGTGTTGTTGTTGCCGAGGACGTGACCGGCGGCCAGTTCGGCGCCGACCCGGCGCTGCTGGCGGCGCAGGCCCCACTCGCGCACGGCCTCGTAGGAGACGACGACCGAGAGCACGATCAGGCCCTGCATGATGACCGCGATCTCCTTGTCGTAGCCGTGGAAGTCCAGCTCGGGCGAGGCCTTGTCGAGCCAGGCCCACAGCAGGGCGGCGAAGGCGATGCCCACGGGGCTGTTGCGGCCGAGGAGGGCGATGCCGATGCCCAGGAAGCCGATGCCGGTGGGGAAGTTCAGGCTGTACGTGTGGGTGTCGCCGAGCAGGATCGGCAGGCCGGCGAGGCCCGCGATGCCGCCGGAGATCAGCATGGCGCTGAGCACCATGCGCTTGGGGTCCACACCGCTGGCCGCGGCGGCGGTCTGCGAGGCGCCGGAGGCGCGCAGGTCGAAGCCGAAGCGGGTGCGGTTGAGGACGACCCAGTAGCCGATGCCGAGCAGGACGGCGAGGAGCACCAGGCCGTAGATCTCGCCGGCCGCGCCCATGCTGATGCCCGGGATCCAGCCGGACTCGTGCATCTCGCCGGTGGTGTTGTTGTTGCCGACCTTCACACCGAAGACGTTCGGCAGCCACAGGTAGGCGATCACGGAGGTGGCGATCGCGTTGAGCATGATCGTGGCGACGACCTCGCTGACGCCGCGGGTGACCTTGAGGACGCCGGCGATGCCGGCCCAGAAGGCGCCGGTGAGGACGGCGGTCAGGAGCAGCAGCGGGACCTGGAGGGGTGCCGGCAGCGCGACGTGGGCGCCGACGACCGCGGCCAGCATCGCGCCGAGCTGGTACTGCCCGTCGACGCCGATGTTGAACAGGTTCATCCGGAAGCCGATGGCCACCGCGAGGGCCGCGATGTAGTACATCGAGGCCTGGTTGATGATCAGGACCTGGATGTCGGAGAAGCTCAGCTGCTCGAACATCAGGGCGTACGGCTCGACGGGGCTCTTGCCCGACGCGACCAGCACGATCGAGGTCAGGGCGAAGGCCACGGCGAGCGCGATGACCGGTCCGGCCACCGCGAGGAGCACGCGCTCCCTGTCGAACTTCTTCATCAGCGGGCCTCGTCTTCCGGAGACTCGGGGGCGTCGGCCTTCGAGGTCTCGGGGGTCTCTTCGTGCGCGAGGTGCCCGGTGGCGGCGCCGGTCATGGCCGAGCCGAGCTCCTCGGGGGTGATGGTGGCCGGGTCGGCGTCCGCGACCAGCTTGCCGTTGTAGATCACGCGCAGCGTGTCGGACAGGCCGATGAGCTCGTCCAGGTCGGCGGAGATCAGCAGAACGGCCAGGCCCTCGCGGCGGGCCTCGCGGATGTGGTCCCAGATGGCGGCCTGGGCGCCGACGTCCACGCCCCGCGTGGGGTGGGCGGCGATCAGGAAGCGCGGCTTGTGGCTCATCTCGCGGCCGACGATCAGCTTCTGCTGGTTGCCGCCGGAGAGGGAGGCGGCGGTGACGTCGATGCCGGGGGTGCGGACGTCGTACTCGGTGACGATCCGGCGGGTGTCCTCCTGGGCCGCCTTCGGGTCCAGCCAGACGCCCTTGGCGAGCGGCTTCTCGGTGACGTGGCCGAGGATGCGGTTCTCCCAGAGGGGTGCCTCCAGGAGCAGGCCGTGGCGGTGCCGGTCCTCGGGGATGTAGCCGATGCCCTGCTCGCGGCGCCTGCGGGTGGGCCAGGCGGTGATCTCCTCGTCGGCGAGCCGGATGGTGCCGGAGTCGGCGGCCCGCAGGCCGATGAGCGCGTCGACCAGCTCGGTCTGGCCGTTGCCCTCGACACCGGCGATGCCGAGGACCTCGCCCGCGTGGATGGTGAAGCTGATGTCGTCGAGGAGGGCCTTGCCGCCGGGGGCGGGCCAGGCGGAGCCTGTCGACGCTGATGACCGGGCGGTCGGTGACCGTGGACTCGGCCGTCTCGGGGGTGGGCAGTTCGCTGCCGACCATCATCTCGGCGAGCTGGCGCGGGGTGGTCTCGGCGGGGACGGCCGTGCCGACGGTGGTGCCGCGGCGGATGACGGTGATCTCGTCGGCGACGGAGAGCACCTCGCCGAGCTTGTGCGAGATGAAGATGACCGACAGGCCCTCGGACCGCAGTTCGCGCAGGTTGGCGAAGAGGGCGTCGACCTCCTGCGGGACGAGCACGGCGGTCGGCTCGTCCAGGATGAGGGTGCGGGCGCCGCGGTAGAGGACCTTGAGGATCTCCACGCGCTGGCGGGCGGCGACGCCGAGCTCCTCGATCAGGAGGTCGGGCTTGACGTCGAGGCCGTAGCGCTCGGAGAGTTCCTTGATCTTGCGGCGGGCCTTGGCGCCGATGCCGTACAGCTGCTCGCTGCCGAGCACGACGTTCTCGAGGACCGTGAGGTTGTCGGCGAGCATGAAGTGCTGGTGGACCATGCCGATGCCGCGGACGATGGCGTCGGCCGGCGACGAGAAGCTGACCTGCTCGCCGTCGACGGCGATGGTGCCCTCGTCCGGCTTCTGCATGCCGTAGAGGATCTTCATCAGCGTCGACTTGCCGGCGCCGTTCTCGCCGACGAGGGCGTGCACGGTGCCCTTGCGGACGCTGAGGTGGATGTCGTGGTTGGCCACGACGCCCGGGAAACGCTTCGTGATCCCGGCGAGCTCGACGGCGGTCACCGATTCCTTGACCGCCGCTCCGGCCGGAGGGCTGCTGGACGCGTTGATGACGCACTCTCCTGGGGACGGGGGCCGTCTACGCGCGTAGCGCCCCTACGGCATACAAAGGGGCCGACGCACCGCGACAACGGGGTACGAGGAGCAGCCTCCCCGTACCCCGTCGAGCGGACGTAACCCCGGGGGTTACCGCCTGCTTCGAGGCAGTCGGTCGTCAGCTGCTCTTGACCTTGATCTCGCCGCTGATGATCTTCTCCTTGGCCGTCTTGATGGCTTCCTGAAGCTCGGCGTCGTCCGCGAACTTCGGGTTGGAGTCCGACAGGCTCACCTCGCCGGTCTTCAGATCGCCACGAACGATACCGGTCTCGGGCTTGCCGTCCTCGACCGACTTCGCCAGGTTGTACACCGCCTTGGCGACGTCCTTCATCGCCGAGGTCAGGATGAAGTCCTTGTACTTGGCGAGGGCCTCCTGCTTGTACTGGTCGGAGTCGACACCGATGGCCCACACCTTCTTGGCGGCGGCGGCCTCGATGACGCCCTGGCCGGACAGACCGGCGGCCGCGTAGACGACGTCGGCCTTCTTCTCGATCTGGCCCTCGGCAGCCGTCTTGCCCTTGTCGGGGCTGGAGAAACCGCCCTCCTCGGCCGTCTGCGTCAGGTACTGCGACAGGACCTTCACCTTCGGGTTCGTGTCCTTGACGCCCTGCTCGAAGCCCGCCTGGAACTTGTGGATCAGCGGGATGTCCACACCTCCGACGAAGCCGACGACGTTCGACTTGGTGCTCTTGGCGGCGGCGACACCGGCCAGGTACGAGGCCTGCTCCTCGCTGAAGACGAGGTCGGCGACGTTCTTGGAGTTGATCGTGGCGTCGTCGACGATGCCGAAGGTGGTCTTCGGGAACTTCTCAGCGGCACCCTTGACGGCCGCGGCGTACGCGTAGCCGACGCCGATGACCGGGTCGTAGCCCTGCTTCGCCAGCGAGACCAGACGCTGCTCCTTGTCGGCGTCCGTCTCGCCCTCGGTGGGCTCCAGGTCGGCCGTCTGGTAGCCGAACTCCTTCTTCGCCTGCTCCAGGCCGGCGTACGCGGCGTCGTTGAACGACTGGTCACCCTTGCCGCCGACGTCGTACGCGATGGCGAGGCCCTTGTCCCCCTTCGAGTCCGACGACCCGGAGGTCGAGGTGCTGCCACAGGCGGAGAGGGCGAGGGCCAGGGAGGCGGTCGCTGCGCCTGCGACCGTGATCCGGGAAATCCGGCGCATGTGTGGGTGCTCCTGTCGTACTACCGGGGCCGCATAGCGCCGGGACGGTTCAGCTTCGGCGCTGGCTTCGCCGCAGATTAACGCGCGTAGACCTGCCTGAAAACCCCTTCTGTCCACCTTGTTATGCGCCCGTGGCCAAGCCATCACCCGGCCTTGGCCGGGGCGTTGCCGACTGCGAACGGAGGGTGGCGCTGGGTGATCCGGGCGCCCGGCGCGCCCCGGGAACGTCGGAGCGGGCGGGCACCCCGGGGGTGCCCGCCCGCTCCGACGGCCTCACGGCCGGACAGCTGGACGGCCTACTCGGTCTTGACCTTGATCGAGCCGTCGTCGATGCCTTCCTTGGCCTTGTTCACGGCGTCCTCGAGCCCCGGGATCTTGGCGTACTCCGGGTTCGACTCGGAGAGGCCGACGCCGTTGACCTTCAGGTCGAAGGTCTGGGTGCCGGTCAGGGGCTTGCCGTCGTGGACGGACTTGGACAGCGCGTAGACCGCGCCGCCGACGTCCTTGAGGGCGGAGGTGAGGATGTAGTTCTTGTACGGGGCGAGGGCGGCCTGCTTGTACTGGTCGGAGTCGACGCCGATCGCCCAGACCTTCGCCTTGGCGGCGGCCTCGATGACGCCCTGGCCGGACAGTCCGGCGGCCGCGTAGAGCACGTCGGCCTTCTTCTCGATCTGGCCCTCGGCGGCGGCCTTGCCCTTGTCGGGGCTGGAGAAGCCGCCCTCCTCGGCCGTCTGCGTCAGGTACTGGGACAGGACCTTCACCTTGGGGTTGGTGTCCTGCACGCCCTGCTTGTAGCCGGCCTCGAACTTGTGGATCAGCGGGACGTCGACACCGCCCACGAAGCCGACGATGTCCGACTTGGTGGCCTTGGCGGCGGCGACGCCGGCGAGGTACGAGGCTTGCTCCTCGGCGAAGACGAGGGAGGCGACGTTCTTGCCCTCGACCACGGAGTCGACGATGCCGAAGGTGGTGTCCGGGTACTTGGGCGCCACGGCCTTCATCGCCAGCGTGTAGGCGAACCCGACGCCGATGACCGGGTTGTAGCCCTGCTTGGCCAGCGAGGCCAGGCGCTGTTCCTTGTCCGCGTCGGTCTCGCCCTCGGTGGGCTCGATGTCGGCGGTCGTGTAGCCGTACTCGTCCTTTGCCTTGGTCAGGCCGGCGTAGGCGGCGTCGTTGAAGGACTGGTCGCCCTTGCCGCCGACGTCGTACGCGATGGCGACGCCACGGTCCTTGCTGTCGCCGCCACCACTCTCACCGCTGGTGCCGCCACAGGCCGTGGCGACGAGCCCGAGCGACGCGACCCCCACCGCGACGCGGGTCAGTTTGGAAATCCGACGCATCGTGAAGTTCCCCATTCTCCAAAGCCCCGCAGTGGGTGCTCGGTTCGGCGCACATTAACGCGCGTAGACACTCCTGGGAACGGTTCGCTGCGGGGCCGTTATCCATTCGTGCCGATGGCCGGTTACGCCCTTGTGAACCACGGGATCGAACGGGGTCGAAAGGTGTACTCGGGCACACGGCGCATGCCTCCTCGTCACGCGCACCAGGCTGCCCCGTGGGCACCCGGGGCGCAACCGGAGGCTGCGGACTTGAAGGGGCGGTGGGAGGCTCCGCCGGGCGGGCGGGCAGGCTGCGCCGGGCGGGGCGGCGCCAGCTGGAGGCTCGCCGGGCAGGACAAGTGGTGGGGCGCCGGGCGGGGCGGCGGGAGGTCCCGCCGCGCCCCCTGGCAGCCGGCCGTCAGCGCAGGCCGTTGACCAAGGCCGCAGCTGTGAAGAGTTCCACTCCTACCGTGATCGCGGACTCGTCGACGTCGAAGTCGCCCTGGTGGAGGTCGCGTACGTGGCGTTCGCCCGGGGTGCGTACGCCCAGGCGGGCCATCGCGCCGGGGACGTGTTCCAGGTACCAGGAGAAGTCCTCGCCGCCGAGGCTCTGCTCCGTGCCGACGACCGAGTCGACGCCGCGTCGGGAGATCATGGCGTCGCGCAGCAGCTCCGTCACGCCGGGCTCGTTGACGACGGGCGGGACGCCGCGGACGTAGTTGATCTCCGACTTGGCGCGGTACAGGTTGGCGATCTCGTCGATCGCGGCGACCACGACGTCGGGGGCCTGCCGCCACGCCTCGATGTCGAGGCACCGCACGGTGCCGGAGAGCTCGGCGTGCTGCGGGATGACGTTGGGCGCGTGCCCGGACTCCACGCGGCCCCAGGTGATGGCGAGCCCGCTCCGGCTGTCGAAGCGCCGGCCGACCAGGGCGGGTACGTCGGTGACCACGCGGGCGGCCGCGGTGACCAGGTCGGTCGTGAGGTGGGGGCGTGCGGTGTGCCCGCCCGGGCCGTTCAGGGCGATCTCCAGCCGGTCGCAGGCCGAGGTGATGGGGCCCTCCCGGAGTCCGACCTGCCCCGCGTCCACCCGGGGGTCGCAGTGCACGGCGATGATCGCTCCGACCCCCTCCAGCGCCCCGCACTTGATGACGTCGGCGGCACCGCCGGGCAGTACCTCCTCGGCGGGCTGGAAGATCAGCCGGACGGGGCGCGGCAGCAGGCCCTGCTTGTGCAGTTCGGCCAGGACGAGACCGGCGCCGAGGACGACGGTGGTGTGCACGTCGTGGCCGCAGGCGTGCGCGCGGTCGGGCACGGTCGAGCGGTACGGGCAGTCGCTCTTCATGTCCGGGATGGGCAGGCCGTCGATGTCGGCCCGCATGGCGAGCATGCTGGGGCCTCCGGCCCACTGTTCGCCCTCTACGCCGATGTCACAGACGAGTCCTGTCCCGACGGCGAGTACGCGCGGCTTGAGGCCGGCCCTCTCCAGCCGCTCCTTGATCGCGGCTGTCGTGCGGAACTCCTGGTTGCCCAGCTCCGGGTGCATGTGCAGGTCGCGTCGGAACGCGATGAGCTCGGCGCGCAGAGCGTCGGGCAGCGCACCGGGAAGTACGGCTCCCCCGGGAAGATCGACCTCGGACTCCAGTGACATCAATTGCTTCACCCTCTGAAGGGTAGGGCGCCAGGGCGGTCGGCTGACCCTCGATCAACAAAACTTCAACCCGTTAGGGGCAGAAAATATGACCGCCGAACGTATAGCTATCAAGTGAGATGGGTAAACTCGCCCGCCTTTAGGGCCGAGCCGGTCACCACGACCCACAGAGTGTGACATCGACCACACCTGCGCCACGGCGCCGTTATCCATCCATCCTCCTCCACGGATACCACGCCCTGCGCGGGGAACACGGCCTTGTTCGTCTGGCGGACGCCCGGCCCGGATAGTGTGCGCCCCGTGCGCGCCGACACCCCCGACTTCGTCCAGTCCCCCCAGGCCTCGTACGACGCCATCGCCGAGGACTATGCCGCCGGGTTCCCGGACAGTCTCGCCGGGAGGCCGCTGGAGCGGGCTCTCCTTGCGGCCTTCGTCGATCTGGTGCGTGCCCCCGGGGCGCCGGTGCAGCCGCCGGTCGCCGACATCGGCAGCGGTCCCGGGTACGTGGCGGCCCGGCTGCACGACCTGGGGCTGCCGGTGTTCGGGGTGGACGTCTCACCGCGCATGGTGGCCCTGGCCCGCCGGGCGCACCCGGGGCTGCGGTTCCACGTCGGTTCGATGACGGCGCTGGACCTGCCGGACGAGACGCTCGGCGGCATCGTCGCGCTGTACTCGATCATTCATGTGCCGGACGAGCATCTGCCCTCGGTCTTCGCCGGGTTCCACCGCGTCCTGGTGCCGGGCGCGCCCGTGCTGCTCGGGTTCCAGTCCGGTGCCGAGGACGGCCGTGCGCGTCTCACCGAGCGCTTCGGGCAGGAGATCTCGCTCGACTGCTACTGGCGCACGCCGGAGACCGTCGCGGCGCAGCTCAGGCAGGCCGGCCTGGAGCTGCATTCCCGTGTTCTGCGGGAGGCAGAGGGCGAGGAGCAGCGCCCCCGGGCGTTCCTGTTGGCACGCAAGCCGGCTCCTGCCGGAGCGTGAGCCGCAGCGGGGCTTCGGCCGGCCGCGCCCCCACGTCCGCGAGGTATCCCGGAACCGCCGGCCCGCCGAGCCGCCAAGCTGCCCAGTCGCCTGACAGGCCGCTGACGCGGTCGACCCCGCTGGTGTCCGAGGCGCCTCCGGGACATCAGCCGGCAGTCACCGCACCCGCCGCACCCGCCGGGCCGGCGACACCTGCCGAGCCCACCGCCCCGGCCGAGCGGGCCATGCTCCCCGAGCCCGCCGAGCCCGCCGAGCGCGGCGTCCCGGTCGAGCCCGCCGTACCCGTGGCACTCCCCGGGCCGGCCGTACCCACGGGACCGGTCGGGTCTCCGGCGGGCGC
>KE354095.1 GCA_000415505.1 Streptomyces afghaniensis 772
CGCGCTGTGGTCCGTGGCCGCCTGCTACGCCCCGATCTTCGGTCTCTCGCCCGACGACCGGCTGCTCTGGCCGCTTCCACTGTTCCACAGCTTCAGCCACTCGCTGGCGATCCTGGGCGTGACGGCCGTGGGCGCGAGCGCCCGGATCGCCGGGGACCTGCTGCCGCCGGGCGGTCTGCGGCAGGAACTGCTCACCGCGCACGCCGGGCTCGGCGGGCCCTTCACCCTGCTGGCCGGTGTCCCCGCGACGTACCACCGGCTGCTCGACTCGGGCGGCGAGGCCCCGTCGGCGCTGCGGATGTGCCTCGTGGCCGGCGCCCCGAGTGGTCCTGCCCTGCGCGCGGCCGTGGAGGAGACCCTCGGGGCGCCGCTGCTGGACGCGTACGGCAGTACCGAGACCTGCGGCATGATCGCGGTGAACCGTCCCGAGGGGCCGAGGGTCGACGGTTCCTGCGGGCCGCCGGTTCCGGGCACGGACGTGCGCGTCGTCGATCCGCTCAGCGGCGAGGACGTCCCGGACGGGTCCGAGGGCGAGGTCTGGGTGCGGGGGCCGGCCTGATGAGCGGGTACCACGAGCAGCCCGAGGCGACGGCCGCCGCGCTGCGGGACGGCTGGTACCGCACGGGCGACCTCGGCCGCCGCGTCGAGCACGGCCATCTCCGGCTCACCGGCCGGGTCAGCGAGCTGATCATCCGCGGCGGCGAGAACATCCACCCGACGGAGATCGAGCAGGCGCTGTCGCAGTGCCCCGGCGTGTCCGAGGCCGTGGTCGTGGGAGTGCCGCACGAGGTGCTCGGCGAGGTGCCGGTCGCCTTCGTCGTACCGGGTCCGGACGGGTTCGACGCACGGCAGGTGCTCGCCGAGTGCCGGACCCGGCTGTCCGACTACAAGGTGCCGGCCGAGATCCGCCAGATCACCGCCGTCCCGCGTACCGCGTCCGGCAAGATCGCCCGGCACGAGCTGGTCGCCCCCGCTCCGGCCGCCCCGGCCGCGGCCGGCACCGCCCCCGCCGCCCTGCGTGAGCGGCTTGCACCCCTCTCGCGCAAGGACCGGGAGCGGGCGTTACGCGAAACGGTGCTCAACGAAACGGCCGAGGTCTGCCGGGGCGCACCGGGCGATCTGCCCGACACGGACAGCCCCTTCACCGATCTCGGCATGACCTCCGTCGGCGTCGTCGAGCTGGTGGACCGGCTCGGCGCGCTGACCGGTCTGAGCCTGCCGTCGACACTGGTCTTCGACCACCCGACACCGGCCGAGGTGGCCCGGCACCTGGGCGAGGCGCTCTTCGAGGGCGGGCCGGTGGGGCACCCGCAGGCGTACGACGGACCGGGCCGGTCTCCCGAGGACGACGATCCCGTCGTGATCGTCGCCATGGGCTGTCGGTATCCCGGTGACGTCAACTCCCCCGAGGACCTGTGGGAGTTGGTCTCACAGGGGCGCGACGCCATCTCGGAGTTCCCGGCCGACCGCGGCTGGGACCTGGACGCCCTTTACGACCCCGATCCCGACCGGATCGGCACGTCGTACACGCGACACGGCGGGTTCCTGCACCGGGCCGCGGAGTTCGACGCCGGACTGTTCGGGATCTCGCCGCGCGAGGCGCTCGCGATGGATCCGCAGCAGCGGCTGCTCCTGGAGACGTCCTGGGAGGTGTGGGAGCGGGCCGGGATCGACCCGGCGTCGGTGCGCGAGAGCGACACCGGTGTGTTCGTGGGCGTGATGTACGGCGACTACTCCGCCCGCTTCACGCGACCCCACGAGCTGGAGGCGCACCTGGGGCTGGGCTCGGCGGGCAGTGTGGCCTCCGGGCGGATCTCGTACGTGTACGGTCTGCGCGGTCCCACGATCACGGTCGACACCGCCTGCTCGTCCTCACTGGTGGCGCTGCACTGGGCGGCGCGTGCGCTGCGCTCGGGCGAGTGCTCGCTGGCGCTGGCCGGCGGGGTCACGGTGATGGCGACGCCCAAGCCGTTCCTCGCCTTCAGCCGGCAGCGCGGGCTGTCGCCGGACGGGCGCTGCAAGTCGTTCTCGGCGGCGGCCGACGGTACGGCCTGGGGCGAGGGCGTGGGACTCGTCCTGCTGGAGCGGTTGTCCGATGCGCGACGCAACGGCCATCCGGTCCTGGCCGTGCTCCGCGGCTCCGCCGTGAACTCCGACGGCGCGTCCAACGGGCTCGCCGCGCCCCACGGCCCGGCCCAGCGGCGGCTGATCACACGGGCGCTGACCGACGCGGGGCTGCGCGCCGGTGACGTGGACGCGGTGGAGGCCCACGGTACGGGCACCCGGCTGGGCGACCCCATCGAGGCGCAGGCCCTGCTGGCCACGTACGGACAGGGCCGCGAGCGGCCACGTGTGGCTCGGGTCGGTGAAGTCCAACCTCGGGCACACGCAGGCGGCGGCCGGAGTCGCCGGCGTCATCAAGATGGTGCAGGCCAGTGCGGCACGGCGAACTGCCCCGGACCCTGCACGCCGACTCCCCCACACCGCACGTCGACTGGTCCGCCGGCCGCGTGGAACTGCTGACCGGGCCCCGGCCTGGCCGGCCTCGGACCGGCCCCGGCGTGCGGGAGTCTCGGCCTTCGGGATCGGCGGGACCAACGCGCATGTGATTCTGGAAGAGGCGCCGGAGAAGCAGACGGCTGCCTCCCGGGAGACGGCCGCGACGTCGCCCGACCCCGGGCTGCTCTCCGCCGCCGTTCCGTGGCTGCTCTCCGCCGCCGACGAGACCGCCCTCCGCGCCCAGGCCCGACGGCTGGCGGCCGAGGCGGCTGACCGGCCGGGCCTGTCGCCCACCGACATCGCCCACTCGCTGGCGGTGTCGCGCTCCGCCCTCCCCACCGCGCGTTCGTGCCGGCCGGTGACCGGGCCCGGATGCTGGACGCGCTGAAAGCGCTCGCGCAGGGCCGGGACGCCCCGGGAGTCGTCCGAGGACTGGCCGACCCGGAGATCCGTACCGCGTTCCTGTTCACCGGACAAGGCGCCCAGCGCCCTCGGATGGGCGCCGAACTGCGCGCCGCCTTCCCCGTCTTCGCCGACGCCTTCGACGAGGTCTGCCGGTACCTGGACAACCGTCTCCCCCAGCCGCTCAGCGCGGTGCTGTCCGCCGAGCCGGGCTCGCCGGAAGCGGCGCTGGTGGACCGTACGGACTTCACCCAGGCCGGACTGTTCGCCTTCGAGGTGGCGCTGTTCCGGTTGCTCGAGTCGTGGGGCGTTCGGGCCGACCGGCTTGTGGGCCACTCCGTCGGTGAGCTGACGGCCGCGCATGTCGCCGGCGTGCTCGATCTGCCCGATGCGGCAGAGCTCGTCGCCGCTCGCGGCCGGCTGATGCAGGCATTGCCCCACGGCGGCGGTGCGATGGTGGCGCTGGACGGGACCGAGGAGGAAGTCGGCACAGCGCTCGCGGAGTCAGGGGCGCGGGTGACCGTCGCGTCCGTCAACGGGCCCCGCTCGGTGGTGATCTCCGGGGAACGGGACGCGGTGCTCGCGGTCGCGGCCGGTTTCGAGGCCCGCGGCCGCAGGGCGGTACGGCTGCGGGTGAGTCACGCCTTCCACTCGCCCCTGGTGGAGCCGATGATCGACGAATTCCTGAGCGTGGCCCGGGCGCTGACCTTCCGACCGCCGCGCATTCCGATCGTCTCCACCGTGACGGGCCGGCTCGCCGAGCCCGCGGAACTGTGCTCGCCCGAGTACTGGGCGCGGCACGCCCGGCTGCCCGTGCGCTTCGCCGACGCCGTGCGCCTGCTCGCGGACGACGGCGTCTCTGCCTACCTGGAACTCGGTCCCGGGCCCGTACTCACCGCGGCGGCCACCGACTGTCTGACCGACGCGCCCACGAACGGCTCCGTCCTCGCCGTGGCCACCCGAGGCGGTGCGTACGAACCGGAGACGCTCCTGTCGGCCCTGGCGCGGCTGCATGTGGCCGGGGCCGCTGTCGACTGGGCGGCGGTGTACGCGGGTTCCGGCGCGCGCCGCGTGGATCTGCCGACGTACCCCTTCCAGCGGCAGCGTTACTGGCTGGACGCGCCGCGCCCGGCGGCGGCCGACGCCGGGGCCCTGCTGGGCCCGGCGTTCCCGGTGCCGGACACCGAGCGGACGGTGCTGACCGGACTGCTGTCCCTCGCGACTCACCCGTGGCTCGCGGACCATGTCGTCGCCGGGAGCGTCGTCGTGCCGGCGACGGTGTTCGTGGAGATGGCCCTGCGGGCGGGTGAGGAGGTGGGCTGCGGGGCGGTCGACGAGCTCGTGATGCTGTCGCCACTCGCCCTGTCCGGTTCCGTGGGGGTGCGGGTCCAGGTCGTGGTGGGTGCGCGGGACGACGACTCGGGCCGGCGGCCGGTCGACGTCTACTCCCGGCCGGAAGAGCCGGAAGAGCCGGAGGCGTCCGCCGAGGGCGTCCCGTGGACCCGGAACGTCTCCGGGCAGCTGGGCCGGGGCCGTGCTCCGCAGGACGAGCCGACGCAGTGGCCGCCCCAAGACGCCGAGGCGGTGGACCTCACCGGCGCGTACGCCGCACTCGCCGACGCCGGGCTCGCCTACGGGCCTGCCTTCCAGGGGGTCGGCGCGGTCTGGCGGCGCGGCGACGACGTCTTCGCGGAGGTCCGGCTGCCCGCGTCGCACGCCTCGGAAGCGGGGCGCTTCGGACTCCACCCGGCGCTGTTCGACGCCGCGTTGCACGCGCCGCTGCTGGCCGCGTCCGCGGACACGAGCACGGTCCGGGTGCCGTTCGCGTGGAGCGGGGTCGGCCTGCACGCCTCGGGAGCCACGGAGTTGCGGGTCAGGGCGACGTCGATGGGCCCGGACACGGTTTCGCTGACCGTGGCCGACCCGTCCGGCCGGCTCGTGGCACGCGTGGACTCACTGACCACCAGGGAACTCCCGGCCGACCAGGCCGGGAGTTCGCTGTCCGACATGATGGACGGCCTTGCAGGCAGGGCTCTGCTGCGCCCTGAATGGGCCGTCCTCGACCTCTCCCCCGGCGGCTCCGGCGACGCCGATCAGCACGCGTGGGCCGTGCGCGGGCCCGACGAGCTGCACCTCGCCGAGTTCCTGCCCGGCGGAGCGGCTCCCGAAGTCGTCGCCGTCACGGCCATCGCCCGCGCGACCGGCTCCGATCCGATGTCGGCCACGCACGAGTTGACCGGCCGAGTACTCAAGGCGCTCCAGGACTGGCAGGACGACCCGGGCACGGCGGGCGCACGGCTGGTCGTGGTCACGCGGGACGCCACCGGGCCGGTGCCGGACCTGGCGGGTGCGACGGTGTGGGGACTGGTCCGCGCGGCGCAGTCGGAGCTGCCCGGTCGCGTCGTCCTGGTGGATGTCGACGGTCGGCCCGAGTCCCTGCGGATGCTGCCGTCGGCCGTCGCCGGCGGCGAGCCACAACTCCGGGTACGGGACGGTCAGGTGACGGTTCCACGACTGGTCCCGGCCGACGTCGCCTCGGGCGCGGAGGCCGCTGCCTTCGACACGCACGGCACGGTACTGATCACCGGAGGCACCGGCGCGCTGGGCGCGGAGCTGGCACGTCATCTGGTCGCCGAACACGGCGTACGGCATCTGCTGCTGACCGGACGCCGTGGGCCGCAGACACCCGGAGCAGCCGAACTGCGCGAGAGCCTGGCGGAACGGGGAGCTCGGGTCGATATCGTCGCCTGTGACGCGGCCGACCGCGCCGCGCTGGCCGAAGTGGTCAAGCGCTGCGACCCGCCGCTGACCGCTGTGGTGCACGCCGCCGGGGTGCTCGACGACGGCGTACTGGACTCGCTGACCCCCGAGCGGATGGCGGCCGTGCTGCGGCCGAAGGCCGACGCGGCCTGGAATCTGCACGAACTGACGCGGGACATGGGCCTTTCGGCGTTCGTGGTGTTCTCCTCCGTCTCCGGTCTGCTGGGCCGGGCGGGCCAGGGCAATTACGCGGCCGCGAACTCGTTCCTCGATGCCCTCGCCCACCGCCGCGCCGCCGAGGGACGTCCGGCGGTCTCGCTGGCGTGGGGCCCGTGGGAGCACAGCGGCGGCATGGCGGCGGGGCAGCGCCCACACGCACGTGAGGTGCTGATGCCGCTGTCCACCCAGCAGGGCCTGGCCCTGTTCGACGCCGCGCTGCGCTCGACGGAGCCGGTCCTGGCGCCGATCCTGCTGGACCGGGCGGCGCTCCGGTCCGGCGGGATCGAAGCGGGGCACCTGCCGGCGCCGTTGCGCGGACTCGTCCGGCAGAACCGGCCGCCCGCCGCCGCGACGGCCTCGGGCTCCCCCGGGTCGCCCGGACAGATGCTGGAGCCGGGAGCCTGGCGGAAGCGGCTGGCCCCGATACCTCCCGGCGAACGGGAGCCGGCGCTCGTGGAGTTGCTGCGGGACGACGTGGCCGCGGTGCTCGGCTACCCGCACGCCGACGCCCTCCCGGCCGGCAAGTCCCTCGCCGACCTGGGGTTCGACTCCCTCACCGCCGTGCAGATCCGCAACCGGCTGAGCATGGCGCTGAAGCTCCGGCTGTCGGCCGCGGTGGTGTTCGAACACCGCACGGCCGAGGAACTGGCACGCCACCTGCTCGGCCTGCTGGACGGCGAACCGGCCGCCGCAGCCGCCCCCGGAACCGCGGAAGCCGCCGACGCCGCAGGGGCCAAGGGGCCCGAGCGGCCCGCGTACACCCTCTCCTCGCTGTTCCGGACGGTCAGTGCCGCCGGACAACCGGTGGCGGCGATGCACCTGCTCGTCACCGCGTCCTGGGCGCTGCCAGCCTTCACGGCCGCCCAGGGCCGCGAGCACGCGCTGCCCCCGATCCGCCGCTCCCCCGGCCGCTCCGGTTCCGGAAGGCCGACGGTCGTCTACTTCCCGGCCTACCATCCGTCGCTCGCGTCGGACGGCGGGGACTTCCCCCGCTTCCACCGCTCTTTCCAGGGCGAGCTGGAGGTCCTGGAGTTCCCGCACCCCGGAATCGGCGCCGGTGCCGCAGTACCGCAAAACCGCGGCGCGCTGGCGCGTACGCAGGCCGAGAGCGTGCTGCGGCACGTCGGGGACGGGCCCTTCGTGGTCGTAGGACGGTCGGCGGGCGGGAACGTGGCGCACCTGGTGGCCCACGAGTTGGAGAACATGGGCCGGGTACCGGCCGGCCTGGTGCTGCTGGACACCTACCACATCACGCCGGACAACAGTGGCAAGGACTGGCTGCTGTCCCTGGCCGCCCCACCGCCGGGGGACAGCCCGCGGCAGGACACCGGGCAGCCCTTCTTCACCGGCGACGACGACAGCGCCCTGGCAGCGATCGGTGCCTACAACCGGATCTTCCTCGGCTGGGACCCCGAGCCGGTGGCCACGCCCACGCTCCTCGTACGCGCGCTGCGGCCCACGCCCGCCATGGCGGCCGCCGCCGACGCGGACGACTGGCGGACGACCTGGCCTGCGGCGCACGACGTCGTGGACGTCCCCGGCGACCATCTGACGATGATGCAGGAACACGCGGAGACGACCGCGACGGCGATCCGCACCTGGCTCGACGCACGAACGACCAAGGGGGGCCAGTGAGTTCGGCCAAGTCCACGCAGGACTTCGACGTCATCGTGGTCGGCGGCGGCCCGGCCGGGGCCACCGTCTCGACGGCCGTCGCCCTGCGCGGCCATCGCGTCCTCCTCCTCGAGAAGGAGACCTTCCCCCGGTACCAGATCGGCGAGTCCCTGCTGCCCTCCACCGTGCACGGCGTGTGCCGGATCCTCGGCGTCGACGACGAGATGGCGCGTGCGGGCTTCAAGCCGAAGCGCGGCGGCACGTTCCGCTGGGGTCGCAACCGGGACCCCTGGCAGTTCTCCTTCGCCCTGTCGCCCCGGCTGGCCGACCCGACCTCGTTCGCCTACCAGGTCGAGCGGTCCCGGTTCGACGCGATCCTCCTGGACAACGCCCGCCGGGTCGGCGTCGACGTACGGGAGGGCTGCCGCGTGACCGGCGTGCTCGCCGGCGAAGGCGCGCAGGAGCGGGTCCGCGGGGTGCGCTGGACCGCGCCCGGCGGCGAGGTCCGCGAGGCCGGCGCCCGGTACGTCGTGGACGCCTCCGGCAACGGCAGCAGGATCCACCCGCACGTCGGCGGGAAGCGGATCCACTCCGACTTCTTCCGCAACATCGCGGTGTTCGGCTACTTCGCCGGCGGCGCGCGGCTCCCGGCACCGAACGACGGCAACATCTTCTGCGCCGCCTTCGACGAGGGCTGGCTCTGGTACATCCCGCTCCGGGACGACCTGACCAGCGTCGGAGCCGTGGTCGCCCGCGAGAGCGCCGAGGCGATCCAGCGCGACCCGGCGGCCGCCTGGCGCCGCCTGATCGACGCCTGCCCGGAGGTACGCGGCTTCCTCGACGGCGTCCCGCAGGCCACACAGAGGCCCTACGACCAGGTCCGCGTCCGCAAGGACTGGTCGTACTGGAAGTCGCAGCTGTGGCGGCCCGGCATGGCACTGGTCGGGGACGCGGCGTGCTTCGTCGACCCGGTGCTGTCCAGCGGGGTCCACCTCGCGACCTACGGGGGGCTGCTCGCCGCCCGGTCCATCAACGGCTGCCTCGACGGGAACCCGGACGAGAACCGCCTGTTCGCCGAGTTCGAGGCCCGCTACCGGCACGAGTACGGCCTGTTCCACGAGTTCCTGGTCTCCTTCTACGACCTGCACCAGGACGAGCGGTCGTACTTCTGGAAGGCACGCAAGGTCACCAACGTCGGCACGACGGAACTCGAGGCGTTCGTCGAGCTGGTGGGCGGCCTGGCGTCCGGCGACGCGTCGCTCACCGGGGCCGGGCCGGCGGGCGAACGGCTGACCGCGGCCGCCGACGACTTCGAGCGAGCCGTGCGCCGCCTCCCCGACGCCGACGACCTGCGCAATCCCCTCTACGAGTCCGAGACCTTCCGGCAGGTGTTCCAGGAGGGGACCGTCCTCCAGGAGCGCGGCCTGTTCGGCGGCCCGTTGGAGCCCGAGGCACCGCTGCGCCCCGGCGGACTGGTGGCGTCGGAGGACGGTCTGACCTGGGTCGAAGCTGACGCGTAGGCTCCGCCGAACGAGCGACTTAGGCATATTTTTCCCGGTCTTGTTCCACCTATGAGCAGGGAACGCCGAATCAGCTCGACCAGCAGGAGAGCGCGCCCATGACCGGGACAGCCGACCCCCAGCAGAACTCGTCGCATGCCCTGCCCGACTGCGCGGCCGAGCCGATCGCCGGCATCGTGGCCGAATTCGTGGACAAGCGCATGGGGCAGCGGATCGCCCAGGGGCAGGAACCGGTGCTGCGCCCGGTCTTCGTCAAGTATCACGGCACCGCCCGGGGGGTGCTCACGGTCGCCCCTGACCTGCCGCCGGACCTGTGCATCGGCTTCCTCGGGGCCGCCCGGGACCAGCCGGGCGGTCTGACCGCCTGGGTCCGTTTCTCCAGCGACACCCTGCCGGACCGTCCGGACTTCCGCCGGACCCTCGGGATGGGCATCAAGCTGTTCGGCGTTCCCGGCCCGAAGCTGCTTCAGGACGAGGGCCGGGCGGACACCCAGGATCTCGTGCTCCAGAACCACGACGTGTTCTTCGTCGACACCGCCCGGGACATGTGCGAGTTCCAGCAGGACCCGATCGCGTACCAGAACGCGCACCCGGTGACCCGCGCCATTCTGCAGGCCATGCGCAAGCCCGAGGAGAGCGCGCTGACGGCCAGGTACTGGGGCGTGCTGCCGTACGCGTTCGGGCCCCACCGCCATGTGAAGTACGTGCTCGTCCCGGCCTCCTGCCCGCCCGGTGATCCGCAGGCGGTGCCCCCGGACGAGGACCCCTCCTTCTTCCGGGGCGACCTGCGGCACCGGCTGGCCGCGGGTGAGGCGGCCTTCGACCTGATGGTGCAGTTCCGCACGGACCCGGACCGGATGCCCCTGGACCGTGCCACCGTACGCTGGGAGGAATCGCTGAGCCCCCCGGTGCGCGTGGCGAGACTGACGCTGCATCAGCAGGACGTCCGGGCGCGCGGGCAGGACGCCTACGGCGAGAACCTGGCCTACAACCCCTGGCACTGCCTGGCCGAGCACCAGCCGGTCGGCAGCATCGCGGAGGCCCGCAAGGTCGTGTACCGGGCGTCGGCCGCACGGCGCCGCGACGCGAACGGCGTTCCGGTCGCGGAACCCGGTCCCGCACGGCCGCCGTCCGGCGAGCCCCACGGGCGTGACACCCGGATCGTGCGGGCCGCGATCCATCCCGCCATCGGTGTCGCACGGGTCGGGGACAGCGCGGAGGAGTTCTTCCTCGCGCCGGAGGTGGACGATCCTCCCCCACTGCCCGCCGGGTCGTACAAGGACGCGACCGGCGCCCTGAAGCGGCAGGCGGCACGCTTCCGTGTCTATGGCTACAACGCCGCCGGGGAGCCGGTCGCCGAGCTGACCGCGGACAACGCGGACATCCGGTGGACCGTGCACGTGGCCAACAAGAAGGCCGCCTGGTACCAGTTCCAGCTGGCCCTGGACATCCCCGAGGCGGCCGCCGCGCCCGCCAGTACGCCCCGCAATCCCAAGGTGCCCGCCGAGGAGCGTGGCCGGCTGGTCATCGACCCGGGTCCGCGCTCGATCCGCGGCCGGGACCGCGCGGGCCGGCCCGAGTACCGGTTCGACACGGGCTGCTTCCTCGGGAAGCCCGTTCACCTGGGTGAGGTGCGCACGGACGGCGCCGGCCGGCTGGTGTTCCTCGGCGGGCACGGCGTCTCGGCCTCGGTGGACCACGCTCAGGCCACGCACTTCGCCAACAACGACGGCTGGCACGACGACGTCTCCGACGGCCCGGTGACCGCGCGCGTGCGCGTCGACGGCCGCTCCGTGCCCGTCGAACCGGCCTGGGTGGTGGTGGCACCACCGAACTTCGCGCCGGAGCTGAAGTCCGTGCGCACGATGTACGACCTGATGCGCGACGTCTTCGTCTCCTGCGGAACTCTGCCGCCCCCGGAGAACGTTTCGTTCACCCGTGACGTCCTGCCGATCCTGCGGCGCCTGTGCGATCTGCAGTGGGTCAATCGCGGCATCGCCGCGCTGTTCGGGCACGGCGGCCGTGAGCATTTCCTGGCGCCGGGGCGGCTCGCCCGGCTGGCGGACCCCGGGCCCCGCAACGCGGAGCTGCGCCAGCAGGTCTGGGCCACGATGCGGGACCTCGACCGTGACGGGCTCTCGCCCGTGCCGTGGCCGCCGCTCTACGGCGACTCGATGAGCGTGCGGCCGGTCTCCGCACGGCAGCACCTGACGCTGTCGTCGTTGCAGTACCGGTCTCTGGCCCGGTGGGCCGCAGGGGACTTCGAGGCCGACCACGACCCTTCGGCGGTACCGCCCACCGGCCTCGACGAGGTGCCACTGGCAGACCGGCCGGGCATGCTCGACCGCGCGGCCCTGTCGTTCTGTCTGGCCGACGCGTTCCACCCGGGGTGCGAGATGTCCTGGCCGATGCGACACAGCACGCTGTACTCGGCCCCCTTCCGGGTGCGGCACCGCGATCCCGGCATCCACGAATCCGACTACGGCCAGGTGCTGACTCCGCAGACGGCCCTCGGCGTCGATGGCCCGCTGTACGCGCAGGGCCCGGGCGACCTGACGCGGTGGATGGCGGTGCCCTGGCAGACCGACACCGCCCGCTGCCGCTCCGGTTACTACCTCGGGTACGGCCCGCGCTACGACCCCTACCTGCCCACCTTCTGGCCCGCGCGCGTGCCCAACCACGTCCTGACGGAGCAGGACTACGAGACGGCGGTCGACCCCGGCAGCCCGGCCGAGGAGCGGCGGGCCGCCTTCGAGCGCCGGGCCGTGTGGGACAGGTGGCTGCCCCCGGACCGCATCGAGCAGATGAACGCCATGGTCAAGGACTTCGGCAAACTGGGCCTCGTGGAACGGCGCACGGGGGCCGCCGACGACCCCGAGCTGCCCGCGACGATGTTCGTGGAGTCCGCGGTGGGCTTCCGTCCCGAGCAGCCTCCGCCCGCTCTGCGGAACCTGCGGTGCCTGCACGTGCCGGAGGCGGCGGACCCGGCACTGAACGGCGGCGCCCTGGCCGCGGCCCTCGCCCGGACGGACGTCCCCCACGAGCAGGTGATGGCAGGCTACTTCGAGAAGGTCGCGCGCTTCCCGGACGATCGGTGACCTACGAGGTGATCGTGGCCGGAGGCGGTCCTGCGGGTGCCGTCGCGGCCCTGGTACTGGCGCGGGCCGGGCGCCGTGTCCTGCTCGTCGACAAGAGCACGGGCGGTCCCGGGTCAGCCCTGTTCCGGATCGGGGAGACCCTGCCTCCCGCAGCCAGGCCGCTGCTGCACGATCTGGGCTTGTGGCCCGAGTTCGCGGCGGCCCCTCATCTGCGGTGCGTGGGGACCTACGCCTCCTGGGGCTCGGAGACACTCCATGGCCACAGCCACCTCCACGACCCGCACGGACACGGCTGGCACCTCGACCGGACCCGGTTCGACGCGTTTCTGCGCAGGGCCGCGGAAGCCGCAGGTGCCGAGGTGCGCCGGGCCGAGGCCGTACCGCATCGCACGCACGCGGGCGACCGGCGCGTACTGATCCGCGCAGGGGGCCGGCTCGGCGAGGAGCGCTGCGAGTGGCTCGTGGACGCCACCGGCCGTCGCGCCGTGATCGGCCGCCGGCGGGGCCGGCGCCGCAAGCAGGACCGGCTCGTCGCCGCGTACGCCCTGTTCGGACGTCGACTGCCCGGTCATCGCACCGAGGACACCGAGCTCCGCACGCTCGTCGAGGCGGTCCCCGGAGGCTGGTGGTACACGGCCAGGGTGCCGGCCGGACGACTGGTCGCACACCTCACCGACACCGACCTGACCGACTCCGCCCTGCGCACCGCCGAGGGATTCCTCGACGCGATCGGGGACACCCGCCACGTCCGCACCCGCCTCGACGGCTACCACCCGGCCTGTGCCCCGGTGCCACGCTGGACCGCGGCGTACGGGCTGCGCCTGGACCCGGCTGCGGGTCCCGGATGGATCGCCGCCGGAGACGCCGCCCTCGCCTTCGACCCGCTCTCCTCCCAGGGCATCCTCAACGCCCTGCACACCGGAGCCCGCGCCGGCCTGACCGTCGACCGGTGCCTGTCGGGGCGGCCTGCCGCCCTCGCGGACTACTCCCGGTTCCTGGAGCGGATCACGGACGCCTACGAGCGGCATCACGCCGAGACCTACGGCCAGGAACGGCGCTGGCCGGGGCACACGTTCTGGCAACGTCGGCAACACGCACACTGACGGCCCCCAGGGGTACGTCTGCAGTGGTGTCACCTGCCGGTGGCGGCCAGGGCGGCGGTGTACTGCTCGTCGGTGACGGGCTCCAGCCAGCTCGTGCCGTCGCCGCTCCCGTCGCCGACGACCATGGCGATGTGGGCCATGAGGGTGGTGTCCGTGGCGCCGTGCCAGTGCTCCTCGCCGGGCGGGCACTTGACGGTCTCGCCGGCGGTGATCCGCACCACGTCGCCGTCGCGGGTGCCGACCAGGCCGACGCCGTCGGTGACGTACAGGACCTGGCCCTTGGCGTGGGAGTGCCAGTTCGTCCGGGCACCGGGGGTGAAGCGCACCAGCGCGGACGCCAGGCGGGCCGGATCGGCGGGCGCCTCGATCATGTTCAGGTAGACCTCGCCCGTGAAGCGCTCGGCCGGGGCTGTGACGGTGGGGGTTTCCGTGATGTGTTCCACGACTGTTTTCCTTGCTCCGAAGAGGTGGCGGGGTGCGGGCGGGCCGGGCGGCTCGGGCGTCAGGAGGCGCGCTCGTCGGTGATCTTCTTCAGCTGGGTGACGGCGGTCATGGCGTTGGGCCAGCCGGCGTAGAAGGCCAGGTGCGTGATCGCCTCGGACAGCTCTTCCACCGTGAGCCCGTTCTCCAGCGCGACACCCAGGTGGTAGGGCAACTGCTCGCTGCGGTACAGCGCGGCCAGCACGCTCACCGTCACCAGGCTCCGGTCCCGCGGGGACAGCTCGGCGCGTTCCCACACGTCGCCGAAGAGCACGTCGTCGGTGACCTCGACGAGCTTCGGCGCGATCCGGGCCAGCTCCTGAGGTGCGGACTGCTTCGGCATCTCATGACTCCCTGTGATGACTTCGCGTACGTTCCGGTGGATCCACGGGATCCGCCGTCTTCGAGGAAACCGCAGGTCAGCTGGGCGGGGAAGGCACGGTCGTTCCAGGTACTGACAGGACCCCCCTCATCCGGGCCGGCCGTCCTAGCCTGGAACGCGTGAGTACCGAGAGCGACATCCGCGGGTTCCTCGCCTCCCGGCGCGCGAAGATCACCCCGCAGCAGGCCGGTCTGCCCGCCTACGGAGGCAACCGGCGCGTGCCGGGGCTGCGGCGTGAGGAGGTCGCGCTGCTCGCCGGGGTCAGCGTCGACTACTACGTCCGTCTGGAACGCGGTCACCTCGCCGGGGCGTCCGAGGAGGTCCTCGACGCCGTCGCGAACGCCCTGCGGCTGGATGACGCCGAGCGCGCCCACCTGTACGACCTGGCCCGCGCCGTCGCCAGACGTCCCGCCCGCCGCACGAACCGCGCCCGCGGCCCGCTGCCGGACAGTGTGCTGCGTGTCCTGGACTCCATGACGGACTCCCCGGCCTTCATCCGCAACGGCCGCCTGGACATCCTCGCCGTCAACCGTCTGGGGCGCGCGCTGTACGCGCCCCTGTTCGCCGATCACGGGGTTCAGACGGTCAACATCGCCCGCTTCCAGTTCCTGAACCCCGCGGGCAGGGACTTCTTCCCCGACTGGGAGGCGTCCCTGAACACCACGGTGTCCCTGCTGCGCACGGAGGCCGGACGGGCTCCCGGCGACACCGACCTGACCGGGCTGATCGGTGAACTCGTCACCCGCAGCGAGGAGTTCCGCACCGCCTGGGCCAAGCACAATGTGCGCCTGCACCACACCGGCCGCAAGGCCTTCCGTCATCCGGCCCTCGGCGAGATCACCCTCGACTTCGACGCGATGGAGCTGCCCTCGCAGCCGGGCCTGACCCTGACCGCCTACTCCGCCGAGCCTGCCACCGAGGCCCACGACGCGCTGCAACTGCTGGCCGCGTGGGCGTCCACCGAGGACGCGTCCGCCGCCGCCGACCGCGGCTGAACGGCGTCCTCGGCCGCAGTCCTTCGTTCACCGTCTTTCGCGGCCCCTACGTCAACGAAGAACTCGTGGGTGAGGCGCTCGCGCCGGTGCGCGACCGGGTCGTCATCGCCACCAGGTTCAGCTGGCGCATCGAGGACGGCACACCGGTCGGACTCGGCAGCCGGCCCGAACAGATCGAGCGGGTCGCCGACGCCTCGAGGGCGACATCCGCGCCGGCATCCCGCGGTTCGAGCAGGACAACCTCGCCGCGGACCGGGCTCTGGTCGACCACGTCGCCACGCTCGCGCGGGCCAGGAACGCCACGTCCGGGCAGGTCGCCCTGTCCTGGCTCCTCGCCCGGCGGCCCTGGATCGCTCCGATCCCCGGCGACCGCTACAACGACCAGCACATGCGCCTCGTCGGCAAGTGAAGTCCCGGCGGCGGCCTACCGTCTGGACTTTCGTGATGTAGGTTTCCCGGCGTCGGACGGCAACGGAATCGTCGCGCGGGAGGCGCCCACCCATGAACACGCCGCCATGGCCCCCTGGAGCGGAGCGGACTGACGGATCAGCCGTCCGGATCGGCGCTCTCGTTCCGCTGACCCGGCCCGGCTGGGTCGAGGCCGGCCGGCACCTGCTCGCCGGGCTCGAGCTGGCCGTGGGTGAGGTCAATGACGCGGGCGGGATCGCCGGAAGGCCCCTCGAACTGGTGGTCCGGGACACCGCGGCCGATCCGCAGAGGGCCGCGGCGGCCGTGGACGAGTTGGCCGGCCTGGGCGTGGCCGCGCTGGCCGGGGAGTATCACAGCGTCGTCGCCCGCGCCGCTGCCGCCAGGGCGGACGCGCTCGGGCTGCCGTTCCTCTGCTCGTCAGCGGTTCTCGACGCGCTCACCGAACAGCCGACGCAATGGGTCGCGCGTCTCTCCCCGCCGCAGTCCCGCGGCTGGCAGTTCTACGCGGACTTCCTCCTCGCTGCGGGCCACAGCCGCATCGCCGTAGCCACCCAGCCGAGTGTCTACTGGGCGTCCGGAACCCGCATTCTGCGGGACTACCTCACTCCGCGCGGCGGCACCGTCATCGAGCTCGACATGAGCACGCTCACCCCCACGGCCGTCTGCGACGAGCTCGTCGGTCATCGCGCGACGGCCCTCCTCCTGCTGGTCGGCCACCCCGAGCCGGCCGTGCCGATCGTCCAGTCCGTCCGCCGCGACCAGCGCCTCGCCGAGGTGACGATCGGTGCCCCGGCCGGGCAGCCGGAGTTCGCGGAATGGGCGACGTTGCTGGGCGACGACGGCGCCGCGGTCCCGTTCCTGCGCTACCGGCCCGAGCGCCTCGGGCCGGTCGGCACACGAGTCGAGACGACCCTCCGCGAACGCCTGGCCGCAGCGCCCTCCTTCGTGGCCTTCGAGGGCTACGACACGATCGCCGTCCTCGCCGACCTGCTGCGTACGCACGGCACGGACCGGGCACGCACGGCCGCGTCCTGGCCACGCGTGAACGTGGCAGGCACCCGCGGTCAGATCCGGTTCTCGCGCGTACCAGGCATCGATGTGTGGCAATGGGCCGTGCCACCGATCCAAGTCGTGGACCGAGACCCGGCGAATCCCGATCGCTTCCGGATCCGCCACGCCGGTTGAGCCTCCGCGCGCCTGTGCGACACCACTCGCGCCTCGGGGCAGAGGCTTGGCAGCGGGTACGAGGCCGCCTACGCAGGAGTCATGGATGGTTGGGTCGTTTTCATCATCGTCGTCGGTGTCCTCTGGTCGATCTATGAGTACGCTCGGCCCCTCCCTCCCGACGCGTGCCTCAACTGCCGAGGCAGGGGGAGGACGCTGACTCGGGAGTACTCCGTGATGAAGGGCGGTTACAGGTCGGAATGGGTGTGGTGCCGTAGCTGTCGGGGCTCGGGGAGGACGCGGTAGCGTCGACGCCGTGCAGCCCTCACCCACCACGCTCAGCCTCTGGCGTCACCAGCTCGGTGAAGTGCCCGCGTCGGTCTGGCGACGAACCGAGCTGGAGGTGCTGATTCTGGCGGACAACGGGCTCACCGATCTGCCCTCCGAGATCGGGCTACTGCGCCGGCTCACGACCCTGGACCTCGGCCACAACAAGCTCACCTCGGTTCCAGACGCTCTCGGCGACCTGACCGAACTCAGCGGCTGCCTCTATCTGCACGACAACCGCCTGTCCCAACTGCCTGACACTCTGGGGAACCTGACACGGCTGCGCTATCTCAATGTCGGGGAGAACCCTCTCACCGCCTTGCCCGAAACCATCGACCGCATGGCGGAGCTGGTCGAACTCCGAGCCCAGCACAGCCTGTTGACCACATTGCCCGCCGGTATCGGGTCCCTGCGCAAGCTGCGCGAACTCTGGCTCCGGGGGAACAAGCTGACCAGTCTGCCGGCCTCGGTCGCCGAACTGGGCGAGCTACGGCACCTGGACCTGCGGGAGAACGCGCTCGACGAGGTGCCGGAGCCCCTGACGTGCCTGCCCCGGCTCCGTCAGCTCGACCTGCGCGGCAACCGCATCGTCCGGCTGCCGGACCGGGTCGCCCGGATGCCCGCGCTGGAGAAGCTGGATCTGCGCTGGAACCCCTGCACGCCCTCCCCGGCTTTGCTCGCCGAGCTGGAGCGGCGCGGCTGCGTGGTCCTGTTGTGAATCGCCTCAGGCTTCGTCCGCCCTGGTCAGGGCTTCAGTGATCATGCGGGTGGCGAAGTCGCAGTCGTCGGTGAGTCGGTTGATGTGCTCCGCGAGCAGGAAGGCAGTGGCTTCCAGGGGGTTCATCTCGTCCATGGTCCAGTCTCCGTACTGCTTGCGCCACAGGCTGGGGCTCAGGCCGGTCCCTGCCGCGACGAGCAGGCCGGCCATGGTGGGGATGGCTTCGGGACGGACGCTCCTGGGCATCATGCGCATCGTGGCCACGAGGTTGGGCACCACGCACTCGATGACGTCCTTGCCGTGCTCCTCGTAGGCCATCCGCAGCCACTGCATGAACATGTAGATCAGCGTGCACGCGCCGTCCAGGATGTCGTCGACCCCGCGCGGGCCCAAGGAGGCGGCGAACTGGTCGGTCAGCGCCTGTTGCTCGGCGTCGGTCTGGGACCTGCCGTCGTGGATGGCCTTGAGCCGAGAGTCGATCATCATGAGTGCCGCGCCCACGTCTCCGGCGGGAGCGTGTTCGGGGCCGCAGGGCGATGACACAGTTTCCTCCTCGGTTGACCGAGAGCAGCGCGGCGTGTTCGTACAGTAGCCCGCCGAGGGTGGAGGGGTCCGGCGAAACCCGGTGACGGGCCGCCGGTGTCGGTGTCAGGAGTCGCGTGGGGCCACCAGTCCGGATTCGTAGGCGAGGACCACGAGTTGGGCCCGGTCCCGGGCGTGGAGCTTGGTCATGGCCCGGTTGATGTGGGTCTTCGCGGTGAGCGGGCTGATCACCAGACGGTCGGCGATCTCGTCGTTGGACAGGCCCCGCGCGACCAGGGCGACGGCTTCGCGTTCGCGGCCGGTCAGCTCCTCCAGCGCCGTGCCGGCGTGGGTGGGGAGCGGCTGGGTGACGTACCGGTTGATCAGCTTGCGGGTGATCGAGGGGGCGAGCAGGGCGTCGCCGCGTGCCGCGACGCGTACGGCGTGCAGGAAGTCCTCCGGCACGATGTCCTTGACCAGGAATCCGGCAGCGCCGGCGCGTAGCGCGTCGAACACGTACTCGTCGAGGCCGTAGTTGGTCAGGATGACGACGTGCACCCCGGCCAGGGACGGGTCCGCGGCGATGCGCCGGGTCGCCTCGATGCCGTCGACGACGGGCATCTGGATGTCGATGAGCGCGACATCGGGCAGGTGCTCTCCGGCGAGTTCCAGGCCCTCGGCGCCGTCGGCGGCCTCCGCCACCACCTCGATGTCGTCCTCCAGGTCGAGGAGTGCGCGGAATCCGCTGCGGATGAGCGGCTGGTCGTCGACGAGCAGGACTCGGATCATGACGCCCCGTCCAGGGGGAGTTCGGCCTGGACGGTGAAGCCGCCCTCGCCGCGCGGCTCCGCCCGCAGCCGGCCACCGAGGGCCGTGACGCGCTCGCGCATGCCCTGCAGCCCGACGCCGGGCGTCGGTGCGACGGCCGGTGTGGCCTTGCCGTCGTCGTCGATGCGCAGGGCGAGGGCGTCCGGGCGGCAGTCGATGCGGACCGAGGCCGTGCCGGCGTCGGCGTGCCGGGCGATGTTGGTCAGCGACTCCTGAACGATCCGGTAGACGGTCCGGCCCACCGCGGCCGGCACGTCGTGCCGCCGCCCCTCGATCGTCAGGGTCGCCTTCAGGCCGGTTCTGCCGGCTCGTTCCACCAGTTCGGGTACGTCGTCGAGGCCGCGCGGCGGGGCCGTGTCGTCGTCGCGCAGCGCTTCCAGTGTCACGCGCAGTTCCCGGGCCGCCTCGCGTCCGGCCTCCTGGATCGCCAGCAGCGCCTCCGACACCTCTTCGCCTCGTCTGCGGGCCACGTGGACGGCCACGTCGGCCTGCACCTTGATGACCGAGATCTGATGGGTCAGCGAATCGTGCAGTTCCCGCGCGATGCGCAGCCGTTCCTCGTCGGCGCGGCGCCGGGCGGTCTCCTCCCGGGTGCGCTCGGCCTCGTCCGCCCGCCGCTCGGCCTGCCGCAGCGCCTCCCCGGCGGCCCCGGCCGCGATCAGCCAGGCGATTTCGAGGGCGCCCCGGGCCCGCGCGAACGCCTCGCCCGTGTCGTGGAGGCCGGAGGCGAGAGCCGCGAGCGGGAGAGCGGCCAGCACGGTCAGGCTCGCCGCGACGGTGGCGACCCGGTGTCCCGCCCGTACGGCGGCGTACACCGCGAACAGGTAGGCGACGAGGGGGACATCGAAGCCGGTCGCCTGATACGCCACCGCGCACAGCCCGGTGACGGCCAGGACGGCGACCGGAGCCCGGCGGCGCGCGGCCAGGGCCAGCCCGCCGGCCGACAGGAGCGCGTACCCGAGCAGGTCCCGGTCCGTCGCGGAGGGTTGCCCGGACACTCCCGTGACCAGCAGCGCCGCCGCCACACCCACGGCGATGACCCAGTCTCCGACAAGGGCCCGGACGCCGGCCTCACCTGCACTCATGCGCGCACCCTAACCGGCTGCCGCACCCGGCGAGTCCGCTTCGTGGACGAGTGGCCTGCTACCGCGGACGCAGTACCTGTGTGCCTTCTGCGGCTTCCGCGGTAGGCCGGTGGGGCGTCGGCGGTAGTGCGAAGTGTCCGCGCCCGCCGGACGACCGGGGCTCGGGCCGGCGGACATGCTCGAACGACATCCAGTCACGGGAAGAGAAGGAGCATCTCGATGTCCGCTCGCCACCTGTTCGCCGCCGGTGTCCACGACTTCGGTCTCGGGCGCCTCGGAGCCACCACGGGCGCGCTGCTGGGGCTGGCCGGCCTCGTCCTCGCCGGGCTGGCCCTGGCCCGCCCGGCCGGCCGTCTCGGCTCCGTCAACCCATCTCTCGTGGCCAGGGCGGCCATGGTCGCGGGACTGATCGGCATGGCCCTCGGCGGGCTGGTCGCGGCCACCGCCGACGGTGGTCTCGGCACCGGCAACGGGCTGGGCGGGTCCTATGTGGCGATGCTGGTGGGGCTGATCGCCACGGCCCTCGGCCGGCTGGTCCTGACCCGCTCGCGCCGCACCGGCTGACCGGAGCGGATGCGAGCACACCGCGCTTCAGGACTGCAGCCCGGTCAGGGAGAGGAACTCGGCGCGTGAGCGGGCGTCGTGGCGGAGTGTGCCGAGGAGGGTGGAGGTGAGCGTGCTGGAGCCCGTGGCCTGGACGCCGCGCAGGGTCATGCAGCTGTGCTCGGCTTCGATCACGACGCCGACGCCCTTGGGTTCGAGATGGGCCTGGAGCCAGTCGGCGACCTGCTTGGTCAGGCGTTCCTGGACCTGGGGCCGGCAGGCGAAGTGCTCGACCACGCGGGCCAGTTTGGACAGGCCGAGGATGCGATGGCCGGGGAGATAGCCGACGTGGGCGGTGCCGGTGAAGGGCAGCAGATGGTGCTCGCACACCGAGCGCACCGGGATGCTGCGGGCCAGCACGAGTTCGTCGTAGCCCTCGTCGTTGGGGAAGGTCGTCAGGTCGAAGGGGCGGGGGCTGAACAGTTCGGCGTAGGCGCGGGCCATGCGGCCGGGGGTGCCGCGCAGGCTTTCGGTGCCGGTGTCGATGCCGAGCGCGGCGAGGAAGTCTGCGGCGGCGCGTTCGGCTTCGGCCAGGTCTATGCCGTCGGTGTCGTGCACGACGCGCAGCGGGCCGGCGGTGGATGGCGGTGTCTGCGGGCGGGGGATGCTCGCGGAGGGGGCGGGCAGGTCGGCGGTGCGCGACGGGTGGGCGTTGATCGATCCGGCGAGATCCATGACGTACCTCTCGGGTGAGGGGAAAAGGGGATGGCGGGCGGCGAGTGGTGGGTCAGGGACTCGCGGTCGCGGGCGGGGAGGAAGCCGGCTCCAGACGGACACAGCAGTGGCCGGGGCTGGGCGCCAGGCATGCGTGGCGGCTGCTGTCCTGGAGCCCTTCGAGGACGCCCCGGAGCAGGTGGAGGTTCATGCCGCACACCGTCTGGGTGTGTTCGCGGGCGAGCGCGTGGAAGGGGCAGTTGCCCAGGACGATGGCGTCGCCGTCGTGGCGGGGCTCGAACCCGTACCGCTCCAGAAGCTCGAACACGTCCGGGCCGCCCTGCCCGGCGAGCCGGGCGCCGAGGTGGTGGGCCTTTCGGTGCAGGACGGCGCGGACCGGTTCGCCCGTGGCCTCGGATTCCTCCAGGGCCTGGGCGAGGAGCCGTCCGGCCAGCTCGTAGTTCCGCTCGGGCAGGCTGACGGTGACCTGCTTGGCGGAGCGCTTGTAGAGCTTGGCCGGCCGGCCCGCTCCCGGGCCGGTGCGGCCGCTGCGCCGTTCGTAGACGACGTCGAGGAGTGCTTCGCCGGCCAGGCGGTCGAGGTGGAAGGCGGCGGTCTGGCGCGCCAGGCCGAGGGCGGCGGCGGCTTCGTCGCGGCTGACGGGTCCCGGCTGGCGCACGACGTGGTCGTACAGCCGCCGGCGGGTCGGCTCGTCCAGGGCGGCGACGGCGGATACGTCGGGGTGGGGTGCTTCTTTCGGGTGGTCCACGAACACCAGTGTAAAACCCACAGGCATTGACTAAAGAAGCCGCCCGCGCTTCTATTGGTGATGAGAGTTGCCGATAGAAGGAACGGTGCGTCATGACGTCCACAACCCACCCCTCCCCGTCCGTCGCGTCCCGGCGGACCGCACTCGGCGACCCCGGCTACCAGGCGTTCGTCATCCTGCGCGTCGGGTTCACGGTGGCGCCGATCCTGTTCGGGCTGGACAAGTTCGCCAACCTGCTCGTGGACTGGCCCACCTACCTCGCGCCGTGGATCAACGACATCGTCCCTGGCAGCGCCCAGGCAGCCATGTACGCCGTGGGTGCCATCGAGATCGTCGCCGGTCTCGCCGTCGCTCTCGCCCCGCGCTTCGGGGGCTGGCTGGTGGCCGGCTGGCTGGCCGGCATCATCGTCAACCTGCTGACCATCCCGGGGTACTACGACGTCGCGCTGCGCGACTTCGGTCTCCTGCTCGGCGCGGTCGCCCTCGCCCGGCTCGCCCAGCGCTACCACGGCAAGCGGCAGCCGCACTGACACGGCGCCGCGGATGGACGAGGGAAGGCGGGTGAGCGGCAAGCGGCTCACCCGCCTCACCCGCATCCGGTCCCCCGGCCGGGTCAGGTGCGGCCGGACGGCTGTCGGGGCGGGCGGCGACGGTGGAGCCGGACCGCGACGGGGGCGGCGGTGAGGACGGAGGAGTACGTACCCACCACGAGGCCGATGAGCAGGGCCAGGGCGAAGTCGGCGAGGGAAGACCCGCCGAGCACGGCGAGGGCCGTGAGGATGAACGCGGCGCCCATGCCCGTGTTCACGGTCCGGGGCAAGGTCTGCACGATGGCCTGGTCGGTGATGCCGGGCAGCGAGGTCCCGGGAGTCCTGCGGGCGAGTTCCCTGACGCGGTCGAAGAGGACCACGGAGTCGTTGACCGAGTACCCGATGACGGTGAGCAGGGCCGCCAGGAACACGCCGTCGACGGGCTTGCCGAGCCAGGCGAAGACGCCGACGAGGATCACCACGTCGTGGGCGAGGGCGACGACCGCCGCCGTGCCGAACACCCACCGGAAGCGTGCCGCGAGGTAGACGAACTGGGCGCCCAGAGCCACGGCGAGCGCGATCAGGGCACCCTGGCGCAGCTCCTCGCCCAGGCTGGGGCCGACCAGTTCGTCGCGGACCTTGTCCGCCCGGCCCGCGAGGTCGCGCACGGCACCGGTGACCTCGGTCTCCTCGGCGTTGGTCAGCGGATCGGTGCGCACGGTCAGGCCCGTTTCGCCGGACGACTGGACGACGGCCCGGGGGAACCCGGCGTCGGCGAGGGCGGTGCGGACCCGGTCGGGGTCGACGGGGCCGGTGGTGGCGTACTCGATCAGGCGGCCGCCGGTGAACTCCACACCGAGGTCGATGCCGCGCACCGCGATGCCCGAGCCGGCCAGGACCAGAGCGGCGGCCGACACGGCCAGCCAGCGGTGGGGCCGGCGCATCAGCCGGGGGTTGCGGCGGGTGAGACGGTCGCGGACCGCGCCGGTGGTGGCGATGCCGGTGAGCCGGGGGCGGCGGCGCACCCGGGGACGGCTCACGGCCATCTCGGCGAGCGCGCGGGTGATCACCAGGGCGCTGAACATGGAGGCGAGCACACCGATGCCCAGGGTGACGCCGAAGCCCCGCACCGGTCCGGAGGCGAGGAAGAACAGCAGTGCGGCCGCGATCAGCGTGGTGATGTTGGAGTCGGCGATCGCGCTGAAGGCGTTGCGGAACCCGGCCGACAGTGCCGAGCGCGTACTGGGCCGGCGGCGGGCCGCGTACTCCTCGCGTGCCCGTTCGAAGACCAGCACGTTGGCGTCCACGGCCATGCCGATCGCCAGGACGAAACCGGCCAGACCCGGCAGGGTGAGGGTGGCGCCGAGCACGGCCAGGGCGGCGTAGGAGACGAGGCCATAGCAGACCAGGCCGACAGCGGCCAGCACGCCCATCAGCCGGTAGACGCCGATGATGAAAAGTGAGGTCAGCGCGGTGCCGATGACCGCCGCCCAGGCGCTCGCGGTGATGGCCTGCGCCCCGAGGGTCGGGCCGACGGTGCGCTGCTCGACGGTCTCGACGGGCACGGGCAGGGCACCGCCGTTGACGAGCAGGGAGAGTTCGCGGGCCTCCCCCGGGCCGAAGGATCCCGTGATCTGTGTGGCACCGTCGCGAATGCCGGTGCGGCAGGCGACGGACGGGTCGACCTGCGGCG
The DNA here is from genome assembly GCA_000415505.1 of Streptomyces afghaniensis 772. GTDB lineage: Bacteria > Actinomycetota > Actinomycetes > Streptomycetales > Streptomycetaceae > Streptomyces > Streptomyces afghaniensis. The sequence continues at coordinate 24,395 of KE354095.1, forward strand.
AGGAGATGACCTTGTCGTCGAGGACGATGGCCACCCGCCGCGCCGGGTCGCCCGCCGGGTGGCAGGCGGCCTCGCCGGTCAGCCGGGCCCAGCCGGCGCGGCCGTCACCCTCGAAGTCGACCGTGACGTGCCACCCGGCTCCGCCCTGCTGGTCGAAACGGGCGGCGGCCTCCTTGACGTCCTCGCCGGTCAGGGCCGCGGCCCCGAGGCGCAGCGGCGTACCGGCCTCGTCGGGCA
>KE354096.1 GCA_000415505.1 Streptomyces afghaniensis 772
GCCCGGCCGGCACGGCGCGCAGGATGAGCGTGGGCAGCGCCGAGTAGGCCAGGGTGGTCCCGGTGGCGACGACCGTGGCCCCCGCGATGATCATCCACAGGTCGCGGCTGTCGGCGATGCGGACCGCGTACCCGGCGGCGATGACCGCCGCCCCGAGGGCGAGCGTGACGCGCGGCCCGCGCGCGGCAGAGATCCGGGCGGAGACGGGCGACAGCAGCAGCATGACCACACCGCTGGGCAGCAGGCACAGGCCGGTGGCGACGATGGACAGCCCGAGCCCCGTACCGGTCGCCTCGGGCGCCTGCACCAGCTGGGGCGTGACCAGGGGTGTTGGCGTAGAACGCGAAGCCG
>KE354097.1 GCA_000415505.1 Streptomyces afghaniensis 772
CCGGCGTCCCGCCCACGGAGCCCGGAACGCCGGAGCCTCCGGGCCACGGGGACGAAGCTCCCCGTCCTACCACCGCCCCACCCCACTGTCCCCACCCTCTCCGCCACCGAACAGGCCGTCGCCTCCGCCGCCGCGGCCCGGCTGCTCACGCCCCTGCTGCCCGAGCCGCTGGACCACGTGCTGCTCCAGGCCGACCTGACGGCGGTGGCGCCCGGGCCCCTGCAGCGCCCGCTCGCCGACATGCTGGGCGTGCTGGCGGACGTCGAGTCCAAGGGCGGGGCCACCGTCTACCGCTTCACGCCCGGTTCGGTAAGGCGCGCCCTCGACGCCGGGCGGAGCGCCTCGGACCTGCACGCCTTCCTCGCCGCGCACTCCCGTACGCCGGTGCCGCAGCCGCTCACGTACCTGATTGACGACGTGGCCCGCAGGCACGGGCAGCTGCGCGTGGGCGCGGCCTCGGCGTACGTCCGCTGCGACGACGACGCGGTGCTGGGCGAGATCCTCGCCGACAAGCGGGCCGCCTCCCTCGGGCTGCGCCGGCTCGCCCCGACCGTGCTGGCCGCGCAGACCGACCCGGCGGGGCTGCTGGAGGGCCTGCGGGCGATGGGGTTCGCGCCGGCCGCCGAGTCCGCCGAGGGCGATGTGCTGATCACCCGCGCGCACGCGCACCGGACCCCGCCTCGCAGCGCACCCGAGCCGGTGCCGGACGGCCCACCGGTCCCCGACGACACGCTCCTCGCGGCGGCGCTGCGCGCCATCCGGGCCGGCGACCTCGCCTCCACCACCCCGCGCAAACCCGGCACGGCTCCGGCGGCCAACGGCGAACTGCCCCGCACCGGTTCCGCCGAGACCCTCGCCACCATGCAGGCCGCCGTCCTGACCGGCGAGGCCCTGTGGATCGGCTACGTCAACGCCGAGGGGGCCGCGAGCCAGCGGGTCATCGCCCCGATCCGCGTCGAGGGCGGTTTCGTCACGGCGTACGACCACACGGCGGACGAGGTCCGTACGTACCCGCTGCACCGGATCACCGGGGTCGCGGAGCTCGCCGACGACGCGGGCTGACGGCCCGTTCCGCCTGGGCCTCGTCTCACCCGTTCGGGTGCACGCCGGCGTTCATGCACGCCACGCCGGGGATTTCCCACCCTTGGGCGACCTTGCCGGGCGTGCCGCATTCCGCCGTTCGCGCGGGGGCAGCCACCGGGTGTCCTGCGAGCCCTTGTGGAAAGGAAGTCCCAGTATGCGCGTTGTCCGTCGAGTCGCCGCCGTCCTGGCCACCGCCGCCCTGATGACGTTCGGCGGGCTGGCCACTCCGGCCGCCGCGGTGAGCATCGATGTCGCCGGCCTCGTCCTCGAGACACCGCAGGTCTGATCCGCCTGCCGCGCGCCATCGGGCCGGCCCCGGCGTCCCCGGGCCGGCCCGCGGTGGGGTGTCCCTCGTCTCTCGATCCGTGAAAGGCCCTGTCGTTCCCATGCCAGAAAAGCTCCCCGCCGTCGCTCTCTGCGCCGTGGCCCTCGTGGGCGTGCTCGCGCCCTCCGCCGCCGCGGCCCACGCGCCGCCACTGCCCCTGCCGGCCGCCGCGGGCGAGCCCCTGATCAGCGAGGGGGTCGGCATCGAGGGACCGCTGATCAACAACGTCAGTCTGCCCACGCTGAAGTAGCGCGGCGCGTCCGGTAGCTGTCCCCGTCCAGCCGGACGAGCTCGGCGTGATGGGCGAGGCGGTCCACCATCGCCGGAGCGCAGGCGCCGCCGAAGACCTCGTCCCAGCGGCCGAGCGGGCGGTCGCTGGTCACGATCAGCGAGGCACGCTCGTAGCGGTGGGCGACCAGCCGGAAGAACAGTCCGGCGGTCGCCGCGTCGATGGGCGTGTAGCCGACCTCGTCGACGATCAGCAGGGGGTAGTCGTCGAGGGCGGCCAGTTCCGCGTCGAGCCGGCCGGCGGCCCGGGCCTCGGAGAGCCGGGCGGCCCACTCGGCGGCGGTCGCGAACAGCACCCGGTGCCCGGCCCGGCAGGCCCGCACGCCGAGGCCGATGGCGAGGTGGGTCTTGCCGGTGCCGGGCGGGCCGACCAGGACCACGTTGCGCCGGGCGGTGACGAACTCCGCCTTGCCGAGCCGGGCCAGGACCTCCCGGTCGAGGCCCCGGGGGTGCTGCTGGTCGAAGTCCTCCAGCAGCTTGCGGGCCGGGAACCCGGCGGCGCGGATCCGGGTCTCGGCGTCCGCGTCGGGGGAGGGCTGGCGGGGCAGGGCGGGGGTGGCGGCCGGGGCGTCCTGCTCCAGCTTCCCGTGCCGCTGGTCTCCATGGTTCTGCTCCGCCTGGGGAGGCCTTGCCGGCTCGGGCCCGGCCGGAGGCCGCTCGGCATGTCCGCGATCCGCGTGCGCGGCCATCGGCCCCGACATGTACGCGAGGATCGCCGCCGACAGGATGAACGCCATGTGGATCGTCGTGCCCCACAGCAGGGAGTGCTGCGCGGTGTGCTGGACGTCCACGAACATCTGGAGCAGGTGGACTGACGAGATGCCCACGATGGCGGTGGCCAGCTTCACCTTCAGCACATTGGGATTGACGTGCGAGAACCACTCCGGCTGGTCGCGGTGGCCGGTGAGGTCGATGCGCGAGACGAAGGTCTCGTAGCCACCCACGATCACCATGATCAGCAGGTTGGCGATCATGACGACGTCGACCAGCTTGAGCACCGAGAGCATGACGTAGGTCTCGGTGGCCCGCCCGGACACGCACCGGAGGATTAACGTCCACAGCTCGTTGAAGAACTTGTAGACGTACACCCCCTGGACGACGACCAGGCCGAAGTAGAGCGGAGCCTGGAGCCAGCGGGTCGCGAACAGGGTGTACCCGAGCATGGCGGTCGGCGGGGACGGGGCGCGGGAGGACCGGAAGTCAGTGGGGGGCTGCACGACCAGCCATTGTTCGGAAACCGCGGCCATATGGCTCCATCCATGCACTCGCAGGGATGAATAGACATCCTGTACGACCGGATGTGACCAAGCGGGTGAGTTGCTCAGTGCAATGCGCCACCCTGGCTCCAGGGAGGGCGATGTGGGCAAAGCATCGAGGAAGAAGCAGGAACGGCGGGCGCGGAAGGCGGTCTGTGCTGCCTCCGTCGACGTCACGGGCAGTGAGAACCCTCGAGCGCTCGGCGAGGAGGCACTCGAGCGGCTGTTGCGCTCGAACGCCCCGGGAAAGCTCAGCCTGGCCGGGGCCTACGCGTTCGGTTACGGGGCGCTGGGTTACGCCCAGCACGAGGGGACCGATCCGTACTGGCACCAGGAGGTGGACCCCTTGGACGTGCTGTTCCTGGGAACAGTCTGGCCCAAGTGGTTCCGTGACGAGCTCGAGTTCGCCAACGCACGTGACGCATGGCTGCGCCTCCTGCGTGGCACCGTGCACGGGAAGGGCGTCAAACGCTTCGTACGCGAGGCCGTCTCGGCGAGCGCGGAGCTCGGGATTCCGGTGGACGACGGGGAACTGATGCTGGCGCTCACCGGCCGGCTCGAAGGGGCCGGACTCGACCAGCGCCGACTGCCCCGGCGACTCCTGCCCGAGGTGGCTCTCCAGGACTGCCGTGCGGCCTGCGGGCCGTCTCTGGATCTGCGACTCTCCGACCCGCCGGAGGACGCGAAGGAGCGGATCCGGCGGTTCTGGGAGAACGCGGAGGAGGAGTCGTGGGCCGATGACACGCCTCAGACGGTTCTCCGCGACGGGCTGCGCCGGTTCCAGGAAGCCGGTCTGCCGGTGGAAGAGAACTCCGGGCTGTTGCTGCCGGCCTTGTACGCGATGCTCATGACGAAGCCCGGCGAACTTCTGGAAGACATGGCCGAACATGCCCGGGCGTGGGCTGTCGCCCTGGACGAGGCGTCGACGCTGGTACCTGTGCTCGACATCCTCCTTCTCGCTCCCGAGTTGGAGATGCCGGTCGCCGACGCTCTCGGGCATCTCTTCGCCGTACCCGCCTTCACCGAGCCGTTCCCCTCGGATGCCCTGCTGTGGACGAGTTCTCCCGGTCTGGCCCTGCCTCGCCTGGCCTTCGAGCTGGGGATTCCCGAGGTGACGACGCGAGAGGAGACGGTCACCCCGGATCTGCTGGACTGGGTGGGCATGCACGCGAGAATGCGCATGGCCGCCGCTGCTCGGGGCGGTGCCGCCGACCCCGACCTCGATCTCGATCAGACGGACAGTGCCGACAGTGCCGACAGCAGGGACGGCACGCCGAAGGAGTCGGACGAGCGATGGGCCCAGCGGCGTGAGGCCGTGCGCGAGGCGGTGCAGCGAAAGGTCCGCAAGAAGTCCCGCGGAACGGCTGCCACGCGCCGCCGGTCCGACCGTCCCGTCGAGCGCATCTGGAACGCGGACGGCAGCTCCGCTCTGTGGATCTCGGCCGACACCCCGCAGGGACGGGAGTTGATGGAAGGACTGGAAGGCCAACTGGAGGCCTTCCGAGAGAAGTTCGGCCGGGAGCCGGGACCGGGCGACCCGCTGTTCTTCGACCCCGAGGCCGACGAGCCCACCCGTCTCACCAAGGAGTACTTCGACGACATGCTGCTGCGCATGGCGGAGCGCGCGAAGGAGATGGGCGTCGACCCCGCGTTCCTCCACGCCTGGCGCGAGGTCGGGTACGTGGTCACCGAGGACACCAGAAGCGGGTTCACCGCCGCCGAAGTGATCGCCTTCAACAGGGCCCTCGCCCGTCACCGAGAGGCCGGCGAGTGACCGGCACAACCGAGAACCACATCAGCGGAGGAGTCTTCTTCGGCGTCGTCGTCCAGGGCCGGACCATTACCCTCACCCTCCCGGACCGCCCGGACCCCGCGCTCGCCGGGCTCCCCCGGCGCTCGGCGTCCTTCGTGGGGCGGCGCAGCCAGCTGGACGAGGTCCTGGCAGCCTTGGCACCGGCGGTGCCGGGCGAAACCGACGAGACGACGGGCACGGTGGTGGTGGCCGGACTCGCCGGGACGGGCAAGACCGAACTCGTGCTCCAGGCCGCTCACCGCGCGTTGCGTGAAGAGAACTGGTTCCCCGGCGGGGTCCTCTTCGTCGATCTGCACGGCTACGACGCGGAGCGCAGGGTGTCGCCGAAGCGGGCGCTCGGCACCCTCCTGCGGGCTCTCGGCATCCCCCCTGAACACATTCCTCCCGGCATCGAGGATCGCGCGCTCGTCTACCGTTCCGCACTGGACGCACTGGCCGCTGCCGGGCGAAGGGTCCTGGTCGTCCTGGACGACGTACCGGCCACGGGCAAGATCCGCCACCTCTTGCCGAGCGACGGGAGCACGGCCACGCTCGTGTCCTCACGACACTCCCTCGCGGAACTGGACGCACTGGCACTGACCCTCCGGGAGCTGCCCGCCGACGAAGGACGCGAGCTGCTGGCTGACACCCTCCGCACGGCCCTGCCCGAGGATGCGCGAGTGGCGGCCGAGGTGAACGAGGCCGACCGGCTCGTCGCGCTGTGCGGCGGGCTGCCGCTGGCTCTGCGCATCCTGGCGTCCCTGCTCGTGGACGTGCCGACCCGGCCCTTGTCCCGGCTCCGCCGGGACCTTGAGGGCGCGCACTCCAGGCTCTCGGTGCTGAGCCGGGAGGAACGCGCTGTGACCGCGGCCTTCGAACTGTCCTACCGAAGGCTCGCCGAAGACCAGGCAGGACTCTTCCGGCTGCTCTCCCTGCATCCCGGACCGGACTTCTCCACCGAGGCGACCGCCCAGCTGTACGGCGAGAGCGTCGAAGAGACCGAACGGCTCCTGCTGGACCTGGCCCGCCGGCACCTGGTCGAGCCACGGGGTCTTTACGGCCGCTGGCAGCAGCACAGTCTCGTGCGCCTCTACTCCCGGGAGCGACTCGTCTCGGGCAACGACCCCTGGGGCGAGGGCCTCATGCGTCTGCTCGCCCATTTCCACGAGATGACGACCCTGGCGGGTGAAAGGCTTTTCCACCCCCCGACATCGCGTCCTGCGGCTGAGTCCGTGTTCCCGGACCGAAGCGAGGCCCTGCAGTGGCTGGAGACCGAGCGACACACCCTGGTCGCCGCTGTTCTGTGGGCTCACTCCGCCGACGACGACCTGATGTGCGTGGCCCTGGCGGTGCCCGTCTCGAAATTCCTGATGGAGATGCGTTACCCGGAGGATGCCGGGCTGGTGCTGTCCGCGGGCATCCAGTCGAGTCGACGGCGCAAAGACGGCTTTCGCGAGGCATCTCTGCTGAGCTCTCTCGGCGTCGTGCTGCGGGACAAGCGCAAGCTGCGCAGGTCTGTTCACGCGCACCACAAGGCCATCAAGATCTGCCGAAGGCTGAAGAAGCGCCAGGCTCTGGCCAGCGCACTGAACAACCTCGGGCTCTCGCTCCATGAGCAGCGCAAGTTCGAACAGGCCGTGGCGGCCCACACCGAAGCCGCCCAGTTGTTCAAGCGCGCCGGTGACCGGATCGGAGTGGCACGCGCTCTGGGCAACGCCGGCGAGACACTGGCCGAGCTGGGCCGGACAGAGGAGGCCGCCCGCGCCCTGCGCAAGGCCGCGAAGACCTTCCGGAAACAGGGCGATCTGCGCGGCTACGCCCAGGCACTGGGCAGCCTCGCCATGGCGACACGCGACGAGGGGCAGGCCGAGCAGGCCGTAGAGCTGCACAAACGCGCCCTCGACATGGCCGACGGCCTGCTCATCCCCCATGACAGGGCGACCGAGCTGTGCAACTTCGCCGGCACGCTGACCGCTGCCGGAGAGTTCGAAGCGGCTCTCACAGCGCAGCAAGAGGCACTGGCCACGTTGCGCCGACTCGGAGACCGCCGCGGTGAGGCGATGACCTTGGGCAACATGGCCCTCGTACGCCAGCGGCAGGGCAAGTGGAACAAGGCTGTACGGCTGCATACCCTCGCCTTGGAGGCATTCCTCGAGGGCAAGGACGATCATGGTCTGGCCGCCGAGCTCAGGAGTCTCGCGTGTGCGCTTCTCCAGCAGGGCTGCAACACCGAGGCCCTGGAGAACCTGAATCTCGCCGCCGATCTTTATCACCGGACCGGCGACAGGGAGAGGGAAGTCGACACGCTCGACCTCGCCGACCAGGTGCGAAGGCGGATCGGAGTCGGCATGCGCCCCGTGGAGAGCCGGACGTGATCGTTCGTGTATGAGGCACACTGGACGTTTGGCCGAGCACCCACGCCAGGGTGCCGCCTCCAGAAAGGGACCCGCGTTGAACGGACCTCTCATCGTCCAGTCCGACAAGACCCTGCTCCTGGAAGTCGACCACGAGCAGGCCGGCGACTGCCGTCGGGCCATCGCCCCGTTCGCGGAGCTGGAGCGGGCGCCGGAGCACATCCACACCTACCGGGTGACGCCGCTGGGCCTGTGGAACGCCCGGGCTGCGGGTCACGACGCCGAGCAGGTCGTGGACGCGCTGGTGCAGTACAGCCGCTACCCCGTGCCGCACGCGCTGCTGGTCGACATCGCCGAGACGATGGACCGCTACGGGCGGCTCACGCTGTCCAAGCACCCGGCGCACGGGCTGGTCCTGACCACCACCGACCGTCCGGTGCTGGAGGAGGTCCTGAAGTCGAAGCGGATCGCGCCGCTGGTCGGCGCCCGGATCGACCCGGACACGGTCGCCGTGCACCCCTCCGAGCGGGGGCAGATCAAGCAGACCCTGCTGAAGCTGGGCTGGCCGGCCGAGGACCTCGCCGGGTACGTCGACGGTGAGGCGCACCCGATCGAGCTGGCCGAGGACGGCTGGGCGCTCAGGCCGTACCAGAAGCAGGCCGTGGAGAACTTCTGGCACGGCGGGTCGGGCGTGGTCGTCCTGCCCTGTGGCGCGGGCAAGACGCTGGTCGGCGCCGGGTCGATGGCGCAGGCGAAGTCCACGACCCTGATCCTCGTCACGAACACGGTCTCCGCCCGGCAGTGGAAGCACGAGCTGGTGCGGCGGACGTCGCTCACCGAGGACGAGATCGGCGAGTACAGCGGGACGAAGAAGGAGATCCGGCCCGTCACGATCGCCACGTACCAGGTGCTGACGACCAGGCGGAAGGGCGTCTATCCGCACCTGGAGCTGTTCGACTCCCGGGACTGGGGCCTGATCGTCTACGACGAGGTGCACCTGCTGCCGGCGCCGGTCTTCAAGTTCACCGCGGACCTGCAGGCGCGGCGGCGGCTGGGCCTCACGGCCACGCTGGTGCGTGAGGACGGGCGCGAGTCGGACGTGTTCTCCCTGATCGGGCCCAAGCGGTTCGACGCGCCCTGGAAGGAGATCGAGGCGCAGGGCTACATCGCGCCGGCCGACTGTGTGGAGGTCCGGGTCAATCTGACGGACGCGGAGCGGCTCGCGTACGCCACGGCCGAGGCGGAGGAGAAGTACCGCTTCTGTGCGACGACGGACACCAAGCGGAAGGTCACGGAGGCGATCGTCCGCCGCTTCGCCGGGCAGCAGATCCTCGTCATCGGCCAGTACATCGACCAGCTCGACGAGCTGGGCGAGCACCTCGGGGCGCCCGTGATCAAGGGCGAGACGTCGAACGCGCAGCGGGAGAAGCTGTTCGACGCGTTCCGGGAGGGCGAGATCAGCGTGCTCGTCGTGTCGAAGGTCGCGAACTTCTCGATCGACCTGCCGGAGGCGACGGTCGCGATCCAGGTGTCCGGCACGTTCGGGTCGCGCCAGGAGGAGGCCCAGCGGCTGGGCCGGGTGCTCCGCCCGAAGTCCGACGGCCACAAGGCCCACTTCTACTCGGTGGTCGCCCGGGACACCCTCGACCAGGACTTCGCCGCGCACCGCCAGCGCTTCCTGGCGGAGCAGGGGTACGCGTACCGGATCATGGACGCGGACGAGCTGCTCACGGAGAGCTGAGGCCGGCGGGCCGCTCGCGGGCGGCGGGGCCGCTCACTTGCGGCGGACCAAGCCCACTTCCTCGCCGTACTGGCCGAGGATGATCACGTCGAAGGCGGCGCCCGCGAACACCCTGACGGCGCGCAGGGCATCGCCGAGGCGGTGACTGTGGCTGCCTGCCACGGCGGTGGCGCCGGGCGGGCGGCCCGGCGCCGGGGCGGGGGAGATGGTTGCTGCGCTCATGTCTCCATGGTGCGTTTCCGTACGTAAAGTCCGCGTCGGCCTGAGGGCCGAACCCGCCTGCCCCGCTCGTACGCCTGCGGACCGACTCCTGCCCCTCAGGGAGGAGGGCTTCGTCCCCTAGGGGACGAGGAACAGGAGGCGAGAATCAGGAGGCGAGAATCAGGGGGCGAGAATCAGGGGGCGAGAATCAGGGGCGAGAAAAACCGTTGGCGGTCGCCTCCCCCGCTCCTCTAGGATCTCCGCTCTTGCCCGCCTCCCTCACGGAGCGCCGCCGACCGGACGGAAACCGGCCGGCATCTCACCGCCATCTCTCCAGCAGGTCCTCCGGAGGCACCCCCTTGTCCACGCCCGTCGACGACCCGCTCTCCCGTGAGCGCTCCCACCTCGCCGCGTCCCGTTCCGCCCTGCGTGCCATGCGCGAGGACGTCGAGGCCCTCGACATCAGCGACGTCACCGCGAACTGGGTCAACGCCGAGGTGCTGGCCCATCAGATCGAGGAACGCATCAAGGCTCTGGCCGACCTCAGCGACACCCCGCTGTTCTTCGGGCGGCTCGACTACCTGCGCGCGCCGGGCGCCGAGCAGGCCGAGGGCGCGGAAGGAGAGCGCTTCTACATCGGGCGGCGGCACGTGCACGACCACGACGGTGACCCGATGGTGATCGACTGGCGCGCCCCCGTCTCGCAGCCGTTCTACCGGGCCTCCAAGAAGGACCCGATGGACATCGCGCTGCGCCGCCGCTTCGGCTACACGGGCGGCGACCTCACGGCGTACGAGGACGAGCACCTGTCGGACCCGGGTGAGGCGGCGCGCACCAGCAAGCTGCTCCAGCAGGAGATCGAGCGGCCCCGCGTCGGCCCGATGCGGGACATCGTCGCGACGATCCAGCCCGAGCAGGACGAGATCGTCCGGTCGGGGCTCTCCGGCACGGTGTGCGTGCAGGGCGGCCCGGGCACCGGGAAGACCGCCGTCGGCCTGCACCGGGTCGCCTACCTCCTCTACGCCCACCGCGAGCGCCTCGCCCGCACCGGGACTCTCGTGATCGGACCGAACCGGTCCTTCCTGCACTACATCGAGCAAGTGCTGCCCGCCCTGGGCGAGTTGACGGTCCAGCAGGCCACCGTAGAGGACCTGGTGGCGCACGTGGAGATCCAGGGGACGGACGACGCGACGACGGCGGTCGTCAAGGGCGACGCCCGCATGGCGCAGGTGCTGCGCAGGGCCCTCTACTCGCACGTCACGATGCCCACCGAGCCGGTCGTGGTCGTGCGCGGCTCCCGCCGCTGGCGGGTGGCGGCGTACGAACTGGAGGACATCGTCCGCGAGTTGCTCGACCGCGACATCCGCTACGGCGCCGCACGCGAGGCCCTGCCGCAGCGCATCGCGCACGCGGTGCTGGTGCAGATGGAGCGGTCGGGGGAGGCGCCGGACGACCGGGGGCAGGACGCGGTGGCCCGCAACAGCGCGGTCAAGGCGGCCGTCAAGCAGGTCTGGCCGGCCGTCGACCCGGCGAAGCTGGTGCTGCGCCTGCTGTCGGACGCGGACTTCCTCGCCGAGCACGCGGAGGGGATCCTCGACGAGGAGGAGCAGAAGGCGGTGCTGTGGGCGAGACCGGCACGCAGCGTCAGGTCCGCCAAGTGGTCCGCCGCGGACGCCGTCCTCATCGACGAGGCCACCGACCTGATCCAGCGCACGCACTCCCTCGGCCATGTCGTCCTCGACGAGGCGCAGGACCTCTCCCCCATGCAGTACCGGGCGGTCGGCCGCCGCTGCACGACCGGCAGTGCGACCGTCCTCGGCGACCTGGCGCAGGGCACCACGCCGTGGGCGACCCGGAGCTGGCAGGAGGCGCTGGCCCACCTGGGCAAGACGGACGCGATGGTGGAGGAGCTGACGGCCGGTTTCCGCGTGCCGACGGACGTCATCACCTACGCCTCCCGGCTGCTCCCGCACATCGCCCCGGGGCTCACCCCGGTCGTGTCGATCCGTGAGAACCCGGGCCGTTTCGAGGTCCGGGAGGTCACCGGCATCGCCGACGTGGTCGAAGCCTGCCGCGCATCCCTGCGCCACGAGGGTTCGACGGGCCTGATCGCGGCGGACGCCCGGGTCCCGGAGCTGGCGGCGGCCCTGGCGGAGGCCGGGATCCCCTACCTCGGCCCCGGCGAGGAGACGACCCAGGAGACCCGCCTGACCCTGGTCCCGGCGTCGCTCGCGAAGGGTCTGGAGTACGACTACGTCGTCCTGGACGAGCCCCAGGCGGTGGTCGACGGCGAGCCGGACGAACGGACGGGCTTGCGACGCCTGTACGTGGCGCTGACGCGCGCGGTGTCCGGCCTTGTCGTCACGCACGCGGCCGGGCTGCCGCCACAGTTGGCGTCGACTCCCCTTCGCTGAAGCCTCGGGCTTGCACGACGGGCATCACTGGCGGTGATGCCCGCGGGAGGCCCGTCAGCGCCAAGCAGTCGCTCCCGCCCTCAGGTCGCGACCAAGCCGCCGTCGGCGGTGAGCACCGCGCCGGTGATGTAGCTGGCCTTGTCGGAAGCCAGGAACACCACGGCCTCGGCGATCTCCTCAGGCTCGCCGGCGCGGGTGAGCGGTGTGTTCTGGCTGAACGCCTCGAACATCTCTCCCACCGTGTCGACGGCCATGTCGGTCCGGATCGGGCCGGGCGCCACAGAGTTGACGCGAACGCCCGCCGCGCCGAACTCGACGGCCCACGACCGGGTCAGCGCGTCCATCGCGGCCTTGGAGGCGTTGTAGACGGAGCCGACCGGGGTGCCGATCTGCGCGGCGACCGACGACACGTTGACGATCGCCCCCTTCTTCTTGGCCACCATGGCCGGCGCGAGCGCGGCTGTCAGGAAGTAGGACGCACGAACATTGATGTCGAACACCTGCTCGTAGCTGTCGAGCGACTGCTCGGGGGTCGGCGAGAACGGGAAGATGCCTGCGTTGTTCACCAGCACGTCCACCTCACCGACCTCCTCGGCGAGCTTGCGGACGTCGTCGATCTTCGCGACGTCCGCGACGACGAAGTGGCCCGTCCCGCCCGCCTGCTCGATCAGCTCGACGGTCTCCTTGCCGAGCTCGGCCCTGCGCCCCGTCACGTAGACGGTGGCACCCGCCTCCGCGAGCTTGACCGCGATCGCGCGGCCGATACCCGACGTGGCGCCGGTGACGAGTGCCTTCTTGCCCTGAAGTTCGTTGGTTGACATGTCTGCAAACCTGGCCGTGTCAGATCGTCAGAGCATAATTTCCGGATATACGGCCTGGTCAGGTCGAGGGCTTCGAAATGAATCAGGCGGTCAGGGCCGCTGTGCGCCGCCCGAAGTAAAGGCGCACGAACTGCGGCAGCCGGTAGCGGCCGAGTACGAGCGGCTCGATCAGGTGCACGACCGCGAGTGACTCCAGCACCAGCTCGATCTCACCGGGGTCGGCCCCGGACATTTCCGCCGCCTTGTGACTGTCGATCACCTCGGCGTCCTGGCGCGCGAAGCACCTGAGCATGCGCCGTTCCGGATCGCTCAGCTGCTCCTCGGCCGCGATCAACGGGGCCAGCATCGCGGCGCAGTCGGACGGGATCACGCCGTCGAGCGTGCTCTCCCGCTGCATCTGCAGCAGGGCCATCTCGATCGTCCAGTGAGGACGCGAGCTGAGCTTGCCGCCGATCACCCTGATGGGGCCCGGCAGGCGCGAGAGGCGTTCCAGCAGCACCCCGGCCTGCTCGGGTTCCGCGTCAGCGCGCACCGGGCCGAAGGCCTTGCGGAAGAACTCCCGTGCCTCCCGCTCGGTCAGCCCGGCGATCTTCAGCCAGGTCACCCCCGGCAGCTCGTTCAACCGGCGGACGCTCGTGAGAATCATCGCCGAGCCGGGCGTGGCGAGATCGCGTACGGCCGCCGCGTCCTGCACGTCGTCGACCACCACCAGGAACCGCTTGCCGCGCGCCTTCTCCCGCCACAGTGCGGCTTTGTCGCCGACGGGGTTCTCCACGCCGACCGCGCGCAACAGCTCGTCGGCGACGTCCCTGCCCCTGACGAAGATCTGCCCGTCCGGGAAGCGTCCTTTGACGAGGTGGCCGATCCGGGTGGCCAGCACGGTCTTGCCGCTGCCCCGCATACCGGTGATGCCCACGGTGCCCGGCAACGTCCGGAGAGCCTGCTCGATCTCCTCGGCGCGGCCGGTGAAGTCGATCAGATCCGGCAGCAGCTGCTCCGGCCTGCGCGGCGGGGCGAGGTCGCCGTTGAGGATCTGCGCGTGGACCTCGCGCAGCTCCGGCCCTGGGTCGAGGCCGAGCTCCTCGTTGAGGAGTGCGCGCGCCCGGTGGTAGTGGTCAAGTGCCTCCCCCTGCCTGCCCTCCAGGTAGAGCGCGCGCATCAGGAGGGCACGCGGTCGTTCCCTGAGCGGGAAGGCGGCGACGTGCTTCTGCAGCTCCAGCACGTCGAGCTCGCGTTCGAGGCAGTCCTCCCGCGCCTTGAGCCGGTGGTCGCCGAGCCGCACCCGTTGCGCGTCGAAGTAGGCGCTCCGGAGGCCTTCCAAGGGCTCGCCGCGGCAGTCGTCGACGATCTCGGCGCGGACCGTGTACCCGCCGTCCCTGGACTTCAGGTTCAGCTCCGGAAGCGTCTTGCGAATCTTGTACACGTACGTCCGCAACGCCATCACAGCGCTCGGCGTCGGGTCGTCCCAGACCATGCCGATCAACTGGTCGTTGCTCAGCCGGATGCCGTTGTTCAGCAGCAACGCCGCCAGCACCGCCCGCTGCTGGCGCGGCCCCAGTTCGATCTCCTCTTCGTCGCGCCAGGCTCGTACCGGACCCATCAGTGAGAAGCGCAGGCTCATGCAACGGCACAACGCCGGGGTACATCCCCTGCTTCCCCGTACAGAGGCGACCGGTGGAACGTGCGACGGTGAACTCCGCCGCCCGTGAAGGTGTTGTCAAAACGTCACCGTCACCGTCACCCGCGGGTGCGGCCCGGGGGCGTTCAGACGGAGTCCAGGGCGGCCCGCCACCGCGCGACGGCATCCGCCGACACCGGTGCCTCCCAGCCCTCCGGCCGGGCCGCCCCGCCGATGTGGAAGCCGTCGACCCCGGCCGTCAGCAGCCTCGGCACGTGGTCGAGCCGCAGCCCGCCCCCCACCAGGAGATGCTGCTCGTACCCCGGCTCCCCCTGCCGGGCCGCCTCCGCGAGCAGTACGGAAAGCCCGTCGTCGACCCCGGCCGCCGACCCGGCCGTCAGGTACGTGTCCAGCCCGGGCATCCCGTCCAGCTGCTTGCGCAGGGCGTCCCGGTCGGCGGCCCGGTCGATGGCCCGGTGAAAGGTCCAGGGGCAGCCGTCCAGCACGCCGACGACCCGCTCCACCGCCGCCAGGTCCACCGCGCCGTCCGCGTCGAGGAACCCGAGCACGAACTCCTCCGCCCCGGCCTCCCGCAGTCCGGCGGCCACGCCCGCCAGCCGGTCGACGTCACCGGCCGCGAAGCCGTCGGCGAGCCGCAGCATCACCCGCAGGGAGATGTCGACGGCCCGGCGGATCCCGGTGACGGTGGCGGCCGACGGGGTGAGCCCGTCGGCCGCCATGTCGGTGACCAGCTCCAGCCGGTCCGCGCCTCCGGCCTGGGCGGCGACCGCGTCCTCGACGCCGAGGGCGATCACCTCCAGGACTGCACGCTTGCTCATGGGGCCCCTTCGTCGGCATGGCGTCGGTGTACGACAACAGGTCTAGGCCAGACAGGTCTAGTCCAATCAAGACTACGCTGCCCGCTCCCGCCGCCTCCCACGCCCCGCGGACCTGGCTCATCCGAAGATGTTCAGGTCCTTCGCCTCCACCCCGACCAGCTCGAACTCGGCCCCGTCGACCGGCCGCCCCGTATAGAGCCGCACCAGGGTCGGCCCGTCCCCGATGAAGCGCCCCGGGGGCCGTTCCCCGGCGCTCTCCCCGAGCCGCAGCGGTTCGTCCAGGTCGTCGAGGTCGGCGTGCAGCGGCACATGCCCGCGCTCACGGGTGATCCGGGCGAGCAGCGCCAGCGCGTCCGGCAGCCCGGCCCCGCCGTACGCCCCGGGCTCGCCGAAGGCGTCGCGCACGTCCCCGGCGTGCACCCACTCCCCCAGCGCGAGGCCGTCCAGCTTCCCGTCCGCCCCGGCGATCACCGGCCCGGCCTCGGTCATCCCGCGCTCCAGCTCGTCGACCACGCGCGCGTTGCTCCAGCCGTCCCGCTCGGCGATGTCCCGGTCGTTCGCCTCGGGCGAGAACACGCCCTCCTCGAACCGGTTCTCCACCACCCGGGTGAGCGCGGCCGAGCAGTGCGCCAGCACCGACCGCACCGACCAGCCCGGGCACGCGCCCACAGGCAGCGCGAAGTCCTCCTCGGCCCTGGCCCGCAACAGCGGGATCAGCGCGTCACGCTCGATCGCGAGCAGCCTCCCGGGTTGCTCGGGGTCCCGTACGTCGTGCACATCAGCAGGAGTCGTCATGGGACCCACGCTAGGTGTCCGACCCCGCTCGGCGGGAGAATGCCCCCATGGCCGATATCGACGCCCTCCGCGCCCGCTTCGTCCGCACGCTGGAAGCGGCCCGGGGCCCTGCCGCCGGCCCGGACCCGGCCCCGTACGCCGACGACCTGCTCGGGCGCTGGCAGGAGCCGCAGCGCCGCTACCACACGGTGGCGCACCTCACGGCGGTCCTGGACCACATCGACGTGCTGGAGAAGTACGCGCACGACCCGGACGTGGTCCGGCTGGCCGCCTGGTTCCACGACGCCGTCTACCTCCCTGAGCGCTCCGAGAACGAGGAACGCTCGGCCCGTCTCGCCGAACGCGCCCTGCCCGAGGCCGGCGTGTCCGCCGCCAGGACCGCCGAGGTGGCCCGCCTGGTCCGCCTCACCGTCGGCCACGACCCCGCCGACGACGACCCCGACGGCCAGGTGCTGTGCGACGCCGACCTGGCGATCCTCGCCTCGCCCCCGTCGGCGTACGCCGCCTACACCGCCGCCGTCCGCGAGGAGTACCACTTCGTCCCGAACGAGGCCTTCCGCACCGGCCGCGCGGCGATCCTGCGCCAACTCCTCGACCTGCCGAGGCTGTTCAGGACGCCGTACGGAGCGTCGGAGTGGGAGGCGACGGCCCGCTACAACCTCACCGCCGAGCTGGAAATGCTGTCGCTTCCACCCGGCGACCCCTCGTAACCTGCCTGGCATGTGGACAACGGGCGCGGAACAGGTGGAGCAAGCCGTCGACGAGTGCGTGGGCCTGCTGGGGGCGGTCACCGACCGGGACTGGGAGGCGGTGCGCGCCGGGCGGCTGCAGTGGAGCTGCCGGGAGACGGCGGTGCACATCGCCGAGGACCTCATCGCGTACGCGGGGCAGCTGGCGGGGCGCGAGCAGGAGGCGTACACGCCGTTCGAGATCTCGCTGGAGGAGGGCACGGACAACGCGGGTGCGCTGCGGGTGATCCGCACGACAGGCGCCCTGTTCGCCGCCGCGATCCGCACCACCCCGCGTGAGGTCCGGGCCTTCCATCCGTATCCCTTCCGCAGCGCGAACCGTGAGGGGTTCGCCGCGATGGGCGTCGCCGAGGTGCTGCTGCACACCCACGACATGGCCGAGGGCCTGGGCGTGGCGTACGAACCGGCCCCCGAGCTGTGCGACTTCGTCCTCACCCGGATCTTCCCGCACGTCCAGCCCGGCCCCGCCCCGTGGCGGACCCTGCTGTGGGCCACCGGCCGGGGCGACCTGCCCGGCCGCGAGCCGGTCACCGAGTGGCGGTGGAGCAACAACCACGTGATCCCCACCGACCGGCTCACGCTCCAGGGCGTCACACCGGCGGCGGCGAGCGATCTCTCCACGGTCGGCGACGGCGGCTTCGAGTGGCTCGACGGCGGCCCGATCGAGGGCACCCGCATCGGCGCCGGGCTGGTGTTCAAGCAGTACGAGGACGGCGTCCACCGGCCCGAGTGGGGCATGTACGTCCTGGTCCGGCGCGAGGACGGCCGCGCGCTCGGCGCCATGGGCTTCCACAGCGTGCCGGACGAGTCCGGGCGGGTGGAGGTCGGCTACGACCTGGTCGAAGCGGCCCGGGGCCACGGTTACGCCACCGAGGCGCTGCGCGCGCTGTCCGCGTGGGCGCTGTCCCGGGACGAGGTCCGAACCGTCGTCGCGAACGTCGAGCGGGACAACACGCCCTCGCACCGCGTTCTCGCCCGCGCCGGGTTCGAGGCCGTCGCGGAGGACATCGAGCACGTCACCTACGAGCTGCGCGAACCCCGCGGCTGAGTCCGCCCCTTCGGCCGGCGCAGCCCCGCCCCGTGCAGCAGCCGCACCACCTCGCGGCTGCTGACCTCCACGGCCCCGGCCGCCACGACGTCCGCGTACCGCTGGGCGGGGATGTCGTAGTGGTCGCGCTCGAAGGCCCGCCGGGGCACGCCGAGGCGTTCGGCGAAGGCGTGCAGTTCCTCGTACGAGACGTCGCTGATCAGGTGGGACCACATGCGGCCATGGCCGGGCCAGGTCGGCGGGTCGATGTAGACGGTCACGAGGACGCCGCTCCGCCGAGCGCCTCGCCCAGCGATCCCAGCGCCGCGACCTTCACGCCCGCCTCACCGCACACCCAGTGCGGGTCGGCCCCCAACTCCGGCTCCACCTGCAGCGCGTGCGGGTCGCCGGTGGCGCACACCGGGCACAGCGGCCAGCGGCCGTAGCGCTCCAGCAGGGCGTCCTGCACGTCCTGCGCGACCAGACCGGCGACGTACTGCGCGCCCTCCGGCCACTGCTCGACCCACCAGCGCCGCTGCACGACGGACTCCTCGACCAGGGAGACGACGTCCGCCTCGGCGACGCGTCCCGCGACGAGGTCGGCCAGCACGAGGGCGCGCGCGGCGTGCAGTGCCTGCTCCAGGGGGCTGATGGGGTCCATGCCCCCATTGTGCGCACTCTTGACCGTGGCGCCGAGCCGAAAATATCTTTCAGAAGTGACCCCAAGAGTGAAGGAAAGTTTCGGCACCCCGCCGGCCCCGGCCGCCCTCGCGGCCAAGGTCCGCACGCTGGGCCCGTCGATGACGCGTTCCATGCAGCGCGTCGCCGAGGCCGTCGCGGGCGACCCGGCCGGCTGCGCGGCCCTCACGGTCACCGGCCTCGCCGAACTCACCGGCACCAGCGAGGCGACCGTCGTACGCACCGCCCGGCTGTTGGGCTATCCGGGTTACCGGGACCTGCGCCTGGCCCTGGCCGGCCTCGCCGCCCAGCAGCAGTCCGGCCGCGCCCCGGCCATAACGACGGACATCGCGGTCGACGACCCGATCGCCGACGTGGTCGCGAAGCTCGCCTACGACGAGCAGCAGACCCTCGCCGACACCGCCGCCGGCCTCGACACCGTCCAGCTGGGCGCGGCCGTCACCGCGCTGACCGGTGCCCGCCGCACGGACGTGTACGGCGTCGGGGCGTCCGGCCTGGTCGCCCAGGACCTCACGCAGAAGCTGCTGCGCATAGGTCTGGTCGCGCACGCCCACAGCGACCCGCACCTGGCCGTCACCAACGCCGTGCAACTGCGCGCGGGCGACGTCGCGATCGCCATCACGCACTCCGGGTCGACGGGGGACGTCATCGAGCCGCTGCGGGTCGCCTTCGAGCGCGGGGCGACGACGGTGGCGATCACCGGCCGCCCGGACGGCCCGGTCTCGCAGTACGCCGACCACGTCCTCACCACGTCCACCGCGCGGGAGAGCGAGCTGCGTCCCGCGGCGATGTCGTCCCGGACCGGACAGCTTCTTGTGGTGGACTGCCTGTTCGTGGGGGTGGCGCAGCGGACGTACGAGACGGCGGCGCCGGCGCTCTCGGCGTCGTACGAGGCGTTGGCCCACCGGCACCGCCCCTGAGCCGACCCCCGGCCGGCACGCACCGGAAAGACACGGAAAGAGCCCTCCCATGACCTCCACCTCCGATTCCCGTGACCTCAGAGCCGAGTTGGAGTCCCTGACCACCGAGGCGTTCCGGCCGGAGCTGGCCGGCATCGACCGGCTGCCCACCCTCGACATCGCGCGGCTCATGAACGGCGAGGACGCGACCGTCGCCGGGGCGGTCGCGGCCCGGCTGCCTCAGATCGCCGCCGCGATCGACGCCCTGGCCGAGCGGATGGCCCGGGGCGGCCGTCTGGTCTACGCGGGGGCCGGCACGGCGGGCCGGCTGGGCGTCCTGGACGCCTCCGAGTGCCCGCCCACCTTCAACACCGACCCCTCCCGGGTCGTCGGGCTGATCGCGGGTGGCCCGCAGGCCGTGGTCACCTCCGTGGAGGGCGCGGAGGACTCCCGGGAACTGGCCCGTGCCGACCTGGAGCCCCTCGGCCTGACCCCGGACGACACGGTGGTCGGCATCTCGGCCTCCGGCCGCACGCCCTACGCCATCGGCGCGGTCGAGTACGCCCGCAGCCGCGGCTCCCTCACCATCGGCCTCGCCTGCAACGCCGGCAGCCCGCTGGCAGCCGCCGCCGAGCACGGCGTGGAGATCGTCGTGGGTCCCGAACTGCTCACCGGCTCAACCCGGCTGAAGGCCGGCACGGCACAGAAGCTCGTCCTCAACATGCTCTCGACGATCACGATGATCCGCCTGGGCAAGACCTACGGGAACCTGATGGTCGACGTCCGCGCCTCCAACGACAAACTGCGCGCCCGCTCCCACCGCATCGTCGCCCTCGCCACCGGCGCCGGCGACGAGGAGATCGAACGGGCCCTGGCCGCCACCGACGGCGAGGTGAAGAACGCGATCCTGATCATCCTGGCCGATGTCGACGGCCCGACGGCGGCCCGGCTGCTGGAGGAGTCCCACGGGCATCTGCGGGCGGCCCTGGCGGCGGCCGGCTGACTCACCGGCTCCGGCGGCGCTGACCGCCGTAGAAGGTGCCGCCCGCCAGGAGCAGGGTCAGTCCGGCGGTGACGGCGAGGGTGATCTCCGTGGTGTTCCGCTGATCGGGACTGTCGGGCAGCCTGGGATCGAGCAGCCCGAGCGGGTCCTTGCGGATCTCGACGCGGTCGCCGGGCTCTGCCTGGCCGAAGCAGTTCTCCTGCTGGGACACCTCGTACGTCTTTCGGTCCCCGCCGAGCTCCCGGACCGTGCAGAACATGTCCGGCCCGCGCCGCTGGTCCCGGTCGGCCACCTGGGTCACCACGGCGTCGACGGGTTCTCCCGCGGTTGCCATGTACCCCTCGTACACGGCGGGCCCGGCGAACAACATCAGGGCGAAACCGCCGAAGGAGACGAGCGTCGCCGCCCCGGCCCGGTGCCAGAAACCGCCGATGACACTGGCGGCGACCGCGATGGTCGCCATGCAGACGACGACCCCGAGCCAGGTCACCCACTGTCCGACCGCGGAACCGACCAACAGCAGGGCGGGCACCAGCACGGCCCACAGCGCGGAACCGACGGCCTTGCGCACGCCGGACAGGGCCGGACGTGAACTGCCCGTCCCGCTGCCGCCGCCGGCCTCCACAGCCGTCCCGGACGCGCTCATGTCCCCCGAACTCCTGTCGCCGGCACGTTCATTCGCACCCGCCACGATATACAGCGGCGCGACGCCCCCACCAGCGCCGCTACCGCGCTTCACCGTGACTTCGGCTCACGGTTGACCTGCCTCACCCGCGCCCGCAGTGTCTCCCCCACCGGCAGCGAGCGCAGTACGTCCGTCAGATGCTCGGCCGTCCTTACGTTGCACCGCCCCAGATCGACCAGGGCGAACGGCTCCTGGCTCGCACCGGTCACCGGATCGACACTCAGCGACGGCAGCACGACACCGACTCCCGCGAGCGCGTCCCGCAGTGACTCCACGATGATGTGTCCTCCTGGCCGCCCTCGGCCGGACGGCGCCCGTCCTGTCCCTCTCCCAAGCCGACTGCGCGACGCTCGCCCCGCTGGTGACGGAGTGGTTCGAGCGGGGCGCCTCGGAGGCGGACGTACTGCGCGCACTCACGGCCGGCCTGCCGACGCCCGTCCACCACGCCGCCGCCCTGGTCCGCAACCGCCTGACCAGCAAACTCCCGCCCCCACCCGCCCCGCGACCGCCGTTGCGGATCCTGGAGTGCGCGACCTGCGGCGCCCCGGGGCGTCCGGAGTCCCTGCCAGGGGGCCGTTGCAGCGCCTGCCGGGGCGAACGCTCCCCCACGCAACCCCCTGCACCTCTGTCCGCCCCCACAGTTCACGACCGCGCGGCCCAGATCCGCGCCGCGATGTCCCAACGACGCCGAGAGAAGGCACGCACATGACGGCACCTACAGTCCGACGTCACCGCCGCAGGGCACGATGGAAGGGAGGACGCACCACCATGACCCCTGGTACCGCTGACCGCCCGCTGATGCCCATCGAGGACTTCGCGGATCTGGCCGAGGTGGCCCCGAACACGGTCGTCGTCTACAGCGAGCCCAAGGACGGCCGATACCAGCAGGCCGCTGCCCACCCGTTGGGCACCCCGGTGGAGCTCCCTGCCCCCGTCGGCTTCACTCTGGACACGGAAGAACTCAAGGACTACGCCGACTGACGACAATAGGAACCATGAACCACGCCCAGCTCACCGCGCTAGGCCGCGCCCTCCGTCTCCTCGGCGAGCACGGGGAGGCACTCACCTCCGACACCCCGGACGCCAAACTGCACGAGGTGAAGGCGGATCTGAAGCGCGCCCTGGACCTGCTGGAGGAGAGCGTCTCGAACGCGGCGCCCAGCACACGCTGCCCCGAGCATCCGAACGGCCCGGTCGACGAGGCCGCCCCCGACCTGTGCCTGCTGTGCGAGACCCGGCGCCGGGCCGCCCGCCGGGCGGAGTTCAACGGCCCCGCTCCGCAGCACCGGCCCACCGAACCGGTCCAGTCCCGCTACGGCGTCAGTGGTGACCGCCCCCAGCCCCAGCAGCGCTGGCTGCCGGAGCTGTGGAACGGCCAGACCTGGCAGCTGTGCGGCACCCCGCGCCGGGACCGCCGCGAGGCCGAGCTCTACATCGCCGCCCAGCGCAAGGCTCCCCGGGCCGCCATGGCGTACCGGCTGGTGCACGAGTTCACCGACTACGAGGTGCTGCGCGTGTGGGGGACGCCGGTCCGCATCGACATCGAGCCCATGGGCAACTTGTAGCTCACAGGAGGGGCAGGGCGGAGAAGTCGTGGCCCTCCCACAGGCGCCGTGACGTCTCCTCCGGGTACGCCCGCACCGCCGGCTCCGCGTCCAGCACCTGCACCAGCCGCTCCGTCTCCTCGTACGCCGGCCAGCCCGGGTCCCCCGTCCTCGCGAACGCCGTCCAGGACGACCGGAAGCGGGACGACAGCGCCTCGGCCTCGGCGGACGGCTCCGTGCCCGCGAACAGCAGGGCCCCGAGGTCCGCCCCGTACGTGCCGAAGAGCAGGGGGATGTCCAGGCCGTGGCAGGCGCCCAGCGCGCCGCCGTTCCCCGGGGCCGGCCAGGTCAGTTCGTAGACGTGCGCGCGTCCGCCGCCCGCGCGCTGCGCCTCGGCCAGGTGCAGGGAGGGCATGCCGAACAGCCAGTCCGTCTGGACGCGTTCGAAGAGCTCGCCGGGAGTGGCGTCGGGGAAGGCCGTGCGGTAGGCCCGCTCGCCGTCGGGGCCGGGGGCGAAGAGGCGGAGGGACGCTGTCGCCCGCTCCTCGGATATCTGGCCCAGTCGGCCCGCCATGGCGACGAAGAGGCGGTACTCGTCGCGGTTGTGACCGACGAGCAGGTCGATGTCCTTCGCCGCACCGGCCGCCAGCGCCTGCCAGGGTGTGGTGGGCAGGACCTCGCCGTCGACGACCGGCGAGAAGGGCGTGACCGTCGGCGCCGCCTGGCCCCAGCGGTCGATGTACTGGGGCATCTTGCCGCTCAACGACTCACCCGCCGAGGTCAGTTCGCGCGGCGGGATCGTCGCCAGATCGGCGACCGTGGGGCGCAGCCCCACCTCGGCGGCGAGAGCGGCGCCGATGTCACGGGCCAGCGCGTCCGAGAAGAACGTCCCCGGCACGCTCTGCGCGATCGCCCGCCGGAACAGGCCCGCCGCCCTGGGCATGGCCAGCAGCGAGGCGACGGAACCCGCGCCCGCCGACTCGCCGAAGACCGTGACCTGGCCGGGGTCGCCGCCGAACGCCTCGATGTTGTCCCGGACCCATTCGAGGGCGGCCACCTGGTCGAGCAGGCCGCGGTTGGCGGGAGCGCCCTCGATGGACGCGAAACCCTCCATGCCCACGCGGTAGTTGAGCGACACGACCACCACGTCGCCGTCGGCCGCGATGCGCCGGGCGTCGTAGCCGGGGCTGCCGGAGTGGCCGAGCTTGTAGGCGCCGCCGTAGATCCACACCATCACCGGGCGGCGGGCGCCCGGACCGGGTTCGGGGGTCCAGACGTTGACCGTGAGCCACTCGTCGCCCTCAGGCAGGTCGACCAGGCCCGGGCCGCCCAGGTTGCCGAGGTCCTGCGGGGGCGGCGGGCCGAAGGCGTACGCGTCCCGTACGCCGTCCCAGGCGTGGGCGGGGCGCGGCGCCAGGAACCGGGCCTCACCCACGGGAGGCGCGGCGAAGGGGATGCCGCGGTAGACGGCGAGACCCTCCTCCGTGCGGCCGCGTACCGCACCGGCGGTGGTGCGCACCACCGGTGCGGGCTGCCCTGCGAAGGCGCCGGTCGGGGGGTGGGACTCGGTCGTCGTCATCTCTGGATCTCCTCACGGGGTGCCGGTGAACAGGCGCTCCGCCAGTGTCCTTGACTGACGCAAGTGAATCCAGGGCGGCCCGGGTGGGGACCGCCCTCGGGAGGTCAGCTGAGCGTCTTCAGCGCCGCCGGGTCGTACGGCGCCAGCTCGTGGAAGCGGCCCGAGAGGACCTTCTGCGCCCACTGCGGGTCCTGGAGCAGGGCGCGGCCGACGGCGACCATGTCGAACTCGTCGCGCTCGAAGCGGTCCAGGAGGTTGTCGAGGTCGCCGATCTCGGCACCCTCGCCCTGGAAGGCCTTGATGAAGTCGCCGTTCAGACCGACCGAGCCGACGGTGATGGCGGGCTTGCCGGTGAGCTTCTTGGTCCAGCCGGCCAGGTTGAGGTCGGAGTCGTCGAACTCGGGCAGCCAGTAGCGGCGGGTGGAGGCGTGGAAGGCGTCCACCCCGGCCGCGGCGAGCGGGGTCAGGATGGCCTCCAGCTCCTCGGGCGTCTCGGCGAGGCGGGCGTCGTAGGCGTCCTGCTTCCACTGCGAGTAGCGGAAGATGACGGGGAAGTCGGCCGAGACGGTCTCGCGGACGGCCGCGACGATCTCCGCCGAGAACGCGGCACGGGCGACCGGGTCGCCGCCGTAGGCGTCGGTGCGGCGGTTGGTGCCCTCCCAGAGGAACTGGTCGAGCAGGTAGCCGTGGGCGCCGTGGAGCTCCACGCCGTCGAAGCCGATGCGCTCGGCGGCGGCCGCGGCCTCGGCGAACGCGCCGATGACGGCGTCGATGTCGGCCTGGGTCATGGCCTTGCCGGTGGGCTCGGCGGCGCCGATGCGCAGGCCGGAGGGGCCGACGGCCGGGGCGTCCGCGACCGGCGGCTCGCCCTGGTTGCGGACCATGCCGATGTGCCACAGCTGCGGCACGATCGTGCCGCCCGCGGCGTGCACCGCCTCGGCCACCTTCGCCCAGCCAGCGAGCTGCTCCTCGCCGTGGAACCGCGGCACGCGGTCGCTCTGCCCGGCCGACTCGTGGCCGACGTAGGTGCCCTCGGTGACGATCAGGCCGACACCGGCGGCGGCGCGGCGGGAGTAGTACGAGACGACGTCGTCGCCGGGAACACCGCCCGGGGAGAACATGCGGGTCATCGGCGCCATCGCGATCCGGTTCGGGACGGTCAGGCCGCCCAGCGATACGGGCCGGGACAGGATTTCGGCGGCGCGGGAGGCGACGGAGGCGTCGACGGTCACGTGGGGGCTCCTCTTCGGATACCGGACAGTATGTGCATACGCATAGGACGTACTGTCCAACTATCCGGCCCCGCCCACCCCATCCCGTCCGCGCTGTGATCCAGGACACGCCCGAGGGCGGCACTCCCTGTCGGAACAGGGAGTGCCGCCCTCGGCAAGGACGTTGATCGACCAGGTCGATCAGAAGTCCATGTCACCGCCCGGCATGCCGCCGCCGGCGGGCGCGGCGGCCTTCTCCGGCTTGTCGGCGATGACGGCCTCGGTGGTGAGGAACAGCGCGGCGATGGAGGCGGCGTTCTGCAGCGCGGAACGGGTCACCTTCGCCGGGTCGATGATGCCCTCGGCGATCATGTCGACGTACTCACCGGTCGCGGCGTTCAGGCCGTGGCCGACCTGGAGGTTGCGAACCTTCTCCACGACGACGCCGCCCTCGAGACCACCGTTGACGGCGATCTGCTTCAGCGGGGCCTCCAGGGCGAGCTTCACGGCGTTGGCGCCGGTCGCCTCGTCACCCTCGAGCTCCAGCTTCTCGAAGACCTGGGAGGCCTGGAGCAGGGCCACGCCACCACCGGCGACGATGCCCTCCTCGACGGCCGCCTTGGCGTTGCGCACGGCGTCCTCGATGCGGTGCTTGCGCTCCTTGAGCTCCACCTCGGTGGCGGCACCGGCCTTGATGACCGCGACACCGCCGGCGAGCTTCGCCAGGCGCTCCTGCAGCTTCTCGCGGTCGTAGTCCGAGTCGCTGTTCTCGATCTCGGCGCGGATCTGGTTGACCCGGCCCTGGACCTGCTCGGCGGAGCCGGCACCGTCGACGATGGTGGTCTCGTCCTTGGTGATGACGACCTTGCGGGCCTTGCCCAGGAGGTCGATCGTGGCGTTCTCCAGCTTGAGGCCGACCTCCTCGGAGATCACCTCGCCGCCGGTGAGGATGCCGATGTCCTGCAGCATCGCCTTGCGGCGGTCGCCGAAGCCCGGGGCCTTGACGGCGACGGACTTGAAGGTGCCGCGGATCTTGTTGACGACCAGGGTCGACAGGGCCTCGCCCTCGACGTCCTCGGCGATGATCAGCAGCGGCTTGCCCGACTGCATGACCTTCTCGAGGAGCGGCAGCAGGTCCTTGACGTTGCTGATCTTCGAGTTGGCGATCAGGATGTACGGGTCGTCGAGGACGGCCTCCATACGCTCCATGTCGGTGGCGAAGTACGCCGAGATGTAGCCCTTGTCGAAGCGCATACCCTCGGTGAGCTCCAGCTCCAGACCGAAGGTCTGGGACTCCTCGACGGTGATGACGCCTTCCTTGCCGACCTTGTCCATGGCCTCGGCGATGAGCTCGCCGATCTGGGTGTCGGCGGCGGAGATGGAGGCCGTGGAGGCGATCTGCTCCTTGGTCTCGACGTCCTTCGCCTGCTCCAGCAGGGCGGCGGAGACGGCCTCGACGGCGCGCTCGATACCGCGCTTCAGGGCCATCGGGTTGGCACCGGCGGCTACGTTGCGCAGGCCTTCCTTGACCAGGGCCTGGGCGAGAACGGTCGCGGTGGTCGTACCGTCACCGGCGACGTCGTCCGTCTTCTTGGCGACTTCCTTGACCAGCTCGGCGCCGATCTTCTCGTACGGGTCCTCGAGTTCGATCTCCTTGGCGATGGACACACCATCGTTGGTGATCGTGGGGGCGCCCCACTTCTTCTCGAGGACGACGTTGCGGCCCTTGGGGCCGAGCGTCACCTTGACGGCGTCCGCGAGCTGGTTCATGCCGCGCTCGAGGCCGCGCCGCGCCTCCTCGTCGAACGCGATGATCTTGGCCATGTGAAGTGGTCCCTCCAGGACTGGGGGTGATTACTTCGGACCGCGCCCGCGCCCGCGACGGACGGCTCGCCGGCCTCGTGGTTCCTTCCCACCCGGCCTGCGGGCCTCACCGACCCGGTCCTTACGTTGTCACTCTCACCTTCAGAGTGCTAACGCAATGATTAGCACTCGGGCATGGCGAGTGCAAGCGACTCCCACGGTTCGGGCGGGCTCTCAGCCCCGGGCGAACGGGGCGCATCCGGCTCGGCCCGCAGGCCACGGGCAGCGCCACGACGGATCGCGCGAGCAGAGAAAAGCCTGGCCCCCGGCCCGCGACGGCGAGACGAGACCGCCGACGCGAGCGGGTCCGGAGCGCGAACCCGCGCCCTCCGCACCAAGGCGGACCCCGAAGCACCTTCGGGCGCGGCGGGTTTCGACGAGCGGTCGCCCAGCGCGCCCGCCACCCCGGCCGCCGCCCCCCAAGCAGGCCGAAGGGCCCGCACCCCAGGGGGTGCGGGCCCTTCAGAGAAGACCGGTCGCTTGCGCTTGGTCGTGGTGCGCGTTCAGGCAGAGACGCGAACCATGTCGGCCTGCGGTCCCTTCTGGCCCTGCGAGATCTCGAACTCGACCCGCTGGCCCTCCTCCAGGGTGCGGTAGCCGTCCATCTGGATCGCGCTGTAGTGGACGAAAACATCCGCACCACCGTCGACCGCGATGAAGCCGTACCCCTTCTCCGCGTTGAACCACTTGACGGTGCCCTGAGCCATGCCTAACTCCCCTATTACTGGCCCTTGCACAGATCCACACTTCGCGGACCCGGGTCAGACCTCACCCCCCACGGTTGGGGGCGTGCGCCGGAACGCGTCGACCGCGGCTGAATGTATCTGTCCAACTGCCGTCTGCAACAGGTCAATCGGACGAGAATTCTGGACGCGCAGGGTCCGGAATGTAGGGAGAATTCGCCAGACTTCAGGGCAAGTCGGGCCACACAAAAGGAACAAAAGCCGCGAAAGATACACACACTTTGGCTACATCTTGTCGGGCGCGCGGCAGGAATTCAGGGCTCCCGATCAGGAGATCGGCGCTGCGTTCCCCAACTGTACCGCGCTCAATCACACAGAATTGCCCCCTCCGCTTCTCTCACGGAGGGGGCAATTCGATGAACTCTCAGTAACCGCCGTTACCGAAGGTAATAATCAAGCCGGTCGACCGGTTCAGCCACCCGCGACGGCGGGGATGATCGACACTCCGGCACCGTCCGGCGTCGCCGTCTCCAGACCCTGCTCGAACCGCACGTCGTCGTCGTTGACGTACACGTTGACGAACCGGCGCAGCTTGCCCTGGTCGTCCAGCACCCGGGCGGCGATCCCGGTGTGGTTCTTCTCCAGATCGGCGATGACCTCGCCGAGGGTCGCCCCCTCGGCGGCGACCTCGGCCTGGCCGCCGGTGTAGGTACGCAGGATGGTGGGGATGCGAACGGTGACGCTCATCGGGGTGTGACCTCCGGTTTTGATTGAAGCTACGGCTGGGGCGCGCCCTCAGGGGCGCGGGGAACTGCGCGACCAGCCCCCACCGGCCCGCAGCGAACGACGGTCAGACGAGACCGGCTTCCCGGAACGAATCCAGGTTGGGACGAATGGTCGCAGTAAGCCCGGTCCCGGCCACCGCATCCAGCGTCTTCAGACCATCCCCCGTGTTCAGCACCACGGTCGTCTTCGACGGGTCGAGCACCCCGTTCTCGACCAGCTTCTTCGCCACGCCCACGGTCACCCCACCGGCGGTCTCCGCGAAGATGCCCTCGGTCCGGGCGAGGATCTTGATCGCGTCGACGACCTGCTCGTCGTTGACGTCCTCCACCGCACCGCCCGTGCGACGCGCGATGTCGAGCACGTACGGCCCGTCCGCCGGGTTGCCGATCGCCAGCGACTTGGCGATCGTGTCCGGCTTCTGGGGACGTACGACGTCGTGGCCGGCCTTGTACGCCGTCGACACCGGAGAGCAGCCCTCGGCCTGCGCGCCGAAGATCTTGTACGGCTTGTCCTCGACCAGCCCGAGCTTGATCAGCTCCTGCAGGCCCTTGTCG
This sequence comes from Streptomyces afghaniensis 772, assembly GCA_000415505.1. GTDB lineage: Bacteria > Actinomycetota > Actinomycetes > Streptomycetales > Streptomycetaceae > Streptomyces > Streptomyces afghaniensis. The sequence continues at coordinate 28,810 of KE354097.1, forward strand.
ATCTTCGTGAGCTGCGAGCCGGAGGCGATCGGCACCACGATCTGGTCCGGCAGCTGCCAGCCGAGCTGCTCGCAGATCTCGTACGCGAGGGTCTTGGAACCCTCCGCGTAGTACGGCCGGAGGTTGACGTTGACGAAGCCCCAGCCCTCGCCGGCCGGGTCGCCGATCAGCTCGGAGCAGAAGCGGTTCACGTCGTCGTAGTTGCCCTCGATGCCGACGAGCTCACCGCCGTAGACCGCGGCCATGACGACCTTGCCCTGCTCCAGGTCGTGCGGGATGAACACGCAGGAGCGGAAGCCGGCGCGGGCCGCCGCGGCACCCACGGCGCCGGCGAGGTTGCCGGTGGAGGAGCAGGACAGCGTGGTGAAGCCGAAGGCGCGGGCGGCCTCCAGGGCCTGGGCGACGACCCGGTCCTTGAAGGAGTGCGTCGGGTTGCCGGAGTCGTCCTTGATGAAAAGCTTGCCCGCCTCGACGCCCAGCTCGCGCGCGAGGTTGTCGGCCTTGACGAGCTGGGTCCAGCCCGGGTTGATGTTCGGCTTGGTCGCCACGTCGGCCGGGACCGGCAGCAGCGGGGCGTAGCGCCAGATGTTCGCGGGTCCCGCTTCGATCCGCTTGCGGAGTTCCTCGGTGTCGTAGGCCGAGAAGTCGTAGGCGATCTCCAGCGGGCCGAAACACTCCTCGCACGCGAAGACCGGGCCGAGGGGTACGCGGTGACCGCACTCGCGGCAGCTCAGGGCGGCGGCGGGGCCGAGGTCTACGGTGGAGTCAGTGGTGCTTGCAACAGTCTGCACAGCCATGTGAGGCGAGGCCCTTTCTCCTCATCTTCCTCACGACGCATCTCGCCGTGAGACGGATTTGGCACCTTCCCGAGCCGGGAGCCTCGCGGAGCGGTCGACAGTGACCTACGAGTATCGGCTGGAGGGTTGCCGGGGCTTCATCGGGCCGTATCCCTCTGCCCCTCTGGATGAGCTGTATTCGGTTGTAAACAACGGTTGACCCCGGACATGCGATGGTCATCCGCGTTGTTCAAGACTGTAACCGACGACCAGGACAGTTGAGATAGTCGTCCGAACCGCGAGATGGGTCACAGTCCGTCCCGCCGAGAGTACGCAGAGGAGCCGCCACGGTGCTGGAAGAAGTCGAGCGCTGGCTGAGCACCCGGTCCTGGTCAGCGACCGATCGTCCGCTCCACCAGATCCTGGCCGCCAAGCAGCGCACGGGCCAGACGGTGAGTGTGGTGCTGCCCGCGCTCAACGAGGAGGAGACGGTCGGTGACATCGCCGCGATCATCCGTCACGACCTGATGCGGCAGGTGCCGCTCGTCGACGAGCTCGTCGTCGTCGACTCGGGGTCCACCGACCGCACGTCGGAGGTGGCCGCCGCCGCGGGCGCGACGGTGGTGCACCGCGACGAGATCATCCCGCGGATCCCGGCCGTGCCCGGCAAGGGCGAGGTGCTGTGGCGCTCCCTGCTGGTCACCGGCGGGGACATCGTCTGCTTCATCGACGCGGACCTGAAGGACTTCTCGTCCGAGTTCGTCTCCGGGATCGTGGGCCCGCTGCTCACCGACCCGGACGTCGCCCTGGTGAAGGGCATGTACGACCGTCCG
>KE354098.1 GCA_000415505.1 Streptomyces afghaniensis 772
TCCACCGCTACCGCCCCTTCCAGGAGCGCGTGCACGTGCCCGCCGCGGACCGCGACTGGCCCGCCGCCCGGATCGAGCGCGCTCCCCTCTGGGTCCCCGTCGACCTGCGCGACGGCAACCAGGCCCTCGCCGAACCGATGGGCACGCCCCGCAAACGCCGCTTCTTCGACCTGCTGACCGGCATGGGCTTCAAGGAGATCGAGGTCGGCTACCCCTCGGCGAGCCGCACCGACTTCGACTTCGTACGGCACCTGGCGACCTCCGGTGCCGTACCGGACGATGTCACGCCGGTCGTGTTCACCCTCGCCCGCCAGGACCTGATCGACCGCACCTTCGAGGCGATCGAGGGGCTGCCGAGGGCCGTCGTGCATCTGTACATCGCGACCTCGCCGGTGTGGCGGGACGTCGTCCTGGGGCGGGACCGGGCCGAGGTGTGGCGGACCGTGCGGGAGGCCGCCGAGCACATGGCCCGCCGGGCGGACCGGGCCTCGTACGTCCGCTTCCAGTTCTCCCCGGAGACCTTCAACCTGACCGAGCCCGACTTCGTCCTGGAACTGTGCGACGGGCTGACCGAACTGTGGGACGCGAGCCCGGACCGGCCGGTCACCCACAACCTCCCGGCGACCGTGGAGATCGCGACGCCGAACGTCTACGCCGACCAGATCGAGTACATCCACCGCCACCTGTCCCGGCGCGACAGCGTGATCCTCTCCGTGCACCCGCACAACGACCGCGGCACCGGCGTCGCCTGCGCCGAACTGGCCGTGCTGGCCGGTGCCCAGCGCGTCGAGGGCTGCCTGTTCGGCAACGGGGAGCGCACCGGCAACGTCGACCTGGTGACCCTGGCGCTGAACCTGTACGCCCAGGGCGTCGACCCGATGATCGACTTCCGGGACATCGACACCGTCAGGGAGACGGTCGAGCACTGCAACCGGTTGCCGGTACACCCGCGCCACCCGTACGCCGGGGAGCTCGTCCACACCGCCTTCTCGGGCACCCACCAGGACGCGATCAGCAAGGGACTGGCCCGGCACGCCGACCGGGCCCGGGAACTGGGGGTGCCGGAGCGGCAGGCACCCTGGTCGGTGCCGTACCTGCCGATCGACCCGGCCGACGTGGGCCGCTCCTACGAGGCGGTGATCCGCGTGAACTCGCAGTCGGGCAAGGGCGGCATGGCCTATCTGCTGCGCACCCACCACGGCGTCGACCTGCCCGCGCGCATGCGGCCGGACTTCTCCCGGGCCGTGCAGGAGGCGACGGACGACAGCGGGCGGGAGATGACGGCGAAGGAGCTGTACGCGCTGTTCCGGGCGGCGTACCTGGTGGCGGACGGGGAGGTGGCGCTGGAGGCCTGGTCCGTGCACCGGGACGAGGACGGCGGCCATCGCTTCGTGTGCACGCTGCGCACCGGTGACCGCACCGGCGACTACGAGGGCACCGGCGGCGGCCCGCTCTCGGCGTTCGTCGACGCGCTGGCCGGCGCCGGGATCACCGTGGACGTCCTCGACTTCTGCGAGCAGGCCGGCGACGAGGGCACGGATGCCTTCGCCGAGTGCCGTGTCGGCGGCAGGACGTGCTGGGGCGCGGGCCGGGACTCCTCGTCCCTGGGCGCCTCGGTGCAGGCGGTGCTGTCCGCGGTGAACAGGGCGCTGCGGTGACGCCGGTCGTCCTGCGCGCCGAGGACGTCCACGTCGTACGCGACGGCCGGCCGATCCTGGCGGAGGTGTCGCTGACCGTCCGGGCCGGTGAGCACTGGGCGCTGCTCGGCGCGAACGGCGCGGGCAAGTCGACCCTGCTCGGCCTGCTCGGCGCGCTCGTCCACCCGACCCGGGGCTCCGTGGAGGTGCTGGGCCACCGGCTGGGCCGGGTCGACGTGCGGGAGCTGCGCGCGCACGTCGGGCACGTCGACCCGCGGCATCCGCTCACCTCGCCGCTGCGGGTACAGGACGTCGTCCTGACCGGCCTGACCAACTCGGTGGAGCCGCTGCCCCGGTGGCGTCCGGAGCCGGAACAGCGGGAGCGGGCGGAGCGGCTGATCCGGACGCTGGGGCTGGCCGAGCACCGTGAGGCGCGCTGGCCGACGCTGTCCCAGGGGCAGCGCGGCCGGACCCTGATCGCCCGGGCGCTGATGCCTGAGCCGCGGCTGCTGCTCCTCGACGAACCGGCCACCGGCCTGGACCTGCCGGGCCGGGAGCAGCTGATGGAGGCGCTCGGAAAGCTGCGCCGGGAGCATCCGCGCCTGGCGACGGTCCTGGTCACCCACCACCTGGAGGAGCTGCCGGCGCACACCACGCACGCCCTGCTGCTGCGCGAGGGGCGGCCGCTGGCGGGCGGCCCGGTCACCGGGGTGCTGACCGCCGACCAGCTCGGCAAGTGCTTCGACCTGCCGCTGGCCCTGGAGCGGCACGACGGCCGCTGGAGCGTACGCACGGCTCGGCGGGCATGACGAGGGGCCCGGTCCGTCCGCGGACGGACCGGGCCCCCACACCTCGCGGCACCTGAGCGCCGCCGTCACTTGTTCAGGTAGGCCCAGAACTCGTCGAAGCTCAGCTTCTTGTCGCCGTCGAGGTCGCGGGTCTTGATGACGACCTCGGCGACCGACTCGGTGACGTTCCAGTCGCCGGACCGGGCCAGGGCGGTCTTGAACTCGGCAGCGGTGATGAATCCGTCACCGTCCGTATCGATCCGCTCGAACTGCTTGCGTGCTTCCTCGATGTCCGCCACCGGTCCGCCCCTACTCTCGTGTTCTGGGTCTTGCTGACGCAGGTCAGATTAACTGCCCGTATGTTCCTCCAGCGCGGCGACCACCCAGGCGAACTCCTCGTCGTAGGTCGGCTGGGGGTCGAGGCCGTTGACGATGGCCTGCAGTTCGCGGTAGCGGGCGATCCGTACGTTGGAGGCGGCCGTGAGGCGTTCGAGTACGGCGGTCCGGTCGGTGTCGCCGAGCAGGTCCCTCAGCACATCGTCGGCCTCCGGCGCCTCGGGGGCGATGCCTCGCTGCCGTGCCTGCGCCGCGAGCTGAACGAGCCGGCTCATGAACCACAGGGACGAACCGGCCGGGACGTCCGGCCCCCGGTCCGCCGCGTTGAACTCGATCATCTGCCGCATCTGCGCGCGGAAGCCGGGGTCCTGGATCAGCTCGGCGATCTCCACCCAGGCGTCCACCTGCTCGGGCGTGGGGTCGTCGGGCAGCTGTGCCGCCGCGAAGCGCAGCCTGCGCCGGATGTCCGGGTCGGCCGTGTCGATCCCCTCGAAGATCTCCGCCATGAAGTCCTCGACGATCCGCCGCCGTTCGGCCGCCGACAGCCGTGCCAGTCTGTTCATCAGGGTCATCTCCTCCGCGTCGGAACCCCGCTTCGCGACCGTCGACAACACCGCACGCGTCACCTGCAGCGACCGGATCTGCGCGTCCAGTGCGACCACGTGCGCCGCGGCGACCTGCGCGACGGTCGTCTCCCCGGCCAGCACCCGGCGGACGTCCGCCAGCCCGAGGCCGAGTTCGCGCAGGGTCCGGATCAGCTCCAGACGTGCCACGGACTCGGCGTCGTACAGCCGGTAACCGCCCGCTGACCGGGTCACCGGGGGCAGCGCGCCCTCGTCGGACCAGTACCTGATGGTGCGCACGGTCAGTCCGGTGACCCGGGCCAGTTCGCCGATGGTGAGCAGTCCGGTGCCGTCGTCGATCATGTCTGCGAGTCTGGGCCTTCCAGCGGGTGGAGACTCAAGCCCCCGCTCAGTGCCAGGGCTCGTAGTGCGGGTTGCTCTCGCACTCGCTCATGATCTCGGTCCTGGTCCGCTTGTCGACCGGGCAGACGCCGACGATGTAGTCGCGGGCGATGCCGCCGGGGAAGGCGACCTCCTGCTGGTCGGCCCACTTGTGGGTGTCACCGATGGTCTTGTTGACGTCGACACCGCCGGGGGCGTCGACGTAGTAGTTGAAGGCGGACTTCCACTTCTTGAACAGATCGTGGTCGTACGTGGTCGACACATACGGGGAGGGCTGGTTGACCAGGACGTACTTCTCCAGGTCGTACTGGCCGTTCACCACGTCCTTGGGGTGGAAGCCCTGCTCGAAGACGACGGACGGGCCGCGGCCGTCGGCGCGGTAGAGGGTGCCGCAACTGGTGCGCCAGGACGGGTCGGGAGTGATGCGGGCGACCTGGACCCGGCGGTCGGCGGCGGCCTTGATCTTGTCGTCGAACTGGACGGGACAGGCGGCAGGACCGGGGGCGGCGACCGTGGCGGCCGTTGCCGCGGAAGCCGTGGAAGCCGCGGGAGCCCGGCCGGGCGTGGCGGCCGTGGTCGTGAGGACGGTCGCGAGACAGAGGGCGGCGGCAGCGGTGCGCCGCCGGATGCTGGTGGTGATCACGAGGGGCACGATCGCGGGTCCGCGGCGCCGGGCCGGGGACCCTCACCCGATCAGGGGCGTGTCAACTGCCCCTCGGTGGACGGCGGATGACCGTCACCGGAAGATGCCCGTGTGACCGAGCGAGTAGCGGCCGGGCTGCGGGTAGACCGCGAGGCCGTGCGGGCCGCTGCCGACCGGGATGCGGGCGAGCTGGGTGCCGGTGCGGGTGTCGATGGCGTACACCTCGCCGTCGTAGCGGCCGGACAGCCACAGCACCTTGCCGTCGGCGGAGACACCGCCCATGTCGGGGCTGCCGCCGTCGGGCAGCTGCCACTTCTTGGTCAGCTTGTCCTGCGTGAAGTCGAAGACGGAGATCGTGCCCTCGCCGCGGTTGGACACGTACATCTCCCGCGAGTCCCGGCCGACGTACAGGCCGTGGCAGCCCTTGCCGGTGGGCATCAGGGTGGGCTCGGTGAACTTGTCGCCGTCCAGGACCCACATGCCGTGGGCCATCATGTCGGCGATGTAGAACCTCTTGCCGTCGGGTGAGATCTTCACGTCCTGCGGCATGGCGCCCTCGAACGGCAGCCGCTGCTGTCCGACGACCTTCATCTTCTCGGTGTCGACCTTGAGCAGTTCGCCGCTGAACTCGCAGGAGACGATGAAGTAGCGGCCGTCGAGGGAGAAGTCGGCGTGGTTGACGCCGTAGCAGGAGACCGGGACCGTCTTCCTGCGTTCCATGGTGTGCGGGTCGCGGAAGACCAGTTCGCGGTCGAGGGAGGCCATGACGACGGCGTACTTGCCGTTGGGCGTGAAGTAGAGGTTGTACGGGTCGTGGACCTCCACCTCCTTGCCCGCCTTGCCGGTCTTCGGGTCGATCGGGGTGAGGGTGTGGCCGCGGTTGTTGTTGACCCAGAGCGTCTTGAGGTCCCAGGAGGGGACGACGTGCTGCGGCTGCCGGCCCACGGGGATCGTCTCGATGATCTCGTACGTCTTCGGGTCGATGACGGAGACCGTGTCGGACTCGGTGTTGGGGACGTAGACCCGGGACGGGAAGTCCTTGACCACGGGCGACAGTTTGTTCGGGCGGTCGGCCGCGTACACGTCCTCGGGGTCCAGGACGGGCGGCATTCCGGGCAGCCCCTGGACGGGCTTCTTCTCGCGCGGCGCGGGTACGGCGGCCTTGGTGCCGCGTGCCTCGGGGGTCCGTTCCCCGTCCTGTGTGCCGCAGGCGGCGAGGCAGGCGAGGGTGGCGCCCACGACGAGGGCGCTCTTGACAAGGTGGCGGTGCATTGCACCATTTAAGGTCCGCTTCACGGGGAAACCGGTGATTCGCCCGATCGGCGGCCAGGCGAGCTGTCGCAGGTCACGCCCCTCGTCGAGCCCGGCCGGTGGCGGTCCTCAGCGGTCGTTGACCCGCATCTCGAACCACGTGGTCTTACCCCGGGGCAGCAGATCGACCCCCCAGCGGTCGGCCAGCTTGTCGACGAGGAACAGGCCCCGGCCGCTGATGTCCAGCTCCTGGACCGGCATCAGACAGGGCAGCCCGCGGGACGGGTCACGGACCTCGACGCGGATCCAGCCGCGGCGCCGGTGCAGACTCAGCCCGAAGATCCGGGCGCCGGTGTGGCGTACGGCATTGCCCACCAACTCGGAGACGAGCAGCACCGCGTCCTCGGTGATCTTGGGGGTGAGCCCCCAGTGGCGCAGGACCACGACCTGGGTCAGTCGTCTGGCGGTGGCCGCGGACTCGGGGCGGGACGGCAGTGGAACCTCTGCCTCCGTCGGATTGCCGTACAACTCCAGCGCCTTCAGCGCGCGTTCGTCCTCGACGGTCGGCGACCAGCGCGCCGCGGCCGCATGTGCGTGTCCCCGCGGCTGTTCCATACCCTCCAGCCCCGCCATGCCCCCCATCATGGCCGCCCGGAGCGGGCTTGGGGGCCGTTCCCGGGGAAAACGCCCCCGGGAGCGGGGTGCAAACAGGCGAGCCGACGGCATATGTCAAAGGCACTTCGAAATCACTCACAGCGCTCTGACCTGCGCCGACGGCCCGTTTCGCGGCAATCGACGGAGACGCGCGACCGGACACGCTTAAGGCTGCCTTAAGGCTGGCATAAACCGCCCCATCGAGGGACGCGGATCAGACGCCGCGTCAATTGCAAGCCCCAGGAGGGGGATCAGAGGAACTTCGCCTTGCCCGGCCCCTCCTCCACGAAGCTGCGCATGCCGCGCTCGCGGTCCTCGGTGGCGAACAGGCCCGCGAACCAGTCCGTTCGATCGCCAGGCCCGTGTCGATGTCCGTCTCCAGGCCCGTGTCGACCGCCTCCTTGGCGGCGCGCAGGGCGAGGGCCGGGCCCTGCGCCAGCTTCGCGGCCCAGGCGTGCGCCTGCGCGTACACCTCGTCGGCCGGCACGACCCGGTCGACCAGGCCGATCTCCTTCGCCTCGTCGGCCTTCACCATCCGGCCGGTGAAGATGAGGTCCTTGGCCTTGGAGGGGCCGACCAGGCGGGCCAGGCGCTGGGTGCCGCCCGCGCCGGGGATCAGGCCGAGCAGGATCTCCGGCTGGCCGAGCTTGGCGTTCTCGCCGGCGATGCGGAAGTCCGCGCACAGCGCGAGTTCACAGCCGCCGCCGAGCGCGTAGCCGGTCACGGCCGCGACGACCGGCTTGGGGATCCGGGCCACCGCCGTGAACGAGTCCTGCAGGGCGCGGGCGCGCAGGACCATCGCCGTGTGGTCCATCGCCTGCATCTCCTTGATGTCCGCGCCGGCCGCGAACACCTTCTCGCCGCCGTAGACCACCACGGCCCGCACGTCCTCGCGGCGCGCGGCCTCCTCGGCGAGTTCCTTCAGCCGGTCCTGCGTGGCGATGTCCAGCGCGTTCATGGGCGGGCGGTCGAGACGGAGCGTGCCGACGCCTTCAGCGACTTCGAGAGAGACGGTCATAGGCAGCAGGTTAACGGGGACTAACGACCAAGGCCCTGGTGCGGTCCGTCACACCAGGGCCTCGTCGTCAGGGTCGCCGGGTCGGGGCTACTTCTTCCACTTCTCCCACGACATGTTCCAGCCGTTGAGCCCGTTGTCCGGGTCGACGATCCGGTCCTCGGAGTTCTTGACGACCACCACGTCGCCGACCATCGAGTGGTTGAAGAACCACGCGGCCGGCACCTTCTTGTCCCAGCCGCCGCGCACGTCGCGCAGGCCGATGCAGCCGTGGCTGGCGTTGTAGTTGCCGAAGGCGCCGCCCGCCCAGTAGTTGCCGTGCAGGAAGGTGCCGGAGGTGGTGAGGCGCACGGCGTGCGGGACGTCCTTGATGTCGTACTCGCCGCCGTAGCCGACGGTCTCGCCGTTCATCCGGGTCACCGTGAGCATCTCGCTGATGACCATCTGGCCGTTCCAGGTCTCCATGCCGGGCTTGCCGGTCGTGACCGGGATGGTCTTGATGACCTTGCCGTCGCGCATCACCTTCATGGTGAGCTTCTTGGCGTCGACGACCGAGACCTGGTTGCGGCCGATGGTGAACTCGACCTTCTTGTCCTGCTCGCCGTAGACGCCGGAGCGGCCTTCGACGCCGTCGAGGTTCAGGTCGACGGTCACCTTGGTGCCGGGCTTCCAGTACTTCTCCGGGCGGAAGTCGAGGCGGTCGTTGCCGAACCAGTGGCCCTCGACGTCCACGGCCGGTTCCGTCCTGATGCGGATGGCCTTCTCGACGTCGTCCGGGTTGGTGATGCCCCTGCTGAAGCGGATGGAGAACGGCATGCCCACGCCGACCTTGGAGCCGTCCTCGGGGGTGAAGGTGCCGATGAAAGTGTTCTTCGGCGTCAGTGTCGTGAAGCCCGCGTCCTCCGCTGCCGTGCGGCCCTCGGAGTCCTTGGCGACCGCGTGGACCGTGTACTTGGTGGCGGCGGCCAGGTGGGTGGACGGCGTCCAGCCGGCGCCGTCGCCGGATATCTCGCCGTCGACCTTCTTGCCCTTGGCGTCCTTGACCACGACCTCGGTCAGCTTGCCCTTGGCGGCGGTCACCTTCAGCGCCCCGCTGGTGTCGACGGACTTGGCGCCGTCCTTGGGGGTGATGCCGACGACGGCCTCGGACTGCTTGCTCTGCGCGGCGTCCGCGTCCTTGCCGGCGTCCCCGCCGGAACCGGAGCCGGTCCCCCCGCCGCCGCACGCTGTGACGGCGAGCAGCAGCACTCCCAGTATCAGTGCGAGCAGTCCGTGCCTGCCGCGGGCCGACGCCCCCGATATCGGTCGCCCGTTCAAGTTGTTCTCCCCTCCCAGGGCCTGGTCAGGCCCGCACCCCTGCGCGTCCCCCGCGCACCGGCGAATATTAACCACAAGGCTCCGGGCCCCGGCGGCCTGCGATTGTCACTGTTCAGTCCCAACTTCCACGGAGTGTTGAAGCAGCCCGCCCCCTGTCGGGTTACTTCACCGCACTGCCCGCCTTCCATGCGTTCCAGCCCATGTTCCAGCCTCCGAGGCCGTTGTCGGGAGCGACCTTTTTGTCGTTGCTGTGGACCACCTCGACGACGTCCCCGATGAGGCTGCGGTCGAAGAACCAGCCGGCCGGGGTGTCCGAGCCGCCGCCCTTCACATCGCGCAGTCCGACACAGCCGTGGCTGACGTTGGTCCGTCCGAAGACGGAGTGGTGGGCCCAGTAGTTGCCGTGCAGGAAGGTGCCGGAGTCGGTCAGGCGCATGGCGTGCGGGACGTCCGGGATGTCGTACTCGCCCTTGCCGTCGCGCTTCTTGAAGCCGACCGTGGCGCCGTTCATCCGGGTGACGTCGAGCATCTCGGTCACCACCATCTTGCCGTTGTAGGTGGTGTTCTTCGGAGCCCCGGCCGTGACCGGCACGGTGGCGAGCACCTCGCCGTCGCGCCGCACCTCCATCGTGTGCCGGGCGGCGTCGACCACGGAGACCTGGCTGCGGCCGACGGTGAAGGAGAACGTCTTGTGCTGGAGGCCGTAGACCCCGGGCGCCCCCTCGACGTCCCGCAGGCGCAGGGCGACGGTGACCTGGGTGCCGGGTTTCCAGTAGTGCTCGGGGCGGAAGTCGAGGCGGGTCCGGCCGAACCAGTGCGGGCGGACCTCGACGGCCGGGCGGGCCGTGACCCGCACGGCGCGTTCGACGGCGGCGCGGTGGGCGATCTCCCGGTTGAACTCCAGCGAGACGATCATGCCGGTGCCGACCGTGGCCCGGTTCTCCGGGCTGACGTAGCCGATGAAGCGTTCCTCCGGGACGTACGTCGTGAACGTGGTGTGCCGGGCGGAGCGGCGTCCGTCGCCGTCCACGGCCACCGCGTCGACCGTGTACTCGGCGGCCAGCGCGAGCCGTTTCTCGTCGGGCTCCCAGGTCAGTCCGTCGGCGGAGAGGTGCCCGGGCACCGGGGACTCCTGCGCGTCCTGGGACCGGACGACCTTCACCGACTCCAGCCTGCCGTCGGGCACACGCACCCGCAGCTTCTTCCCGGGGCGCACGCCCCTGCTGCCGTCGTCGGGCGAGACCCGGATGACGTCCTCGGGCGCCGGGGGCGCGCCGAACGCCCCGGCGATCCCGCCCGCGTCGTCCGAGGTACAGCCGGTGGCCCCGGTCAGGAGCCCTGCCCATGTCACTACGGCGGCCAGCGCGGCCCTCGCGCGCCGCGCGCGCCCTTGTACGTGCCTCACGAGGTGCCCAACGACCGGCCGCGTCCCCGGGAAACGACCATGCCCGCCCCCGGGGAAACGTGAGTGCGACCCACGCTCTGGGCAGAACAGTGGGGAGGACGACGCGCAGGGGAGCCGCGACCCGGGCCGCAGCAGAGCCGCACCCCTCTGTCCCCCGTCGTCCCACGAGCCGCGGGAGGCTGACAGGTGTCCAGCGCAGCCGAGCAGGAGGCGGTGGCCGGTCATCAGGCCACCGGGAACGGGCGCCAGGCCGCCGCCGTACCCGGCGCACGGCGGGCCGCGCCGCCGCCCGCGATGCCCGCCCGGCCGGGCGCGCCGACGCCACTGGGCGCCCGGTTCCGGGTCGGCCCGGACGGAGTGGCGGGAACCAACTTCGCCCTGTGGGCGGGCGGGGCCGAAGGGGTCGAGCTGTGCCTCTTCGACGACCGGGGCAAGGAGTCGCGGGTCCGGCTCGCCGAGCTGACCCACGAGATCTGGCACGGCTTCGTCCCGGGCGTACTGCCCGGGCAGCGCTACGGCTACCGGGTGCACGGCCGCTGGGACCCGTGGACCGGCGCCCGCTGGAACCCGGCGAAGCTGCTCCTCGACCCGTACGCCCGGGCGGTCGACGGTGCCGAGGGAAACGACTACGGCAGCCTGCCGCCGGAGGTCTACGGGCACGTGCGCGACTGGCCGCAGCAGCACGTCGCCGACACCGTGCGCGACGACCGGGACTCGGCGCCGTACGTCCCCAAGGGCGTCGTCGTCCACGATGACGACGACTGGGCGGACGACCGCCGCCCGAAGACGCCCTGGGCGGACTCGGTGATCTACGAGCTGCACGTCAAGGGCTTCACCCGGCTGCACCCGGGCATACCCGAGGAGCTGCGCGGCACCTACGCCGGTCTCGCGCACCCGGCGGCGATCGAGCACCTGGTGAAGCTGGGCGTGACGGCGGTGGAGCTGCTGCCGGTGCACCAGTTCGCGCACGAGGACCATCTGCTGCGCAGGGGTCTGAGGAACTACTGGGGTTACAACTCCATCGGCTACTTCGCCCCGCACGCGGCCTACGCGGCCTCCGGGACGACCGGCCAGCAGGTCGGCGAGTTCAAGCGCATGGTGCGCGCCCTGCACGCGGCCGGGATCGAGGTCATCCTCGACGTGGTCTACAACCACACGGCTGAGGCGGGCGAGCTGGGGCCGACGCTGTCCCTGAAGGGCATCGACAACCGCGGCTACTACCGACTCCAGGACGACCCCCGCCGCTACGCCGACTACACCGGCTGCGGCAACACCCTGCACGTGGTCCAGCCGCATGTGCTGCGGCTCATCACGGACTCCCTGCGGTACTGGGTGACGGAGATGGGCGTGGACGGCTTCCGCTTCGACCTGGCGGCGGCGCTGGCCCGCTCCATGCACGACGTCGACATGCTCTCGCCGTTCCTGGCGGTGATCGCCCAGGACCCGGTGCTGCGCCGGGTGAAGCTGATCGCCGAGCCGTGGGACGTGGGGTCGGGTGGCTATCAGGTGGGGGCGTTCCCGCCGCTGTGGACGGAGTGGAACGACCGGTACCGCAACGCCGTTCGGGACTTCTGGCGGCACGCGCTGCCGGACGTGCGGGAGATGGGGTACCGCCTGTCCGGCTCCAGCGACCTGTACGCCTGGGGCGGGCGCCGGCCGTACGCGTCCGTCAACTTCATCACCGCGCACGACGGTTTCACCCTGCGCGACCTGGTGAGCTACGAGCGCAAGCACAACGAGGCCAACGGCGAGGGCAACCGCGACGGCACGGACGACAACCGGGCCTGGAACTGCGGCGCCGAGGGCGAGACGGACGACGAGGGCGTCACCGCGCTCAGGCGGCGGCAGCTCAGGAACCTGCTGACCACGCTGCTGCTGTCGACCGGTGTGCCGATGCTGGTCGCGGGCGACGAGCTGGGCCGGACGCAGGGCGGCAACAACAACGCGTACTGCCAGGACAACGAGATCAGCTGGGTGGACTGGAGCCTGCTCCAGGACCCGGGCTGGAAGGCGCTGTTCGAGCTGACCTCCCGGCTGATCGAGCTGCGCCACCGGCACCCGGTACTCCGGCGCCGGGCCTTCTTCTCGGGCCGGGCCCAGACCGCGGACGGGCTGCGCGACCTGGCCTGGTTCACGTCCCGGGGCACCGAGATGACGGAGCAGGACTGGTACGCGCCCGCCGCCACCCTGGGCATGTACCTCTCCGGCCGGGACATCCCGGGCCGCGACGAGCGGGGCGACCAGATCCTCGACGACAGCTTCCTCGCCGTCCTGCACGCGGGCGAGGCGCCGGTGAGTTTCGTGCTGCCGGGGCCGCCGTGGGCGGAACGGTACGAGGTCGTCGTCGACACCAGCCTGGAGGAGCAGGAGGGGGCGCCGGGCGTGGAGCACCCGGCGGGGGCGGAGATCACGATGCCGGCGCGGGCGGTGCTGCTGCTGCGGGTGGCGGGCTGAGGGACCGTTTCGCCGGACCCCCGCGACAGCGGCCCGCCGACCTCACGGTCGGCGGGCCGGTCCGCACCCTGGCCGGTTTCTACGCCGGCGACGACGGTGCGAGCGGAGTCGCGGCGGGAGTCGACGACGCCGGGGCGCCGCGACCGTGCTGGGAGTACGACAGGACACCCGTGAGCACGATCCGGAGGACCTCGCGCAGTTCGATGTGGAGCGGTAGCCGCCCGTCCGGGTTCTGCGACCAGCGGTAGAGCAGGCCCAGGTACGAATCGCGCAGGATGTTGCCGACTCTCATCGGATCGATGTCGAAGGTGACCTCCCCGCGCCGGCGCCCGGCTTCGATGATGTCGGCGAAGACCTGGCCCGCGTAGGGCTCTTCGAGGAGTGGCTGGCCGGCCTTCACCCAGGCCTGGAGCATGGCGGCGGTGATCTCCCGCTCGGACTCGTTGAACTCCGCCAGTGCCGCCATGCACCTCTCCAGGTGCACCGTCACATCGTCGTTCCGGGACTTCATCGACTCTTCCATGCACAGCTCCAGGCGCCGCTTGCGGGCCTCGGCCCAGGCGGTGACCAGGTCTTCCTTGCGCTGGAAGTAGTTGAAGAAGGTACCCCGGGCCACGTCGGCGTGCTCGGCGATCTGATCGATCGTGGTGCGGTCGTACCCCTGCTCCGCGAAGAGGGTCAGGGCAGAGGTGTAGATGCGGTCCCGAACCCGCTGCTTGCTGCGCTCTCTGCGCCCGAGGGGGCGGGCAGGTTCAGAGGCCATGTGCTTCCTCGCCTTCTCACGTCGTTGTGCGGGCTCCCCCGGCCATGAAAAAATATACCACGGTACATCTATGAGTCATGGTCTTCGTTTTCTGAGATGACGTCAGGGCGGTGGCGTCAGGGCTGTGACGCCACGGAAGCGGCGATCACGCCAATGGGTTCGCGGCCCAGCAGCCGCCTGGCGGATATGTCGACACCCGCCGTGCGGTGCAGACGCACCCTGAGCTCGGTCGCCAGCAGCGAATCCAGGCCCAGGGTCCGCAGCGGTCTGCGCGGATCGAGCCGGGTCGCCGAGAGGCCGAGCACGGTGGCGGCCTGCTTCAGTACGTCGTCGGGCGTGGGGGCGCGCCCGGGGGCCGTGGTCGCGGGAACCGGCACCGGCACCGGGCCTTCCGCGTCGAGCGCCTCGCGGGCGGGACCCGCCGCCCGGCGACGCAGTCGTATGTCCCGGAACTCCGCGATCACATGGCCGTCCTCGGCCGTCAGCCACACATCACAGCGCGCGTCGTCCGTACCGTCCGAGGGCGTGAAGCGGGCCACGCACCAGTGGTCCTGGCCGACTCCCGCCTCGTCCCGGACCAGGACACGGCCGAAGGACACCGGCACGTAGCCGTCCGGCCTCCCCCCTGCCCCCGTGGCGTGCGGCCACGCGGCGAGCATCGTCAGCAGCCCCGCTTCGAGCCCCGCCGTCCCCGCGCCGGGCGAGCGGCGCATGCGAGCCACCGACTCGCCTTCGGACCCCCACAGTTGCGCCACGGTGCACAGCGCCGCGTCGATGGTGTAGCCGCGGGCCTGGGCACGGCGGTAGAACTCCGCCGCCGGCACGTACGCGGTGCACCGGGTCAGGCCGGCGTCCAGCAGCTCCCGGCCGTACGGCTCGGCCGTCCCGCTCCGGCCGGCAGCGCCCTCTCCCTCCTCGGCGGCCGGGGCGGCCGTGCGGAACCTGCCGGTCATGCACAGCTCACCGTCCCGGGTGCCGTCCGCAGTGCGCAGCGCGGTGACGGTGAACACGAAACAGCCCTGCTGCGCGGCGGGCGTCAGGCACACGCGTACCGCGGCATCGCGGGCGTGTGCCAGCTCCCAGGGCCGGTCCCCGAACTCGACGTCCTCCAGCACGCCTTCACCGCGTGGCCCGATGCCGTCCGCCGCCCGCAGGACGGCCTTGACGTAGAGCACCGGCGGTACGACGGCTGCGCCGTCCCCGGTGCGGACGCTCTGGCCGAGGTCATCCAGGCCCAACTCGCGCAGTTCGACCTCCCGTACGTGCTCGGCCGGCGCGGCGGGCGCCGGAGCGGGGGCCGGCTCCTTCCTGAACTGTTCCTGGTCCCAGGCGTACGTCGGCAGCGGCACGCGGGGCGCGGCCCCCTGGAAGTAGCTGTTCCAGTCGATGCGTCCGCCGTGGGAGAAGAGCTGCCCGAGCGCCCGGGTGAGGTTCTCGCCGTCGTCCTGGTGGCGCTTCAAGGTGGCGACGGCGGCCGGTGCGGCGCCCTGCTCGTCGAGGACCGCCGTGACGGACTGGGCGAGCAGCGGGTGCGGGCTGACCTCCAGGAACACCGTCTCCTCCTTGGCGGCTGCGCGCACGGCCTCGACGAAACGCACCCGCTCGCGGAGGTTGTCCACCCAGTAGGCGGCGTCCAGTTCGGGTCCGTCGACCGGCTCGCAGCGGGTGGTGGAGAACATCGCGGTACGGGCGGGCAGCGGCGTGAGGTGGGCGAGGGCGTCGGCCAGGTCGTCCCGCAGTTCCGCCATGTACGGCGAGTGGGACGCCACGTTGACCTTGACGTACCGGCAGGACACTCCTTGGGCCTGGAGGCGTTCGGCGATGAGGTGCAGAGCGCGCGCGTCCCCGGCGAGGACGGTACTTGCGGGGGCGTTCTCCGCCGCGACGCAGACCGCGTCGCCGTGGGGCGCCGCCGCGTCCGCCGCGGCCGGCGCGTCGAGTTCGACGGCCAGCATCGCGCCGCGCCCCGCCTGGCCCTGCATCAGGGAACTGCGCCGGCAGATGACCGAGGCGGCGTCCCTCAGCGACAGTGCCCCGCAGACCTGGGCGGCGGCCACCTCGCCCATGCTGTGCCCGACGCACAGGTCGGGTTCGACTCCCTTGGCGCGCAGGAGCGCGGCCAGTGACACCTGCACGGCCCACAGCAGGGGTTGCACCACGGCTACGTCGTCGGGGAGTTCCTGTGCCGGTGCGTCCTCGCCGTCGCCGGTCAGCAGGCCGATGACCGACCACCCCAGCTCCTCCCGGACGGCCCCGTCGCATTCCGTCAGGGTCCGGCGGAACACCTCTTCCGAGGCCAGCAGGCGGCGGCCCATGCCGAGCCATTGCGAGCCCTGCCCGGGAAAGACGAACGCGGTCCGGCGGTCGCCCGTGAATCCGGCGTCGGCCGTCCCTCCGTCCGGTGTCTCCTCGCCCGCGGCCAGGGCGCGCAGAGCGGCGGCGAGTTCGTCGTGCGTGCGGCCGACGGCCCACAGGCGGTGGGGGTGTGCGTCACGTCGTGTGGCCGCAGTGTGACAGATGTCGCGCAGGGGGAACGCGCGGCCCTCGTCGCCGTCCAGGAAGTCGGCGTAGCGCGCGGCGAGCCGGCTCAGGGCGGCCGGGGTGCGGGCGCTGAGCAGCATCAACTGCGCCTCTTCGGGAGCGTCCGAAGTGCGGTGCGGGAGCCGGCCTGTGCGCGGCTCGGGCACGTACTCGCCGACGATCACGTGCGCGTTGGTACCGGAGAGGCCGAAGGAGCTGACACCCATGAGTGCGGGCCGATCACCGGGCACGAGCGGGGTGTTGCGCGTGACGACAGCGAGGGCGGCGGCGTCACCGGCCAGGACGGGGTGCGGCGTGCGCAGGTGGAGGGACGCGGGGATGGTGCGGTGCCGGGCGATGAGCACCGTCTTGATCAGGCCCGCGATCCCGGCGGCGGCTTCGGCGTGGCCGATGTTGGTCTTGACGGAGCCGATGGGCAGCGGACGGGACCGGGACCGTCCTTCGTCGCCCACGGCCTCTGCCAGTGCGCGCAGTTCGACGTCGTCCCCGACGGGGGTGCCGGTGCCGTGTGCCTCCACGTAGTCCAGTCGGTCCGGGGTGATGCCGGCGCTGCGACAGGCGGAGCGGATCATCTCGGTCTGTCCGGACACGGCGGGCTGAAGCAGCGTTCCGCTGCCCTGGCCGTCGTTGGTGACGGCGCTTCCGCGCAGTACGGCGAGGACCTGGTCGCCGTCGCGCAGGGCGTCGGGCAGCCGCTTGAGCAGGACGGTCCCCACTCCTTCGCTGCGGACGAAGCCGTCGCCGGAGGCGTCGGCGAACTTGCAGCGTCCGTCGGGGGCGAGCATGCCGCCCTGGGAGTAGGTGATGGCGTCGGACGGCGAGAGTACGGCGTTGACTCCGGCGGCGACGGCCAGGTCGCTCTCCCCGGTCAGCAGACTCTGCCGGGCCAGGTGCACGGCCACCAGGGACGAGGAGCACGCGGTGTCGACCATCAGGCTGGGCCCCCGCAGGTCGAGGGCGAAGGAGAGGCGCCCGGCGGTCATCGTCCGCAGCCGGCTGCCCGCCATCCCGTGCACGTCCTGATGCCCGTCGGACTCCGCCAGGTCCGCGTACTCGGCGGTCGCCTGGCCCACGAAGACACCGGTGCGACTGCCCGCCAGCGAGGACGGGCGGATGTGCGCGTCCTCCAGTGCTTCCCAGACGACCTGGAGGAGGACCCGCTGCTGAGGATCCATGGCCAGCGCCTCGCGCGGGGCGATCCCGAAGAAGGCGGCGTCGAAGCCGTACAGGTCGTCGATGAACCCGCCGTGCCGCGAGACGGTCGTGCCCGGTTCGCCCGGCCGCGCCGAGTGGTACCGGCGCACGTCGAACCGGTCCTCCGGCACGGGCGTGACGGCGTCGGTGTTGCGCTCGAGCAGGTGCCAGAACTCCCGCACCCCGGGCGCTCCCGGAAATCTGCATCCCATCCCGACGATCGCGATGTCAGGCATGCCGCCTTGCTGCACGAAGCCCCCCTTGGTTCTGCGGTGTCAGGTCCAAAAGTAAACCAGAGGCCAAGTTTGACTTCCAGTTGACTCGATGAACGACAGGAGAAGAGTGCGTCACAGGCGCATTTCCCCAGGCTTCGTAAGGTGGACGACCTGCTGTTTCCTTGCATAGGGCGAGGAGTTCGCGAACGACACCGGTCAAAACATGGGCTACAGTCCATTGATAAACCGCTACACACCTGAGCGAGGAGGACGGATGATCGCCAGAGTGCTGGGCCCCCTGCGCGTGACCATGAACGGCGTGTCGGTGGTTCCCACGGCGCTGAAGGCCAGAAAGCTCCTCGCCGTGCTCATCCTGAACCGGGGCCGCGTGGTGCAGCGGGCCGCCATCGAGCGCGAACTGTGGGGCCTCGACGTGCCCATGAGCGCCTCGACGGGCATCCAGAACTGCGTCATGCAGATCCGCAAGAGCATCGGCCACGCCCTCGCCGGCGGCCCCTCGGACCGTCTCCCCAAGGAGACGCTGATCACCGAGGCCACCGGTTACCGGCTCGAAGTCCCCGGCGAGCAGTTCGACATCGTCGGCTACCACCGGCTCGTGTCGGCGGCGGGTGAGGCGGAGGCCAGGGGGGACCTGTCACAGGCGTCGGCGCAGCTGAACAACGCGCTGAAGCTGTGGCGTGACGCGCCCCTGGCCGATGTGCCGGCCGGGCCCGTACTGCACCCGCACGTGCTGCGACTGGAGGAGGACCGCAAGGCGGTGCTGAGCCAGCGCGTCGGCCTGGACCTGCGGCTGCGCCGTTACGCCGAGGTCATCGGCGAACTGCACGCCCTCGTGGCGCTCAATCCCTACGACGAGGTGCTGCACGAGTACCTGATGCTGGCGCTGTACCTCTCCGGGCGCCGCAACGACGCGCTGGCCGCCTACCAGGGCGTTCGCACCGCGCTGACCGACGGGATCGGCCTGGAACCCTCGCACCGGCTGCGTCGCCTCCAGCAGCAGATCCTGAACTGTGACGACGCGCTGGAGCACACGTTCCTGGACGACCGCTCCCCCCATCTCGTCGGGGCGTAGCGCCCGTCTCAGTGGGCGAGTGCCCCCGTGTGAGCGGCCGTCAGGGACGCGAGGAGCTCTTCGAGCAGGACGCCCTGGCCGTACGGGGTGAAGGGGAAGAAGTGCCCGCCCCGGGCGAACCGGCAGCGGAACGGGCCCGACGTGAAGCGGGCCCACAGGGGCAGCGCGTCCGGCGGGACGAGCGGATCGTCCGTACCGGCCAGTGCCGTCACCGGCACGGTGAGCCGCAGCGGCTCCACGGCGCGCAGCGCGTCCCGCGCGAGCGCGAGGTCATGGGCCAGGATCCGTCGCGCGGGGCTGAGCGACGGGTCGTGCAGGGCGTCGGCGGGCAGGCGGTGGGATGCGAGGATCTCGGCCAGTTCGGCGGCCGTGCCCGGGAGTTGCGGGCGTGGCCGGCTGTGCGCGCCCGGTTGCGAGCAGCTCACGACCAGCCCGTCGCAGTGTCCGCCGGCGTCGGCGACGGCGAGGGCCAGCAGCCCTCCCAGGCTGTGGCCGTAGAAGACGGTGGGGGCGGGGTCGAGGGCGCTCAACTCCCGGCGGATGCCCGGCACGGCAGCCGCCAGCGTCGTACGTGGTGCGAGGCTCGCGCGCCGCTCCCGCCCGGGCAGGGTGACACCCACGACCTCCACCGTCTCCGGCAGACCGGCCAGGACGCTCGCGTAGCGCTGCGCGCCGGCGCCCGCGTGGGGGAAGACGACGACGCGGCTGCCGCGGTCTGCGGAGGGCCGCAACACGTGCGTCCAGTCCTCTGAGTGGGAAGCCATGCTCATTCCTTGG
>KE354099.1 GCA_000415505.1 Streptomyces afghaniensis 772
GACCTCGGGGACGTAGTCCTCGACGACCGCGCCTACGGCACCCTCGGCGTGGTCGCCGTCCGCACCCCCGGCAGCACCGCCCACGAGGACGGGACCTTCGTGGTGCGCGGCGCCGGAACCGACCTCACCGTCAACAACCAGGGCATGACCGGCCAGTTCGTACGACGGCCCGTCACCGGTGACTGCGAGGTCACCGCCCGTCTGGTCTCCCGCGCCGGAGCCACCGGCGACCGGGTCGGCCTGCTCATGGCCAAGTCCCTGTCGCCGTTCGACCAGGCGGCCGGGACGATCGTCACCGGCGGCACGAGCGCCCAGCTGATGCTGCGCCCGACCGTCGCCGGCAAGTCCACGTTCACGGGCAACGCGGCGGTCACCGCCCCCTGCCTGCTGCGGCTGAAGCGCACCGGGACGCACTTCACCGCATCCGTCTCGTCCGACGACGGCGCCACCTGGACCCCCCTCGCCGAGGGAGACATCCCCGGCTTCGGTGACGCCCCCTACTACGTGGGCCTCGTGGTCTGCTCCCGCAGCCCCCTGACCCACAGCACCACCGAGTTCGACGAGGTGAGCATCACCCCCATGTAGTCCTCCACGGATCGGAGAACCCCACATGAGCCGCACGTCCCCCCACACGCACCACGAGGGCGGCCAGGTGAGCCGCCGCGGTCTGCTCAAGACCGCCGGCGGCCTCACCGCGGCCCTCGCCCTCGGCGCCACCGCCACCGCCACCACGGCCGACGCGGCCCCGGCGACCTTCACCCACCCCGGCATGCTGCACAACGCCGGCGACATCAACCGCGCCAAGGTCAGGGTCGCCGCGGGCGACGACCCCTGGGCCTCCGGCTGGCGCCGGCTGACCGCCAACTCCCACTCGGCGTCCACCTGGACGCCCCGCGCCACCGCCACGATCATCCGCGGCGGCACCGGCGAGAACTACCCCCAGCTCTACAACGACATCCACGCCGCCTACCAGAACGCGCTGCGCTGGCACGTCGGCGGCACCGCCGCGAACGCCGACTGCGCGGTGCGCATCCTCAACGCCTGGTCGTCCACCCTCACCGGCATCACCGGAAACGCCGACCGGTACCTGGCCGCCGGCCTCTACGGCTGGCAGTTCGCGAACGTCGCCGAACTCATGCGCGGCTACGCCGGGTTCGACCTGGGCCGGTTCAAGACGATGATGCTCAACGTCTTCTACCCGCTGAACGACCGGTTCCTCCGCGAGCACAACGACGCCTGCATCACCAACTACTGGGCCAACTGGGACCTGTGCAACATGGCCTCGATCATGGCCATCGGGATCCTGTGCGACGACGGCGCCAAGTACGACCAGGCCGTCACCTACTTCAAGAGCGGCGGCGGCAACGGCCAGATCCAGCGGGCCGTGCCGTTCCTCTACCCGAACGTCGAGGGCTACGACCTCGGCCAGTGGCAGGAGTCGGGCCGCGACCAGGGCCACACCGTCATGGGCATGGGCCAGATGGGCGCCCTGTGCGAAATGGCCTGGAACCAGGGCGACGACCTGTACTCCTACGACGGAAGGCGGTTCATGAAGGCGGCCCAGTACGTCGCCAAGTACAACCTGAACATGAACGTGCCCTACACCACCTACACCTGGGGCAGCGGCCAGACCTGCTCCCAGCAGTCACAGACCGTGATCGGCTCCGGATCGCGCGGCCAGGTCCGCCCGGTGTGGGCGATGCTCCACTACCACTACGGCCGGCGCCTGCTCCTCGACGACAAGTACATCGCCCAGATGTGCTTCTCCGTCGCCCCCGAGGGCGGAGGAGGCGACTACGGCACCACCAGCGGCGGCTTCGACCAGCTCGGCTTCGGCACGCTGATGTACGCCAAATAGCGTCTCCGCTGCCCAAGAGTCCGCCAAATAGCGGTCAAGCGGGCTCGTGCACCGGAATACCGATGGGCGATGTGGTGCTCTGGTGTTTCCGGTGCACGAGCGCGGCGAAGGCTGGTGGGCGTATGACGGCAGGCCAGGCGGATCCCGTGGTCAGGAGCCCGTACGGGGCCGTACGCGGCAGGTACGAGCGGGGAGTCGCGGTCTTCCGCGGTATCCCGTACGCCGCGCCCCCCTTCGGCCCCCGCCGCTTCCGCCCGCCCGTACCCCTGCCCCCCTGGGACGGCGTCCTCGACGCCGGTGCCTTCGGCCCCACCCCGCCCAAGCCGCCGTACTCCGAGGCCTTCGCGCACTACCTGTCCGACCCGGTCGTGCCGGGCGACGACTGCCTCAACCTCAACGTCTGGACCCCGCAGCCGGATCCCGGAGCCCGGCTCCCCGTCCTGGTCTGGCTGCACGGCGGCGCCCTGACCAGGGGTTCGTCCGCCGTCCCCGTCTACGACGGCCATGCCTTCGCCCGCGACGGCGTCGTGTGCGTCTCGGTCAACTACCGGCTGGGCGTCGAAGGCTACGGACTGTTCCCGGACACGCCCCCGAACCCCGGCCTGCGCGACCAGATCGCCGCCCTGACCTGGGTGCACGAGGCCATCGAGGCCTTCGGCGGCGACCCCGGCCGCATCACCCTCTTCGGCCAGTCCGCCGGGGCGATCAGCATCGGCGCCCTCATCGCCGCCCCGCAGACGCAGGGGCTGGTCCGGCGGGCAGTCCTGCAGAGCGGGCCGCCAGAGGCGTCCGAGCGGGCCAAGGTACGGCGGATGGTGCGCCGCATGGCTTCCCGGCTGAAGATCCCCGCCACCGCCGAGGCCTTCGCCGCCGTCGACCGCGACCTGCTGCTGCACACCCAGGCCGAGGTGGGCAGGCTCAGCAGCCCGGTGGTCGGCGGCCCCGCCTTCGGCATCGTCATCGACGGCGACACCGTCCCGCGCGACCCCCTTCAGGCCCTCACCGAGGGCGGCGCCGCCCCGGGCGTCGAGCTGATGACGGGCTGGACCCGCGACGAGTACCGGCTGTGGCTGGTCCCGGGCGGCCTGCTGGAGCGCGTCGACCGCCTCGGAGCCGTCGCCCTCGCGGGAGCCATGGCCCGCTGCCACTGCGGCAGCGAGGTCCCGCGCGGCTACCGCGCCCTGCACCCCGAAGCGGGCACGGCGGAGATCGTCGGCCAGCTGGTCACCGACCACCTCCTGCGCATCCCCCTGCACCACCTGGCCGACGCCCGTACGGAACCGTCGTACGTCTACGAGTTCGCCTGGCCCTCCAACCTGCCCGACCTCGGCTCCTGCCACGCGCTGGAGCTCGGCTTCGTCTTCGACACCGGGGACGTCCCGGAGGCCCGCAAACTGGCCGGAGAAGGCGCCCCGCAGGAACTGGCCGACGCCATGCACGCCGCCTGGGTCCGCTTCGCCACGGACGGCGACCCGGGCTGGGAACGCTGGGACGAGACCCACCCCGTGCGCGTCTTCGGAGACCGCGCACCGGACGCCGAGAACGGCGTGGCCTACACGGCGTACGGCCCCCGCGACCTCGAACTCGCCCTCTGGGCGACCGACGCCGCGCTCACGCCTGAGGAGTCCACACCCGCTTTGGTCCCCGTCGACGATTCACCCGCACGCGGTATGGAACTGCGGTCAGCCGTACGGCGGCTGCGACGCTCCGGCGCCCTCCGCCGACACTGACGACGCTCACGCCGGCGGCGCCCCCACCGAGTCCCGCACCACCACGTGCGTGCCCAGCAGCAGGTGCTCGTCCGGTGCGCCCGGCGTGTGTTCGAGGGCTGTGCGGACGGCGAGGCGGCCGAGTTCCTCGTAGGGGACGTGCACCGTCGTCAGGGCGGGGTGCAGGTCGCGGGCGAACGGGATGTCGTCGTAGCCGGCGAGGGAGACGTCGCCGGGGACGGTCAGGCCCGCCTCGTGCAGGGCCGTGAGGGCGCCTGCCGCGACCATGTCGGTGGCGGCCACGACGGCCGTGAAGTCCAGGTTCTCCTTGAGGGCTTGCTGCATGAGGCGGTGGCCCGCGTCCCGGGTGAAGTCGCCGTGCAGGAGTAGGGACGGGTCGGGGGTGAGGCCCCGGGCCCGGTGCGCCGCGAGATAGCCGCGCTCGCGGCCCAGGGCCGTGGTGTGGTCCGCCCTGCCGCCGAGGAACAGCACCCGGCGGTGGCCCTGGGCGAGGACGTGGGCGACCAGGGTGTAGGCGCCGCCCTCGTTGTCGTACTCGATGACCGTCACCGGGGCGCCGGGGTCCAGCGGCGGCCTGCCGCACAGGACCAGGCGCGAACCCGCCGAGGCGAGGGAGTCGGCCATGCGGTGGGTGCGTTCGCGGTACTCGGGGGTGTCGGCGGTGCCGCCGACCAGGATCACGGCGGCGGCCCGCTGGGCGCGCATCATCTCGACGAACTCCAGCTCGTGCCGGACGTCGCCCTCCGTGCTGCACACCAGGCAGAGGTGGCCGAGGCGGGTCGCCTCGCGCTCCACGCCGTGGGCCATGTGCGCGAACGACGGGCCGGTGATGTCCTCCAGCACGAACGCCAGCGTGGGCGTGCCGACGCCCGCGACCGCCTTCGCCCGCGCGTCGGCCACGTAGTCCAGCTCACGGACCGCCCGCATCACGCGCCCGCGCGTCGCCGCGCTCACCGGGTACACACCGCCGAGCACCCGGGACACCGTCGACGCCGAGACCCCCGCGCGGGCCGCCACGTCCCGGATGGTGCTGCGGCTCGCGTCCCCGCTCTTCCTCGTCATGACTGCCTCGTCTCTCCGGGCGCCGGTCCGCACCCACCCCTCGGGAACTGCGGCAACACCATGGCAACCGGTTCCCTGGACGGAGGCTAGCAGTGGGGAGGGGAGGGGGAGGAGTGGTGTGCGCGGACCGGTGTCAGGGTCGGGTGTCGAGTCATCCCTGGAAGGCGGGCCGGTGGGCAGGGGCCGGTTTGCCGGACCGGCAACAGGAGTGGCAGACCCGGGCCCCGGTGGGCGACGGTGGGTCCGTGACCGACAACATCGCAGCAGGATCGCCTGCGTCCGGAATGTCCTGGCCTGCCGACGGATACGTCGGGGACCCCGCGGTGCAAGCGGAGTGGGACAACCGGTACGCCGACCGACAACAGTTGTGGAGCGGCCGGCCCAACGGTGCGCTCGTGGCGGAGGTCGCCGGACTCACACCCGGGCGGGTACTCGATGTCGGCTGCGGCGAGGGCGCGGACGCCGTCTGGCTCGCGCGCCGCGGCTGGGAGGTGACCGCGCTCGAGGTCTCGGGCGTGGCGCTGGAGCGGGCGGCCGGGCACGCGCGGGACGCCGGCCTCGCCGTTCACTGGGTACACGCCGCACTCACCGAGGCGGCGCTCCCGACCGCCTCCTTCGACCTGGTCTCCGCGCAGTACCCGGCCTTGCTGCGCACCCCCGACGCCGCGGCCGAGCGAGCGCTCCTCGCGGCCGTCGCACCCGGCGGCGTGCTGCTGGTCGTACACCACGCGGGGGTGGACACCCAGCAGGCGGACGACGGCGGCTTCGATCCGGCTGACTACGTCTGGCCCTCGATGGTCGTCGACGCACTCGACGACGACTGGGAGGTGGAGGTGAACGAACAACGGCCGCGAGTGGCACCCGACGGTGGCGCCGGCGCGCACCATACCGACGACCTGGTGCTGCGCGCGCGCCGGCTGCGCTGAGAGACCCCTCGGCCGGACGCAGTCCCTCACGCCCTACGCCGCCCCCAGCGTCCCCGCGATGTCCGAGATCGCCTCCGGGCCCACCCGGCAGCAGCCGCCGATCAGGCGGGCGCCGGACCGCTGCCAGCCCTTCACCTGGTCGGCGGTGAAGGTGGCGCGGCGGTCCAGGCGCGGGCGTCGGCGTCCCAGGTCTCGCCGCTGTTGGGGTAGACGACGACCGGCTTGCCGGTGACCCGGGCCGCGATCGCGGCGGCGGTGTCCGCGTCCTCGGGCGCGCAGCAGTTCACGCCGACCGCGATCACCTCGTCCGCGTCGGCGGCCAGGGCGAAAGCCTCCTCCAGCGGCTGCCCGGCGCGCGTGCGGCCACCGGCGACGGAGTACGTCAGCCAGGCCGGCACCCCGAGCCCGCGCACCGCCCGCAGCAGGGCGGTGGCCTCGTCGGCGTCGGGGACCGTCTCCAGGGCGAGGACGTCGGGGCGGGCGGCGGCCAGCACCTCCAGGCGGGGGCGGTGGAAGCGCTCCAGCTCGTCGACCGTGAGGCCGTAGCGCCCCCGGTACTCGGAGCCGTCCGCGAGCATCGCCCCGTACGGGCCGGCCGAGGCCGCCACCCACAACGGGCGGGAGACGCGGGCGAGCCGGGCCGCGTCGCGTGCCGACTCGACGCTGAGCGCCATGAGTTCGGCCGCCCGGTCGTGGTCGATGCCGTGCTTGGCGAAGCCCTCGAACGTGGCCTGGTAGCTGGCCGTGATCGCCACGTCAGCGCCCGCCCGGAAGTAGGCGAGATGCGCCTCGGTGATCGCCTCCGGCTGCTGCGCGAGCAGCCGCGCCGACCACAGCTCGTCGCTCAGGTCGTGCCCGGCCGACTCGAGCTGGTTGGACATGCCGCCGTCGAGGACGACCGTCCCGGCGGCGAGGGCTTCGGCGAGGGTGAGGGTGCTGGTCATACGGACGACCGTAGTCCAGATCCGGCGGCGGACCCCAGCCGATTGTGTCCAGTACATGAACAGGTCGCCCAACATGTGGGATGGCGGGTTACGATCACGGCCCTCCCCCTCCGCTCGTCAGGAACGCCCATGACCGTCCCCAGCCCCGCCGAGGCCACCGAACCCGTCGAGCCGGCCCCGGCGCCCCCTCCCCGCCGTACCTTCGGCCTGGCCGCCGCCACGGCCCTCGTCATGGGCAACATCATCGGCGGCGGCATCTTCGCCCTGCCCGCCACCGTCGCCCCCTACGGCACGATCAGCCTGCTCGCCTTCGTCGTGCTCTCGGCCGGCGCGGTCGCCCTCGCGCTGCTCTTCGGCAGGCTGGCGCGGCGCAGCCCGGTCACGGGCGGGCTGTACGTCTACCCGCGGGACGCGTTCGGCGAGTTCGCCGGGTTCCTGTCGGCCTGGTCGTACTGGACGATGTGCTGGGTCAGCATCGCCGCCCTGGCCGTCGCGGTCGTCGGCTACGTCGACGTCCTGATACCCCTGCACGGCAACCACGTCCTCCAGGCCGTCGTCGCCATGGCCGCTCTCTGGCTGCCCGCCGCCGCCAACTTCGCGGGCACCCGCTGGGTCGGCACGGTGCAGGTCGTCTCCACCGTCCTGAAGTTCGTACCGCTGCTCCTGCTCGCCACCATCGGCCTGTTCTTCGTCGACACGGACAACTTCGGCCCGTTCAACGCCTCCGGTCAGAGCGTCTCCGGAGCGCTGGCCGCCTCCGCCGCGCTGCTGCTGTACAGCTTCCTCGGGGTGGAGTCGGCCGCGGTGAGCGCGGGCGAGGTCCGCGACCCCGAGCGGACCGTCGCCCGGGCGAGCGTCCTCGGCACGCTGGCCTCGGCCCTGGTCTACATCCTCGGCACGGTCGCCGTCTTCGGCCTCGTCCCGCACAGCGAACTCATCGACTCCGGCGCCCCGTTCGCCGACGCCGTGAACGCCCTCACCGGCAGCTCCTGGGGCGGCACCGCCATCGCCCTGGTCGCCGTCGTCTCGATCACCGGCTGCCTCAACGGCTGGATCCTCATGGCCGCGCAGATGCCGTACGCCGCCGCGCGCGACGGTCTCTTCCCCGCGCCCTTCGCCCGGGTCGGCAAGGGCGGCGTGCCCGGCTTCGGCGTCTGGGCCTGCGCGGTCCTCGGCACGCTCCTCATCGCCCTCAACTACACGGCGGGCCCGGACACCACGTTCCGCGTCCTCGTCCTGATCACCACGTTCACCGGCTGCGTGCCGTACCTGTTGTCGGCGGCGGCCCAGCTCTACTGGCTGGCCCGCGGCACCCGCGAACGCGTCCGCCCCGCCGGCCTGGTCCGCGACCTGATCGTCGCCGTCCTCTCCTTCGGCTTCTCGTTCTGGCTGATCGCGGGCGCCGGATACGCGGCCGTCTACCAGGGCGTGCTGTTCCTGTTCGCCGGGATCCCGGTGTACGTGTGGCTGCGGGGGCGGCGGGAGGCGGCCGCCTAGTACTCCCACAGCAGGAACGAGCTGTCGTCACCGGGACGCCGGTAACCGTCCAGGTACCGACCGGTTTCCAGCGCGTCGGCGGTGCAGTGCAGCAGTGCGGGCAGGGAGGCCCACATGGGGTGGGAGGACAAGTGGGAGGCGCCCAGCTTGTCGTGCTCGTGGATGCGCTCGTGCGGCCGGGAGACGTCCAGGTGGAGCACACCGCCCGTGCCGTCGGAGGCGAAGGGGATCCACTCCGGGGCGTAGGCGGGGGGAGACCCGTCACCCCAGACCTTCGTCTTGGACCGCCAGTCGGTCACGACCTCCTCGGTGCTCAGGATCCGGTAGCAGGGCGGCAGGCAGAAGCTGCCGCTGCCGTTGTGGCCCAGCAACAGGAGCGCGTGGTCGGGGTGGAGACGCGTGCCGAGCTGTTCCTCGGCCCGGGCGATGTCCGCCGGGGTGGCCGCGGGAGCCAGCTCCCGGGCGCTCCCGCGTTCCTCGAGCCAGCGTTCCACCCGCTGCCACGACTCGCCGAGCGGAGCGGGTTCCATGTGTCCTCCTGCCGGTCTCGCAAGGACCTCACCGTAAGCTGACGGGATGCCTGAAGTCGCCGTGGCGGAAGCCGAGTTTCGCGAGATCTTCGATTCCGCGGCCCCCGGAGGGACGACCCTCGTACCTCTCACGCACAACCCGTCGAACGGCGTCACCGCGGGCGTGTGGCGCGTCACGGGCGGCGGCCGGTCGGCCGTCCTGAAGGTGCTGACGCGGACGAAGGAGACCAGCGCCACGTGGGCCGCCTCCAACGACCCCCGGCACTGGAACTTCTGGCGCCGTGAGGCGTACGTCTACCAGTCGGGGCTCGCCCAGGTCTGGCAGCGGCACGGCATCCGCGCACCCCGGCTGCTGGCCTGCGCCGAACGCCCAGACGGTGACCTGGCGTTGTGGCTGGAGGACGTGCCGGGCGAACCGGCGACGGGCTGGCCGCTCTCCCGGCACGTCGAGCACGCGCACCGGCTCGGGGCCGCGCAGGGCGCGGTGGGCGCCGGGGAGGACCGGCCGTGGCTGTCGCAGCGCTTCCTGCGCGACTACACCGCCGGCAAGACGACCGGCCAGGACTTGCTCGACGACGACGAGGCATGGCGACACCCCCTGATCCGGGAGCACTTCCCGGCGGGCCTGCGCGAGGACATGGTCCGCCTCCGCCACGACCGGGAGTGGTTCCTCACGGTCATGGAGTCCCTGCCACGCGCCTTCTGCCATCTCGACCAGTGGCCGGCCAACGTCCGCTCCGACGGCCAGGGCAGTGCCGTCCTCGACTGGGCGTTCGCGGGGACGGGGCGCTCGGCGAGGACCTCGGCAACTACCTCCCCGACTGCGTCTTCGACCTGTTCGTCCCCGCCGCCGACCTCCCCGGCCTGGCCAAGGCGGCGTACGACGCGTACGTGCACGGCCTGCGCGAGAGCGGCTGGCGCGGCGACGAACGGTTCGTACGGCTCGGCGTGTGCGCCTCAGCCGTGAAGTACGACTGGCTCACCGCACTGATGCTCGCCCGGGCGGACGACGAGCAGCCGGCCTATGGCGGCCAGGGCACTGTCCCCGCCGGACTCCGCTACCGCGAACGCGGCCTGGCCCTCGCCTTCCTCGCCGAATGGGCGGCCGAGGCCCGGCTGCTGGCTCCCCGGCTCGGCTTCCCTCAGGCGCCGAGCGGCCGCTGACACCGGACGTCCGAGGCTCGTTGCCGGGAGAAGGGAAGGGCATGGCCCGCGTCGTCGAGTTGTCGTACTACCCAGTCAAGGGATGCGCCGGGACATCGGCG
The DNA here is from genome assembly GCA_000415505.1 of Streptomyces afghaniensis 772. GTDB lineage: Bacteria > Actinomycetota > Actinomycetes > Streptomycetales > Streptomycetaceae > Streptomyces > Streptomyces afghaniensis. Next base: position 9,813 of record KE354099.1, read on the forward strand.
ACCGAGGCACTGGTGACCCCCGCCGGGCTGGCGCACGACCGCAGCTTCATGGTCGTCAGCGAGGAGGGGGTGTACCGGACCCAGCGCCGGGATCCCCGGCTGGCCGTCATCCGGCCCGCCCTCACCGCCGATGGCGAACGCCTCACGCTCAGCGCGCCGGGGACCGAGGACCTGCACCTGCGGGTGGACACCACCGGTGCCCGGCAGAAAGTGGACCTGTTCGGGACCGCTTACCAGGGCATCGACCAGGGCGACACGGCGGCCGACTGGCTCTCGGAGGTGCTGCGCGCCCCGAGCCGGCTCGTGCGCGTACCGCCGGAACACGACCGGGTGACCGACGGCATGACACCCGGCACCTCCGGCTACGCCGACAGCTGCGCCCTGCACGTCGTCTCGCGCTCCACCCTCGGCCTCCTCAACCGGAAACTGAGCGAACGCGGCGCGAGCCCGCTGCCGATGAACCGTTTCCGCCCCAACATCGTGCTCGACGGCGGAGACGAACCCGGCGGCAGGAACGAAGGTGATGGCTGGGACGAACCGCACACCGAGGACCGCGTCCGTCACCTCCGCATCGGCGACGCCGAACTGGGCTATGCCAAGCTCGCCATCCGCTGCGCCGTCACCCTGGTCGAGCAGGAGTCCGGGGACAGGGCGGGCCCCGAACCGCTGCGCACCCTCGCCGGTTACCGGCGGGCGTCCGAGGGCGGCGTCGCCTTCGGCGCGAAGTTCGCCGTGCTGCGGCCCGGCAGGGTGGCCGTCGGCGACGACGCGGTCGTCACGTCGTGGGGCGAGTCCGAGCTGTGAGCCTCACCGCCGTGCGCGGCCCGCATGCCGGCCGCCGCCTCGGTGGCGCCGGCCGCGTCGCGCCGCCATCGGCACGGCGAGGCTGACGACGAGGGCCAGTCCGAGGGCGTACGGCCACCAGCCGAAGCCGACGTCCTCCGACGCGCCGGCGCTCCGGGGGGCCACGGCGCCGGACGCGGACGCCCCGGGCGCGGTCGGAGAGGGACGCGGGGCGGTCTTCGCGGTCAGGGCGACGTCGTTCCCGTCTCCCGCCCGGTAGTCGATGCGGTAGGTGGTGTCGCCGAGCTTCAGGCGGGCGCCTTGCCGCAGCCCCTCGAACGCTCCCGAGATCCTGCCGTCGCCCTTGTGGTCGAGGACCGTGACCTCACGAGCCGGCCGGGCCCGGCCTCCGAGGGCAGAGACGTCGAGGTCCCCGGCCAGCCGTACCGTCCCCGTCACTTTCAGCGGCTTGCCGCGCAGGACCAGGGTGCCCTTGGAGCTCTGCGTGTAGGCGCCGTTCACGGTGAGGCCGGTGGTCACGGCACCGTCGTTCGTCACCGCTCCCGCGACCGTGCCCCTGCCGGTGAGCGTGGTCGCGACGCGCAGACCCGCCGGGCCCGTGTCCAGCCGTGCCCCGGCCGCCGTGAGCCGTATGGCCCTGCTGCGAGTGAGCGTGGCACCCTTGCGCAGGGCGAGCGTGCCCCTGGAGACGGTGGTCGTCCCGGTGTACGTGACGGCGGCACCCGTCAGTGTCGTCGTGGCGGCTCCCGACTGGGTGAGCGAGCCGCTGCCGCCGATGCGGGAGAGGGTGAGGGGCCGGTTCGTGTTGCGCAGGACGAGCGAGCCGTCGTTGACGACCTTGTAGCGGGCGCCCGCCGTGTACAGCCCGCCGTCCCCGCCCCGCTTCCCGCTGCCCAGGCGCAGCACCGCCCCCTTCTCCACCGTCGTGGAGCCGTCGTAGTACTGGACGGCCGCGAAGGTCACGTCGTTGCCGGGAGTGCCGGCGATGACGATGTCGCCGGCGCCGGGGGCCGAGAGGGTGTCGTGGAATACGCCGCCGCCGATGGGGGCGCCGAGCGTCACCGGGCCGTCGTAGTCGAAGGTGAGGCGGGAACGGGAGCGGGCGGCCAGGAGGTTGATGTAGACCGTCTCGGCGGTCCCCGGCATGAAGATCCTGTTCGTGGTGCCGTCGCCCCACTGGACGTTCGCGCCCTTGATGTTGGTGCCGCGCTTGTTGACGTTCTTGCGGGCGGGCGTCCAGTTGAGGGCCGGGTCGCTGAGCGACGGGTCGCTGTCGCCGCCCCGGTCCGACCAGCTGTACTGGCCGGTGAGGATCACCTTGCCGCCGGGCCGCGACTGGACGTTGATGTCGCTGCCGTACTCGCGCTGGTAGAAGTCCATGCCCATCGTGACGGTCCGGCCGAGCGGCGTGTCGACGGTCCAGGTGCCCTGGTTGAGGACCTTGCGGACGTTCGGGAGCGAGGTCGCGTACTCCGGGCGGCCCGCGTTCAGCTGGGTACCGTTGTCGATCACCCCGGAGAAGGAGTGCGTGCCCGACACGTCCCAGGTGCCCCACAGGAACCTCGGCTGGGTGATCAGCCCGGAGCCGCTGATGGTGCCCAGGTTGTACGCGCTCGTCAGCGACAGCCGCAGGGTGCCGTCGACCCGGATGTTGTCCTGGTTGAGGCGGAACGCCGGGGTGTTGTACGGGAAGTGGCCGATCAGTCCCGTCGTACCGCCGTCGCCGTACTGGAGGGTTGCCCCGCGCTCCACCGTGACCGCCGGCGGGTCCGGGTTGGCGACGGTGACGTACGGGTGGTTCCCGCCCAGCGTCCGCACCCGCTGCCGGGACTCGGGGAGCGTGAAGTCGCTGTCCTTGGTGAGGACCAGGGTCCCGCTGCCGCGCACCGTGAGCGTGCCCTCGCCGCGGAACACGCCGTCGTACGTCGTCGTCCCGGGCGGCACGGTGACGACCGTGTCGCCGCCGAGCGTCACGTCCCGGTCGGCCAGCACGTCGGCGGTGACGTCCCGTGGACCGGCGGCCACCGCCGGGGGAGCGGCGAGCAGGGAGGCGACCGCCGCGAGGACACCGGCGGCCGCTGCTGTGGTGTGGGTGAAACTGCGCACGGGAGGGGAGACGCGGGGGCGGGGGGCCGATAACAGAAAATCGACGGTTGCCGTTCCACCGCTCAGTGCCGGGCGAACTGCACACGCGTCGGCTGTACGGCGTCCGGACGAATCGCGATGCCGTCGACGGTGAGCTGTTCGCCGTAGATGTCGGTGAGCCTCAGGGCGCCGCCGCAGCCCGTGCCGCCGGGGGAGAGGAAGTAGTTGTACTCGGTCCGGGTCAGCCGGCTCCATCCGCTGCCGGTCTTCACCTCCAGCCGGGCCAGCGGGTTGCGGTGGCCGAGCGCCTGGATGCCGCACCAGTGGCTGCTGGAGCCGGTCTTGTAGCGGATCGAGACGGTGTCGGACGTGCTGGGGCTCAGCAGGCTCCAGGTGATCGGGATCCGGCCGGCGGAGAGGCCGGCGAGCTTGGCGAAGGCCTCTTTGCTGAGGTCGAGCTGCCCGGGGGCGCAGGGCAGCGGGCATTCGTTGGTGACCCGGACCGTGACGGAGGCGCCGTTCGCCGCGCGGACGAGGATGTGCGCACCGCACGCCTTGGACGTCTCGTAGTCGGTGTGGTTCATCGCCGCGACCATGAGGTCGGGGCTCGGGCCGTACAGACAGGCGCCGTCGCCGTCCGCGGCGTCGTAGTGGGTGGCGACCCCCTTGTAGGTGACCTGGGGCTGGATACGTCCCGCCAGCGGTGCCGTGCCGGACGCGGGCCGCGGTGAGGACCGGGGGGCGCTGGTGGGCGAGGGCCGCGCCGACGGGGTGGTCGTGGTCGGCGTCGGGGATGCCTTGGACTGCTTCGGCTGCCCCTTCGCCTTCGGCTTCTGCTTCGGTGCGGGCTTCCGCGCCGGTGCCGAGGGCGTGGCACTCGACCGGTGGCCGGCGGAGGGATCGGCAGCGGACTGCACGGTGTCCGGCTCGCCGTCGGGGCGGAGCACCATCACCAGCGACAGCAGAAGTCCCACCGCCGCCACACCGACGGCGGAGACGAGGACACTGCGTCGCTTGCTCGGGCGACGGCGGTGAGAACGGGATGCCACGGGTGGGTCCTTACGTGGTTCAGGACTTCAGGAGTCCAGGAGGATGCACGCTTTCGACCTACCAGTGGCCGCCGGGGCCGGAAAGGTTGCCGGTGAGTCGTCCCGTCAGACCCGTTGACCTCCTCGTGGCGCACCCTTACCTTTTCGGCGTTCGTAATGACAGATGGTGTTCGAAATGTCAGACGATGCATCAGGTGATGTATCAGGCGACGCATCGGACAACGCCGTGTGTCCCCCAGTGAGAGGCAGGCCCCACCGCATGAGCCGCGACCACGCTCTGCCCGAACCCCCCAGCCGCAGGCTGCTGCTGAAGGGCGCCGCAGCCGCCGGTGCCCTGGCCGCCGTCCCCGCCGTCCCGGGTGTGGCCCAGGCCGCCACCCAGGCCCGGCCCCCGAAGCCGGCTCCCTTCGTGAACCCGCTCGTCCGCAACCGGGCCGACCCGCACATCAACCGGCACAAGGACGGGTTCTACTACTTCACCGCCACCGCCCCCGAGTACGACCGCATCATCCTGCGCCGCTCCCGGACCCTGAACGGCCTGGGCACGGCCGACGAGTCCGTGATCTGGCGCGCTCACCCCACGGGCAACATGGGCGCGCACATCTGGGCGCCCGAACTGCACCGCATCGGCGGCAAGTGGTACATCTACTTCGCCTCCGCGCCCGCCGAGGACGTGTGGGCGATCCGCATATGGGTGCTGGAGAACGCCCATCCCAACCCCTTCAAGGGCACCTGGGTGGAGAAGGGCCAGGTGAAAACGGCCTGGGAAACCTTCTCCCTGGACGCCACCACCTTCACCCACCGGGGCAAGCGCTACCTCGCCTGGGCGCAGCACGAGCCCGGCCTGGACAACAACACCGGCATCTTCCTGTCCGAGATGGCGAACCCCTGGACCCTGAAGGGCCCGCAGGTGCGGCTCTCCACCCCGGAGTACGACTGGGAGTGCATCGGCTTCAAGGTCAACGAGGGCCCGTACGTCATCAAGCGCAACGGCCGCCTCTTCATGACGTACTCGGCCAGCGCCACCGACTTCAACTACTGCATGGGCCTGCTGACCGCGGACGCCGACAGTCACCTCCTGGACCCCATGAGCTGGTCCAAGTCACCGACCCCGGTCTTCACCAGCAACGACACCACCAAGCAGTACGGCCCCGGCCACAACTGCTTCACCGTCGCCGAGGACGGCCGCACCGACGTCCTCGTCTACCACGCCCGCCAGTACAAGGAGATCAACGGCGACCCGCTGAACGACCCCAACCGGCACACCCGCATCCAGAAGCTCGGCTGGAAGCCGGACGGCACCCCGGACTTCGGCATCCCGGTGGCCGACACCGTGACGGCGGGTGACTGAGATGAGACGCGCGTACGCGGTCCTCCTCGCCCTGTGCCTGGGCATGTTCGGCGCCCTCGCCACCGCCGGCCCCGCCCAGGCAGCGCCCCAGACCATCACCAACGGCACGCAGTTCAAGGACACCTCCGGCAACCCCGTCCACACGCACGGCGGCGGGGTCCTCAAGGTCGGCTCCTACTACTACTGGTTCGGCGAGCACCGCAACGCCGACAACACCTTCCGGTACGTCGACGCCTACCGTTCGACCGACCTGAAGAACTGGGAGTTCCGCAACCACGTCCTGACCGAGGCCAGCGACCCGGAGCTGGCGACCGCCAACATCGAGCGGCCGAAGGTCATGTACAACGCCTCCACCGGCACGTTCGTGATGTGGATGCACAAGGAGAACGGCACCGACTACAGCGAGGCCCGCGCCGCCGTCGCCGTCTCCGACACCGTCGACGGAAACTACACCTGGAAGGGCAGCTTCCGCCCGCTCGGCCAGCACATGTCCCGCGACATCACGGTCTTCGTCGACACCGACGGCGCCGGATACATGATCTCCGCCGCCCGTGAGAACTACGACCTCCAGATCTACCGCCTCACCGCCGACTACACCGGCATCGCGAGCCTGGTCGCCAACCCCTGGCCGGGCGGCCACCGCGAGGCCCCGGCCCTGTTCAAGCGGGGTGGCGTGTACTTCATGCTGACCTCGGGCGCCACGGGCTGGAACCCCAACCAGCAGCAGTACGCCACGGCCACGAGCATCTCCGGCCCCTGGTCGGCCATGAAGAACATCGGCGACTCGACGGCCTACGGCTCGCAGACCGCGTTCGTGCTGCCGGTCCAGGGCACCTCCGGTACCTCGTACCTCTACCTGGGCGACCGCTGGGGCAACTCCTTCGGCGGGACCGTCAACGACTCGCGGTACGTCTGGCTGCCGCTGACCTTCTCCAACTCGACCACGATGGCCATGTCCTGGTCGCCGGAGGTCACCGTCGACACGGCCGCCGGGACCGTCTCCGGCACGAGCGCCACGTACAACACCCTCGTCGCCCGCCACTCGTCCAAGTGCGCGGACGTGACCAGCCAGTCGCTGTGGGCCGGTGCCCAGCTCAAGCAGTACGACTGCAACGGCGGCAGCAACCAGAAGTACTGGTTCAAGTCCGTCGGAAGCGGTTACTACCAGCTCATGGTCAGGAACAGCTCACTGTGCGTGCAGGAGAACGCGAGCACGGTCACGCAGGAGAACTGCTCCTCCGCGACGAGCCAGCAGTGGTCGCTGACCACCACCGGCTCGTACGTGAACGTCAAGTCGCGTGCGTCCGGCGAGTGCCTGGACGTGAACGGCGCGTCGACCGCCAACGGGGCCGCGCTCATCACATACACGTGCAACGGCGGCACCAACCAGCAGTGGACGCGCGGGACCTGACAACCGCCGGGACGGCCGCTACGCCAGCAGGTCGATCGCGTCGATCGCCGTCCCCGCACTGAGGAAGCCGGTCGCCCCCGACCCGCTCACCACGTCGATCCTGAGCACGTTGTACTGGCTCGCGTCCGTCTTCCAGGCGGACGCCGGGACGCTGTACGTGAACGTGTGGTTGTTGCCGCGGTACGAACCGTTGGTCAGCGACCGGGTGTTCGGCTGGGTGGGCGGGGAGGGGATGGCCGACGTCCAGGCATCGTTCACCGTCACCTGCGGGCGGCCGTTGGCGTACGCCGTCGTCACCCCGATCCGCAGGGTGTGCGCGGCCGCCGCCTGGGCCGCCGCCAGCCGGAAGTACACCAGGATCCCGCTGTTGACGTCCTTCCAGAGGTAGCAGGGGAAGGCCGCGGTCTCGCCGTCGCCGATGACGACGTTCCCCGTCCAGGACGCGGCCCGTACGTCGGAGGGATGCGCGTACGTCATCAGGTCCGCGTTCTTGAACCCGGCCGGCGTGCCGTTCCAGTCGCCGATCCGCCAGATCGCGCTCGCATTGGACGGGTCGTTGGAGGACGGGATGGCGATCGTGTTCAGGGTGGTCGTGCCGCCCGCCGACACGCTCACCGAGGTGGTGTACACCGCCAGCTCGCCCTTGTAGACGGTCAGCGTGTACGTGCCCGGCAGCACGCCCGGGACGGAGAAGAAGCCGTCCGAGGAACGCGCCGAACCCCAGTACTGCGCCGCCGCGTTGGCCAGGCCCACGGTGTACGGGTACGCCGTGTTCCGCCCGGATATCCCGACCCCCGCCACCTTGCCCCGGCCGCTCGCCGGCACGTACCCGGCGATGCCGAGCGAGTCGGCCCACGGCGTGGTCAGGGTGCCCGGGAACAGCGCCGAGGAGGGCGCCCCGCCGTCCGTGAAGGCGATGACGTACGGGCCCTGGAGACCGAAGCGCTGGTCCTCGGTCTGGTTCTGTCCGTAGTAGAGGATCTCGTACAGGCCGCCGCCGTCCGCGCTCTGGTGGCGCAGCAGCGAGCGGTAGAAGGGGCCGCCGGAGGCTTTCTCGTGGTTGCTGCGCACCATCCACAGACCGACGCCGCCGGCGGACCAGCCGATGTGGTCGTAGTCCATGACGCGCCGCTTGGCATAGTGCTTGGAGCGGGTCTGCCCGTCGGACTTCCGGAACACGTCCGAGGCCTCGATGGCGGTGGGCGCGTACGTGTACGAGTCGGGCTCGTCGTTGAGGAACGCGCCCTTCTTCACGCGCACGATGTACCGGGTCGCGGAGACGGACGTGTCGGCCTTGTTCGTCCACAGGTAGACGTTGTTCTCGCCGCTGCGGGCCGCGTAGTAGTGCCGGAGCGTGCCGTGCGTGACCGAGACCAGGATCGTGGAGCCGGACTGCCTGATGCTCACGGTGGAGGCGCCGAGGCCGGACTCGATGTGCGAGTTCATGCCGCCGTAGCCCTGGTACTCCGTGCCCCGGTAGACCAAGGAGGTCAGGTCGCCGGTGGACTTGCTCACCTTGAAGACCAGTTGGGCGCCGGAGTCGACTACGTAGGCCGAGCCGTCGTCGCTCCAGCCGAAGCCTGCTGCGTGCGCCGTGCCGGTCGCCGTGCCGGTGAGGGCCGTGCCGGCGGTGGCGGTGGCGCCGAGGACGAAGGCGCGACGGCCGACCGGTCTGTTCGCGGATCCGGGCATGGGGGGTGCCTCCTTCGGGAGGTGGGGGGGCGGGCGAGAGCGAGAGTGACAGTTGAATCGATTTCGCGAAAGGGCTTTCACATGCCTGGTGGCACCATCTTTGCGAAATCAGGCCGAGGTCTAGAAAGCGCTTGCCGGAGGCGATACGTTCAGCGGCCAGGTCTTGTCACCGTGACGGAGGAGTTGCGAGTGAGACGTTTCAACATCGCCGTGCTGGCGGCCGTGACGCTGAGCACCGCCCTGTCCGTCGTACCCGCCCACGCGGGCGAGGCCGGCGGACGGCCGGGCCTCGCGCACTGCACCGCGGGCGCCTGCCACTTCGACGTCCCGCCCGGTACGTACGACGTACGGGTCGTGCTCGGCGCAAAGGCCGCGTCCGCCACGAGCATCAGCGGGGAGACCCGCCGGTCCCTGCTGCCGGAGACGGCCGCACCGGCGGGCGAGCGCGTCACCCGCAGCTTCACCGTGAACGTCCGCACTCCCGAGGGCGAGCCCACCGGCCCCGACGGAACCGCCGGCCTCGATCTGCGCATCGGCGGTTCCGCCCCCGCCCTGGCCGGCATCAAGGTCACCCCGGCCCGGCACGCCCGCCAGATCTTCCTGGTCGGCGACTCCACGGTCTGCGACCAGCCCGGCGACCCGTACTCCGGCTGGGGCCAGCAGCTGCCCCAGTACCTCCGCCAGGGCGTGTCCGTCGCCAACTACGCCGATTCCGGCGAGAGTACGGTCACGTATCTGGGGAACCCGCGGCTGTGGGCCACCGTACGGCCCCTGATCCGCCCCGGCGACCTGGTCCTCGTCCAGCTCGCCCACAACGACAAGACCACGGACGAGGCGACCTACCGGGCCAACCTCGAGGCACTGGTGGCGGGAGTCCGGGAGCGGGGCGGACAGCCGGTCCTTGTCACTCCCATCGTGCGGCGCTGGTTCAACACCGACGGCACGCTGAACAACGGAACCGCGCTCCTGGTCAACGGCCTGGGCGTCGACCACCCGGCGGTCACACGCTCCGTCGCCGCCGCCCAGGACGTCCCGCTCATCGACCTCACCGCCAAGACGAAGGCACTCGTCGAGTCCCTGGGCGTGGAGGGTTCCAAGGCCCTCTACCTCACCAACGAGGCGCGGGACAACACGCACACCTCCGTGCGCGGTGCCACGGCCTACGCGGGCCTGGTCCGCGACGAACTCGTCACCCGGCATCTGGTGCCGAAGGGCAAGGTGCGGGTGGGATGAACCCCTGGGGCGCCCCGACCGGAACCGGGGCGCTCCAGGTCCAGCCTGTTCCGACCCGTCCCAGCACGAAAGAGACGCGATGCAGCTGCCTCCCGCCGACCGCACGGCCTCCTCGTTCACCGGCTACACCCGCGCCCACTGGGAGGCGGCGGCCGACGCCCTGCTCACCGCCGTCGAGCCGTACGCGACCGAGGACCGCGCGCTCTACCACCTGCCCGGCGACCGCACCAGCTGGTCGGGCCGCCTCTCCGACGGCCTGGAGGGCTACGCCCGCACCCTGCTGCTGGCCGCCTTCCGCCGCGACGAGAAGGCCCTGGAGCGCTATGCCGACGGGCTGGCCGCCGGGGTCTCGGGCGTCTGGCCCCGCATCGAGGACCGCAGCCAGCCCCTGGTGGAGGCGGCGTCGATCGCACTCGCCCTGCGCCTGACGCGGGACCTGTTGTGGGACCGGCTGGACGACGGCGTACGGCAGCGGGCGGCGGCCTGGCTCGGCGACGCGCTCACCGCCGAGGCCTGGCCCTGCAACTGGGAGCTGTTCCCGGTCACGGTGGGCGGCTTCCTGGCCGAGGTCGGCCACGAGCCGGACGCGTCCCGCGCGGCGATCGACCGCGGCCTGGAGCGCATCGAGCAGTGGTACCTGGGCGACGGCTGGTACACCGACGGCGACGGCCGCAAGTTCGACTACTACAACGGCTGGGCCATGCACCTCTACCCGGTGCTGCACGCCTGGCTGGAGCGGGACGAGCGCCTGCTGGACCTGTACGGGACCCGTCTCGAACGCCATCTCTCGGACTACGCCCGCCTGTTCGGCGGCGACGGCGCTCCCCTCCACCAGGGCCGCTCCCTGACCTACCGCTTCGCGACGACGGCACCGCTGTGGCTGGGCGCCCTGACCGGCCGTACGCCGCTCTCCCCGGGCGAGACCCGGCGCCTGGCCTCGGGAGCACTGCGCTACTTCCTCGACCGGGGCGCGGTCGACGACCGGGGCCTGCTCTCCCTGGGCTGGCACGGCCCCGACGAATCCGTCCTCCAGGGCTACTCGGGCCCGGCCTCCCCCTACTGGGCGAGCAAGGGCTTCCTCGGCCTGCTCCTGCCTCCCGACCACGAGGTGTGGACGGCAGCGGAGGAACCGGCCCCGGCCGAACGAGCGGACGCCGTCACCCCCGTCGGACCTCCCAACTGGCTGCTTCAGTCCACCCGTTCCGACGGGGTGGTCCGTCTGCACAACCACGGCAGCGAGGACGTCCGCTACGACCCGTACTACACGCGCCTGGCCTACTCGACCGTGACGGCCCCCTCTCCCTCCTACGACAACAGTGTGCTCGTCGGCGACGACCCGAGCCGCACCGGCATCGAGCCGCTCGGCGCGGGCGACGGCTGGGCGGCCTCGCGGCACACCGCGGGCGGGGGAGCCAGTGTGACGAGCGTGGTGCTGGCGCGCGGGGCGGCGGAGGTGCGGGCACATCTGGTGACGGGGACGGAACCCGGGACGCCGGTGCGGATCACCGGCTGGCCGGCGGGAGAGGGCCTGCGGGCCGAACTCCTGCCCGCGGTCGGCCTCGACGACTCCCTCACAGGCGTCACCGGCGAGGGCGCCACGCTCTTCGTCGCCCTGGGCCGGCTGACGGGCGAGCCGGACCCCCTCCCGCTGGCGGAGCTGGTCTCCGTGCGGGTGGACGAGACAGGGGCCGTCGAGGTCCGCTGGAGCGACGGGGACGGGGCGCGGGTCCGACTGGACGGCTCGGGAGTGGAGGCAGCGCCGCTCACGTGACGCGCTGACCCTTCGAAACCGCCGACGACATGGCAAAGGCAAGGAGAGGACTCTCCTTGCCACTCTCAACGTATAGCGCACTGGGGGGCTTGCGGCAAGGCCCGGGTCAGGGCGCAGAATCGTCGGCCTGTGCCACACACTGCGGAAATGGGGAACGCGTCGGATGGCTGAGCACTACCTGCGGGATCTTCAGGAGATCGACGAGACACAGGTCGCGGTCGTCGGGGGCAAGGGCGCGCACCTGGGCAGGCTCTCGCGGATCGAGGGCGTCCGCGTGCCGGCCGGCTTCTGCGTGACGACGGACGCCTTCCGGCGGATCATGGCGCAAGCGCCGTCGATCGACGATCTGCTCGATCGGTTGTCGCGCGTGGACCCGGACGACCGGGAGGCGGTCCGCACGCTCAGCGCGCAGATCCGCCGGACCGTCGAAGGGATCGCCATCCCGGGCGATCTCGCCGCGGCGATCACCGGCGCGCTCGCCCGGCACGGCGAACAGGCCGCCTACGCCGTCCGGTCCAGCGCGACGGCGGAGGACCTGCCGACGGCCTCCTTCGCCGGCCAGCAGGACACCTACCTGAACGTCGTGGGGCCGGCGGCGGTCCTCCAGCACGTCAGCCGGTGCTGGGCCTCGCTGTTCACCGAGCGGGCCGTGACCTACCGCCGGCGCAGCGGCATCGACCACCGTACGGTCCACATGGCCGTGGTCGTGCAGCAAATGGTCTTCCCGCAGGCGGCCGGCATCCTGTTCACGGCCGACCCCGTCACGGGCAACCGGAAGGTCGCCACCGTGGACGCCGGCTTCGGCCTCGGCGAGGCCCTGGTCTCCGGCCTGGTGAACCCGGACGTCTTCAAGGTGCGCGACGGCGAAGTCGTCGACAAGACGATCGCCGCCAAACAGCGTGCCGTTCAGGCCCTGCCGGCCGGCGGTACGCAGGAAGTGGCGATCGACGCGCAGCGGCAGGAGCAGCCGGCGCTGACGGACGAGCAGGTCGTACGGCTCGTGCGGCTCGGGCGGCGGATCGAAACGCACTTCGGCCGTCCGCAGGACATCGAATGGTGCCTGGACGGCGATGACTTCCAGATCGTTCAGAGCCGGCCGATCACGACGCTGTTCCCCATCCCCGAGACCGGCGACCAGGAGAACCACGTCTATGTCTCCGTCGGTCATCAGCAGATGATGACCGACGCTATGAAGCCCCTGGGGCTCTCCATGTGGCAGCTGACGGCCATGGCGCCGATGCTCGAGGCCGGCGGGAGGCTGTTCGTCGACGTCACCCGGCGCCTGGCCTCGCCCGCGAGCCGCGCCGGCCTCCTCGACCTCGTGGGCAGAGGCGACCCGCTGGTCAGGGACGCGTTGGAGACCGTCCTCGACCGCGACGACTTCGTCCCGTCGCTCCCTGACGCGGGCCCCGGCGGGCCGCCTTCCGGCGGTCGCACGTCCGCTCCGATCGAGACCGATCCGGCCATCGTCACCGAGCTGATCGAGCGCAGCCAGGCGTCCGTCGCCGCCCTGGAGCGCGAGATCCGGACGAAGACCGGACCGGCGCTGTTCGACTTCCTGCTGGAGGCCTTCGAGGAGCACAAGCGCGTCCTCGGTGATCCGCTGAGCATGCAGGTGATCATGGCGGGGATGGAGGCCACGTGGTGGCTCAACGACAAGCTGCAGGAGTGGCTGGGCGAGAAGAACGCCGCTGACACGCTCACCCTGTCCGCCCCCGACAACATCACCTCGGAGATGGGGCTGGCGCTGCTGGACGTCGCGGACGCGATCCGCCCTCATCCGGAGGTGGTGGCGTTCCTGGAGGGCGTCGAGGACGACGGCTTCCTGGACGAGCTGGTGAAGCTCCCGGGCGGGACCGAAGCGCGCGACGCCATCGAGGCCTACCTCGACCGGTACGGCATGCGCTGCGTCGCCGAGATCGACATCACGAGGCCGCGCTGGCGCGAGCGCCCCAGCACGCTCGTGCCCGTGATCCTCGACAACGTCAGGCACTTCGAGCCGGGCGCCGCCGGGCGCCGCTTCGAGGAAGGCCGGCAGAAGGCGCTGAAGCAGGAACAGGACGTGCTGGCACGCTTGCGGGCCCTGCCGGACGGGGAGCGGAAAGCCGACGAGACCAAGCGGATGATCGACCGGGTCAGAACCTTCATCGGGTACCGGGAGTACCCGAAGTACGGCATCGTGAGCCGCTACTTCGTCTACAAGCAGGCCCTGATGGCGGAGGCGGAGCGCCTCGTGCACGCCGGAGTGCTTCCCGAGAAGGAGGACATCTTCTACCTCACGTTCCAGGAGCTCCACGACGTCGTGCGCTCGAACCAGGTGGACGACCGGCTCGTCCGGCAGCGCAAGGACGCCTTCCGGTCGTACCAGGCGCTCACACCGCCCCGGGTGCTCACCTCGGACGGTGAGGCCGTCACCGGGGCGTACCGGCGCGACGACGTGCCGGACGGTGCCCTGGTCGGCTTGCCGGTGTCCGCCGGGACCGTCGAGGGGAGGGCCCGCGTCATCCTCGACATGGCGGAGGCCGATCTCCAGGCGGGCGACATCCTGGTCACGACCTACACCGACCCCAGCTGGTCGCCGCTGTTCGTCTCCGTCGCGGGCCTGGTGACGGAGGTGGGCGGCCTGATGACCCACGGCGCGGTGATCGCCCGGGAGTACGGCTTGCCGGCCGTGGTGGGCGTGGAGCAGGCCACCCGGCTGATCCGGGACGGGCAGCGGATCCGCGTGCACGGGACCGACGGGTACGTCGAGATCCTGTCTTGACCGGCCTGGTTAGCGTGGCCCCATGACCGTTCATCCGAAGCAGACACCGGCCGCGGGGGCCCTCTCCGCCTTCGCCGCCCTTCACCACGCCGAGGAGCCCCTGTTGCTGCCCAACGCCTGGGACTGCGCGTCCGCGCGGGCCCTGGCCGGACAGGGGTTCCGGGCGATCGGGACGACGAGCCTGGGCGTCGCCGCGGCCGCGGGACTGCCCGACGGTGAGGCGGCGACCCGTGAGGAGACGCTCCGGCTGGCCCGCGCCCTCGGCTCGGAGCCGTGGCTGTTGTCCGTCGACGCCGAGGGCGGCTTCAGCGACGACCCGGACGAGGTGGCGGAGTTCGCGCGCGAGCTGCACGCCGTCGGAGTCGCCGGCATCAACCTGGAGGACGGGCTCGGCCCCGCCGACCGGCACGCGGCGAAGATCGCCGCGGTCAAGGAGGCCGTCCCCGGCCTCTTCGTCAACGCCCGCACCGACACCCACTGGCTCGGCGACGGCGACGCCACGGACACGTTCGCCCGGCTCGACGCCTATCGACAGGCGGGCGCGGACGGCGTGTTCGTCCCCGGCCTCACCGACCTGCGGCAGATCACCGCCCTGGTGCGCCGCGTGCACGCCCCCCTCAACGTCCTCTACTCGCCGGGCGGCCCCGCCGTCTCCCAACTCGCCGACGCCGGCGTGCGCCGGATCAGCCTCGGCTCGCTGCTGTACCGGCGGGCGCTGGGCGCGGCCCTGGAGGCGGTGGCGGAGATCCGGGCCGGCCGGACGCCGGCGGGGCCGACGCCGTCGTACGAGGACGTGGCCGGTCAGGTCGCACCGCAGTAGGTCACTGCGTCAGGTGTCGAGCGCGGCGACCAGCAGCGACACGGCAGCGAGGTCCGGCAGGCTCCGCAGACAGGTGAGGACCTGCCGGCCCGCGAACTCGCGCTGCGCCGCGGTCACCGCCGGATCGACGGCGCACTCGGCCTGCACTCGGATGTAGTTCAGGTCCGTGGCGAACAGCATCGAGAACGACTCCGGGCCCGTGACCTCGGCCCGGCCCCCCGCATCGCGGTAGGCCCGGGCCAGACGCCGGGCGGCCGCGATGTCCACCTCGCCCCGGCCCGACCACACGTACAAGGCTCGCGCGAACTCCCGTTCCGCCGAGACCGGCCCGGCGTTGTCCCAGTCGAGGAGGACCGGCCCGGCCGGGCCCACCAGGACGTTCTGGGGCTGGAGGTCGAGGTGCGAGGTCACGAGGCCGTCGGGATCCGACGGTGTCACCCAGTGCGCCAGCCGGGGCGCCGACGTCGCGATGAACCGGTCCAGTTCGTCCGCCCACGGCAGGCCGGCGTCCCGCACCTTCTTCAGGACGTCCTCCCAGTCGGCGTCGTCGGGACACCGCTCGTACCAGTCGCCCGGCGTCTCGACGGCGCCCTCTCCGGCCCGGTGCAGCAGCGCCATGGTCCGGCCGAACCAGTCCAGGACGTCCGGGTCGGACGCGTCCGCCCGGGTGCCCTCGACCCAGTCGTACAGCTTCACGTACGACCCGCCCGAGGCGAGCCGGGAGACGTGCGCGCCCTGCCGGTTCGGGTGGAGCCGGGGGGAGGCGATGCCCAGGTCGGCCGCGGAGTCCCGGAGCGCGGCCTCGCGGCGGACCTGCGCCTCGTCGCAGCCGAAGAGAAGCTCCTTCACGGCCCAGGAGGAGCCCTGTCCGGAGAGCTTCCAGATCTGGCCCAGGGCGCCCCGCGTCACGGGTGTCATCGTCCAGGGGCCGGTGCCGAGCGAGTAGATCTCCGCTATGGAGCCGGCTGTGTCACGCATCGGTCGTCCTCTTCTCGCGGGGCCAGTTCTTCAGCAGTACGTGCAGGGCGTCGATCGACCTGTCCCAGGACGCCTGTACGTCACGGGGCGCGCCGAAGGCCCCGGTGGACTCCAGGGCGCAGTAGCCGTGGAAGGTGCTGCGCAGCAGGCGCACCGCGTCCGTGAGGTCGGGTTCCTCCAGGCCGTAGGCGCGGAGCATGCCGTAGGTGACGTCGGCCGTGCGGCGCATCGCGGGGGAGTCCGTGAGGAGGTCCTGGTCGATCGGGAGCTGTGTCGCCGCGTACCGGCCGGGGTGTTCCAGGGCGTAGGCCCGGTAGGCGCCGGCGAAGGCGCCGAGCGTGTCCCGGCCGGCCTCCCGCCCCTCGACCGCCGCCGCGATCCGGTCGATCATCTCGCCGCCCGCCAGGAGGGCCAGGCGGGTGCGCAGGTCCTTCAGGTTCCGGACGTGGGTGTACAGACTCGCGTCCTTCACGCCGAAGCGGCGGGCCAGGGCGGAGAGGGTGACGTGGTCCAGGCCGGCCTCGTCGGCGAGGTCGGCCGCGGCGGCGACGAGGCGGTCGGGGGTGAGGCCGGCTCTGGGCATGAGGGAAGAGCGTAGTACGAGCTCAGCGGATCGGCGCGTAGATCACACCCAGCTTGTCGATCTCCGCGCCCGCGCGGCCCGTGAAGCCCACGATCTGCCATCCGGAGGGGGCCGTGAAGGTCTTCGCGTCGGACGTGGCCGTGCCGGCGGACAGGGTGCGGCTTTGGTCCGTCGCGAAGGACGCCGAGAAGATCCGGGTGCGGCCGTCCTTCTGGCCCTGTGTCAGCTTCACCGAGGTCAGGTGCTCGCCCGGGGCCAGCGTCAGCGAGGCCGGCGTGCCGCCCGTGCCGCCGTGGGTCAGGGCCGTACCGCCGTCATGGGTCAACGACACCGCGTCCAGGCGGCTGCTACCGCGCAGGGTGAGGGTGCGGGGGGCGGGGTTCGCCGGCAGGTCGTCCGCGTCGTTGAAGGCCGTGCCGTGCGGACCGCCGATGAAGTCGCTCGCGCGAAGGGACGAGTTGAGCGTGTAGGAGAAGTCGACCGCGTGCGGGAAGTGGTCGGAGAGGTGCTTGCCGTCGGAGCGGAGGAAGGCTTTCCAGTCGTTGGCGTAGCGGGTCGCGGTGAGGGTCAGCAGCTTGCTGCCCCGGTACAGGACCTTGTCCACGACCTCGCAGCCGTTCGCCGGTGCCGCCGCGTCGCAGACCAGCGCGTCACTGCCCTGGCCGGGGGCGTGCCGCCCTTCACCAGCTTCACCCACGCGTCCGTCAGGCCGTTCTCGGACAGCAGGGTGCGGATGTTGTCGCCGGTGCGGGTGTACCGGGTGTTCGTGTCGCCCATGACGATCACCGCGTTGCCCGCCGAGTTCGCCTGGATGAAGTCCGAGAGCTGCTCGACGTTGGCCCGGCGTGCGGCCAGCGCGTCGTCGGTCGAGTCGGCGTTGGTGTGGACGTTGTACAGGTCGACGAAGGCGCCCTCCGCCAGTCTCAGTCGCGCCAGCGAAAATCCCTTGGGGGTCAGGCAGTTGGTGCCGGTGCAGTCCTTCCACTTCACCCGCTGGAAGTCCTCGAAGGGGTGGTCCGACAGGGTGTTGAGCCCGTCGCCGAAGGCCGCGCCACCGCTGGTCGCCGTGCGTACGGGTGCTTGTCTTGGCGTACAGCGAGGCGTGGTAGTTGAAGTCCTCCT
>KE354100.1 GCA_000415505.1 Streptomyces afghaniensis 772
GCCTCGGGGGTAGGCCGTAGGCGGGCGTGGCTGTGGGCGTGCGGGTAGGCCGTACGCCGGCTGGGTCGCCGGGGGCGTGGCTGGGCGGGACGTAGCCGTACGCGGGCGTGCGCGGGCGACCGCGGTCGGCTGCTCCGGGGGCGAGCGGCCGGCGACACCTCGGGGGCGGGCGGGGCCGCGGTCGCGGGCTGCTGGGTCGTGGCGGAGGTCGTGGGCTGTGCCGGGTCGGCGGTCGCCGGCTGTCCGTCCGTCTCCTCCATCGCCTCCGACTCGTCCACGGAGATGCCGTAGTCGGTCGCGAGCCCCTGAAGCCCGTTCGAATAGCCCTCGCCCAGCGCCCGGAACTTCCAGCCCTCCCCGCGCCGGTACAGCTCGCCGCAGATCAGCGCGGTCTCCTGGCCCGTCTCCGGCTTGACGTCGAAGTACGCCAGAGCCTCCGCGCCGGTGCCCGCCGCGTCGTACAGCAGAATGCGCAGTGCCCGTACGCGGTCGAACGTGACGCCGTCCGCCGAAGCGACCAGCAGAATCCGGCTGACGCCCGACTCGACACCGGCGAGATCCGACTGGATCGTGTCGGTCAGGCCCTCGGCGACCCGCTTCTTGCCGAGCCGCCACACCTTCCCGGACGGGTGCCGGGGCTGGTTGTAGAAGACGAAGTCCTCGTCGGAGCGCACATGACCGTCGGGGCCGAGGAGCAACGCGGAGGCGTCGACGTCCGGAACCCCCTGCCCGGGTGTCCAGCGCAGCACGGCGCGCACCGTGGTGGCTTCCAGCGGGACGTTCGACCCCTTCAGCATCGCGTGCGTCATGCCGTCATCCTGCCTTCTCGGTCCTGCTCACGACAACGCGGGGGCCCGCGGCGCCACGAGCGGCGCGGACGGCCCTCGCGGACTACCGTCGTCATGGCCGGGCCCGGCTGTGCTTGCCCGCGTTACCTGAAATTCATGCCTGATGGGAACCTCTGCCATGGACTTCTACGTACTATTACCGGCCAGCTTTCGACGATTCGCAGGTCGCACAACCACCACGGGGGAGTTCCATGCGTCATTTCGGGCACATCGCCCCTGAGGTGCGGAAGCGTCTCTTCTACCGCGAGCCGTGTACGTTCACCGCGGATTCGCCGGCCTGGCTGCTCTCGGCCGCCCTCGGCGCCACGCTCTACAGCCCGGCCACCCGGCCCCGCCTCGCCGACGACATCCTCAAGCAGGCCGGTCGCGGCGTGGTCTCCATGGTCCTGTGCCTGGAGGACTCCATCGACGACGCGGAGGTCGGCCCGGGCGAGGAGAACCTCGTCCGCCAGCTCACGGCGCTCGCCGACCGCCCGGGTGCGGACCTGCCGCTGCTCTTCATCCGGGTCCGCGTCCCCGAGCAGATCCCCGACCTGGTACGCCGCCTCGGGCCCGCCGTCCGGGTGCTGTCCGGATTCGTACTGCCGAAGTTCACCGAGGAACGCGGCATCCCCTTCCTGGAGGCGCTGGCGACCGCCGAGACCGGGACCGAGGGCGCCCGGCGCCTTTTCGCCATGCCGGTGCTGGAGTCGCCGGAGCTGCTCTACCGCGAGTCGCGCGTGGCGACCCTGGAGGGCATCTCCCGGGCGGTCGACAAGTACCGCGACCGCGTCCTCGCCCTGCGCCTCGGCGTGACGGACTTCTGCTCCTCGTACGGACTGCGCAGAGGCCCCGACATGACGGCCTACGACGTGCAGATCGTCGCCTCCGTGATCGCCGACGTGGTGAACATGCTGGGCCGCGCCGACGGGACCGGCTTCACCGTGACCGGGCCGGTGTGGGAGTACTTCCGGGTCCAGGAGCGCATGTTCAAGCCGCTGCTGAGGCAGAGCCCCTTCCTTGAGGTGCAGGCCGCGGAACTGCGCGAGAAGCTGATTGAGCACGCCATGGACGGCCTGCTCAGGGAGATCTCCCTGGACCAGGCCAACGGACTGCTGGGCAAGACCTGCATCCACCCCTCGCACGTGCTGCCCGTGCACGCCCTGTCGGTCGTCAGCCACGAGGAGTTCTCGGACGCCCAGGACATCCTGCGCCCCGAGCGCGGCGGCGGGGGTGTGCTGAGGTCGGCGTACACGAACAAGATGAACGAGGTGAAGCCGCATCGGGCCTGGGCCGAGCGGACCCTGCTGCGTGCCGAGGTTTTCGGCGTGGCGAACGAGGACATCGGCTTCGTGGAACTGCTCGCGGCCGGCTTGCGCGACTGAACGCACGGCATCCGAGGAACGCAGGAACGCAGGCTCGCCGGGGAGACCGGCGACTTCGACGCAGGGAATTCATGGAGAAGGCAGTGAACGAGGGGGTGCACCACCAGGTGCGCGACGACGACGGCGACGGAGTGCGGGCCGGGAAGGCCGACGGTGCCGGCGGCGTCTGGTCGGGCAGCTGGGTCGCCGAGCGGCTCGGTGTCGAGCTCGTCGGCGACGACCGGCTCACCGGCCTGCTGGGACTGGCCCTGCGCCGCAATCCCAAGCGGGCCCACCTGCTGGTGTCGAACGTGCTCGGCAAGCACGTCCCGCAGTCGCCGTCCGTAATCTACGGCCACGGCTTCGAGCTGGGCCGCCGCGTACGTGACCTGCTGGGCGCCGACGAGGCGCGCCGCGCGGTCGTCCTCGGCTACGCCGAGACCGCGACCGGCCTCGGCCACTCCGTCGCCGACGGTCTGGGCCTCGCCCCCTACCTGCACTCCACCCGCCGCCCCGTCGCCGGTCTCGACCCGGCCGGCGGCTTCGAGGAGGCCCACTCGCACGCGACCTCGCACCTGCTGCTGCCGGAGGACCCCGCGCTGCTCACCGGCGACGGGCCGCTGGTCCTGGTCGACGACGAGTTCTCCACGGGGAACACGGTGCTGAACACCGTCCGGGATCTTCACGAGCGGTATCCGCGGCGGCGGTACGTCGTGGTGGCGCTGGTGGACATGCGGTCGGCGGCCGACGCGGGTCGCCTCGCGGAATTCGCCGGGGAGATCGGCGCGCGGGTGGATCTCGTGACAGCGGCTTCGGGGACCGTGCGGCTGCCCGAGGGGGTGCTGGAGAAGGGGCAGGAACTGGTGGCGCGGTACGAGTCAGAGAGTGCCGCGGAGGGTGGTTCGTCGTCTGCGGCATCGTCCGGGCCGGTCGCGCAGTTCCCCGCGCCCCTTGAGGACGTTGCCGCCGGCCCCCTGGGGGCGCGGGGAACTGCGCGAACAGCCCCCACGGCCCGCAGCCGGACGACAACCTCGCCCACCCCACGTCACCCGCATCGACCTGCGCTGGCCCGAGGGCCTGCCCGACGGCGGACGGCACGGCTTCACCCCCGCGCACCGGGAGCGCCTGGAGGCCGCCCTGCCCGCCCTGGCCGCCCGGCTCGCCGAGGCACTGCCCGCCGGCGCCCGCCGCGTGCTCGTCCTCGGCTTCGAGGAGCTGATGTACGCCCCGCTGCGGCTCGCGGAAGCCCTGGAGCTGGCCACGGACGTCGAGGTGCGCTACTCGACCACCACCCGCTCGCCCGTCCTCGCCGTCGACGACCCCGGCTACGCGATACGCACCCGCCTGCGCTTCCCCGCCCACGACAACCCCGCGGACGGCCCCGGCGAGCGGTACGCCTACAACGTCGCGGGGGCCGGGTTCGACGCCGTCGTCGCCGTCGTCGACTCGGCCGCGGACACGCCCCCGCTGCACGCGCCCGACGGCCTGCTGGCCCAGCTCGCCGCGCACACCCCCGAGGTCCTCCTCGCCGTCGTACCGTCGTACGTCCCCGAGGCCCCGCACGCCCCCGAAAGGCCCTCCATGCTGCCCGAGCCCCTCCGCGGCCCCGCCTTCTCCTCGTACGCGCCCGAGGAGGTCGGCTGGCTGCTCCAGGACCTCTCGGACGTGACGCTGGAGGCGCCGACCGAGGAGCGCGAGGAGGCGATCCAGAGCGGCGGCGCGCACTACGCCGAGTCGCTGCCCGTGGAGTACCAGCCCAGCGAGCAGTACCAGGAGCTGTTCCACGCCGCGCTGGAGGACTCGGCGGCCCGCATCGCCCAGGCGGTCGGCGTGGTCACCGAGACCGTCCTGGCCGAGCGGTCGCCCCGCCCGGTCCTGGTCTCCCTGGCCCGCGCGGGCACCCCGATCGGCATCCTGATGCGCCGCTGGGCCCAGCACCGGCACGGCCTCGACCTGCCGCACTACGCCGTGTCGATCGTCCGCGGCCGCGGCATCGACGCCAACGCGCTGCGCTGGCTCGCCGAGCACCACGACCCCCGGGACGTCGTCTTCGTCGACGGCTGGACCGGCAAGGGCGCCATCACCCGCGAACTCGCCCAGGCGCTGGAGGAGTTCGAGAAGTCCGACGGCATCACCGGCTTCAGCCCCGAGATCGCCGTCCTGGCCGACCCGGGCTCCTGCGTACGGACCTACGGCACCCGCGAGGACTTCCTCATCCCCTCCGCCTGCCTCAACTCGACCGTGTCCGGCCTGATCTCGCGGACCGTGCTGCGGGCGGACCTCGTCGGACCGCACGACTTCCACGGCGCCAAGTTCTACCGCGAACTCGCCGGCACCGACGTCTCGGTGACGTTCCTGGACGCCGTCTCCGCACGCTTCCCCGAGGTGGCGGACGCCGCCTGCGCCCAGGCCAAGGAACTGCTCGCCGCCGACCGCTCGCCCACCTGGGAGGGCTGGGCCGCCGTCGAGCGCATCAGCGAGGAGTACGGCATCCACGACGTGAACCTCGTCAAGCCCGGCGTCGGCGAGACCACCCGGGTGATGCTGCGCCGCGTGCCCTGGAAGGTCCTGGCACGCGCCGGGGCGGGCAGCGACCTCGACCACGTACGCCTGCTGGCCGGGCAACGCGGCGTACCCGTCGAGGAGGTGGCCGAGCTGCCGTACACCTGCGTCGGCCTGATCCACCCCAAGTACACCCGGGGCGCGACCGGCGCCGACGGCAAGGCGGTGACGGTCTGATGCCCGCACTCGTCGCCAGCGACCTCGACCGCACACTGATCTACTCCGCTGCCGCCCTGGCGCTGACCATGCCGGACGCAAGGGCGCCCCGGCTGCTGTGCGTGGAGGTGCACGAGAGCAGACCGCTGTCGTACATGACGGAGACGGCGGCCCAGCTCCTCACGGACCTGGGCGACACGGCCGTGTTCGTCCCGACGACGACACGCACGCGCAAGCAGTACCTGCGCATCAATCTGCCGGGCCCCGCGCCCACCTACGCGATCTGCGCGAACGGCGGCCACATCCTGGTGGACGGCGTGTCCGACCCCGACTGGCACGCACAGGTGTGTGCGCGGCTGGCCGACCAGTGCGCGCCCCTGGCCGAGGTGCAGGAACACCTGCTCAGGGCCGCCGACCCGGTCTGGGTGCGCAAGCACCGCGTCGCCGACGACCTCTTCGCCTACCTCGTCGTCGAGCGTGAACTGCTGGACGAGGACTGGGTGAAGGAACTCGCGGTGTGGGCGGAGAACCGCGGCTGGACCGTGTCCCTCCAGGGCCGCAAGATCTACGCCGTGCCCAAGCCGCTCACGAAGAGCGCGGCGATGCGCGAGGTCGCCCGTAGGACCGGCGCCGATCTCACCCTCGCCGCCGGCGACTCCCTGCTCGACGCCGACCTGCTCCTCGCGGCCGACCGGGGCTGGCGCCCGGGCCACGGGGAGCTGGCCGACAGCGACTGGACGGCTCCCGCGATCAGGGCGCTTCCCGAGCGGGGCGTCCTTGCGGGGGAGCGGATCCTGCGGGAGCTTCTGCGGGCCGCTGCCGCTGGGCCTGGCCGGTTCGCCTAGGAGCTCGGAGGGGTGCGGTGTTGTGCGGGTGCGGGTGCGGGTGCGGGTGCGGGTGCGGGTGCGGGTGTGTTGTGGCTTGTCGCGCAGCTCCCCGCGCCCCTTTGGGGGCGTCGCAGCAGCCGTACGCCGGCGAACGCCACCACCGCCAGGGCCGCCACGATGAGGACCACCTTCGAGTAGGCGGAGACGATGTCCGTCACCTGGTGCCAGTTCGCGCCGAGGAGGTAGCCCGCGAGCACGAAAACCGTGTTCCAGATCGCGCTGCCCAGCGTGGTCAGCCCCAGGAACACCGGCAGGCGCATGCGCTCCACACCCGCCGGCACGGATATCAGGCTGCGGAAGATCGGGATCATCCGGCCGAAGAACACCGCCTTGGTGCCGTGCCGCAGGAACCACGCCTCCGTCCGCTCGATGTCGGAGACCTTCACCAACGGCAGCCGGGCTGCTATCGCCACCGTCCGGTCGCGGCCGAGCAGCGCGCCGATGCCGTACAGCGCGAGGGCGCCTATCACCGAGCCGGCCGTCGTCCACAGCAGGACGGCGAGCAGGCTCATCCGCCCGCTGCTCGCGGCGAACCCGGCCATGGGCAGGATCACCTCGCTGGGCAGCGGCGGGAACAGGTTCTCCAGGGCGATGGCGAGACCGGCACCCGGCGCGCCCAGCGCGTCCATGAGGTCGTTGACCCACTGCGGCCCGGCGTCGGCGGCCGCCCCGGCCGCGCCCGCGTCCGCTGTGATCGTGTGCGCGATGGCTGTCATGCCGACCACGCTAGAAAATCGGAGCTGAAGGATCCCTGAGGAAATCCGCACGATGCCTTGCGGTTCTCCGCAGCCTCGAATTGCGGTTTTCCGCAGTGTGCGGCCCCCTCGCGCCCGGCTAGCCTCGCGATCATGCGAAACATGGCGCGGCGTGGAGTGCGGTGCGCGGTCGGTCTCATCCTGGGAGCCGCCGCGGCCGTCGTCGAGCTGGTCTTCATCGTTCTGGCCGGCCTGGCCCTGCTGCCCGTGGCGGCATGGCCGACCGGCCGTCGCGCCATACTCCGTCCCGTACTCGCGGGCGCACGAGGACTGGGGGAGTGGGAGCGAGCGCGGCTGAGGGCCTGGCTGGGCGTGCGCCTCCCGCCCACGCACGAGGACATGCGGGCCTTGCGGTACGTGGCCTGCCGCTGGCCCCTCGGACTCCTCGGCGGGGTCGTGATACTGGCGGTGGGCATCGGACTCGTCTACGGGACGTTGTGGATGTACGCGTGGCTGCTGACCGACATCCGCTTTCCCGGCTCGATCGTCAACAGCAGCCTGGCCGGGATGTTCCTGCTGTTTCTCTCGGCGCAGGGGATATTCGGAGTGGCCGGGCTGGAAGGGCAGTTGGCGCGCCGCGTCCTCGTGCCCCGCCATCAGGAGGACCTGGAGCGGCGCATCGCCGAGCTGTCCGCGAGCCGGGCCGCGGTGGTCGACGCGGTGCACGAGGAGCGGCGCCGTATCGAGCGGGACCTGCACGACGGCGTTCAGCAGCGCCTGGTCGCCCTCGGCATGCTGCTCGGCCGTGCCCGGCGCAGCCAGGACCCCGACCGCGCCGACCAGTTGCTGCGTCAGGCCCATGAGGAGAGCCGGCAGGCCCTGGACGAGTTGCGGGAGGTCGCCTGGCGGATCTACCCGACCACGCTGGACGAGGCCGGACTGCGCGCCGCGCTGGAGACGGTCGCCGAGCGGGCGTCCGTGCCGGTGAGGGTGGAGTACGGCCTCACCGAGGAACCGGAGAAGGCCGTGGCGACCGTCGCCTACTTCGTCGTCTGCGAGGCCGTCACCAACGCGGTCAAGCATGCCAAGCCGAACCGAATACGCGTCGCTGTGGGAGTGGAGGACGGCTTGTTGTACGTGTGTGTCGAGGACGACGGCTGCGGTGGCGCGAACGCGTCGGGGAGCGGGCTGTTCGGGCTGGCCCGGCGGGTGAACGCCCTTGACGGATCCCTCAATGTGGTCAGCCCGCCGGGCGGCCCCACCTTCGTGACCGCGGAGCTGCCGTGCGAGTGATCCTGGCCGAGGACTCCACCCTGCTGAGAGAGGGGCTGGTACGGCTCCTCGCGGAGGAGGGGCATGAGGTGCTCGCCGCCGTCGGCAACGCACAACTGCTGCTGAAGGCCGTTGCCGAGGACCCGCCGGACGTCGTCATCGCCGACGTGCGGATGCCGCCCACCCACAGCGACGAGGGCCTGCGCGCGGCCCTGGAGATCCGCGAGAGGTGGCCGGAGGTCGGGGTGCTGGTGCTCTCACAGTACGTGGAGAAGCGGTACGCGACGGAGCTGCTGACCGGCGACTCGGAAGGAGTCGGATATCTGCTCAAGGACCGTGTGGTCCAGGTCGACGAGTTCCTGGACGCGTTGGAGCGGGTGGCCCGCGGCCGTGCCGCGTTCGACCCGGAGGTCGTGCGGCAGCTGCTCGGCCGCACGACCCACACCGACCTGCTCGGCCGGCTCAGCGCACGCGAGCGGGACGTGCTCGCCGAGATGGCTCAGGGGCATACCAACGCGGCCATCGCTCAGCGGCTCCACATCTCCCAGAGCGGGGTGGAGAAGCACATCAACGCGATCTTCGACAAGCTGGAGCTGGCAGGGGGTGAGGGATACTCACGCAGGGTGCTGGCAGTGCTCCGCTACCTGGGGAGCTGAACCGGGGTAAGTCAGCCGCAGCAGCCGCCTCCGCAGCAGCCGCCACCGCCACCGCCGCCACCTGAGCGGGGTGCCGGTGCCGGGGCAGAGGCAGAGCCGCCGACCGCGACCGTGGAGAGGAGCTTCACCGTGTCGTCATGACCCGAGGGGCATGCCGCCGGAGCGGAGGACTGAGCCATGGGACGGCTGAGTTCGAAGGTGTCGCCGCAGGTCCGGCAGCGGTACTCGTAGCGAGGCATGCGCACAGACTAATCCGCGCCGGCAAAAATACCGCCCTTCGGGATTCCTTTTGATCACTCTTGCCATACCGGTGTGGAGAAACTGTAAAGGCCGCTGATAGCTTTCGATCGCCACGAGGGGCCGCAAGGCGGGGGACATGAGGGCTCGTTGCCGTCGACCACGGCAGCCATGCCCTTCCGTGCGAGCACCACCGTGAGCGGGAGGGAGACAAGCCGTGTACAAGGCTGGGCGGGAACCGGACGAGACCATGCAGTTGAAGGTCCCCGCTTCCATGAACGCGGACGAGACCGTGCTCTTACGCACCGTCGACGTGGCCGCCACCGACAACGCGAACCCATCCTCCGCCACAGCCCCGGACGGCAGCGCACCCGGCAGGTCGCGCCACCGGCGCCGGGTCCCCCGGACTGCCCGCCTGTCCCGGATCCCAGTCGCGGGCCCCAGGCTGAACCGGCTCGTCACCCGCGTCGGGTCGCAC
This sequence comes from Streptomyces afghaniensis 772, assembly GCA_000415505.1. Classification (GTDB taxonomy): domain Bacteria; phylum Actinomycetota; class Actinomycetes; order Streptomycetales; family Streptomycetaceae; genus Streptomyces; species Streptomyces afghaniensis. The sequence goes on from KE354100.1 coordinate 9,135, forward strand.
GCCCACCGCCTCCGCCCCCGTTACCCGCACGCCGACCGCACCGGCTGGCGCCGCTGGATGCCTTCCTGGCGGCAGTGGCTCGGTGCCGCGCTGACGTTCACCGGCCTGATCGTCGTCCTCCTGGGCTCCGCATACGCCGCCACCGACATTCCGGAGAACCTCAACTCGTACGCCACCCAGCAGGACAACGTCTACTTCTGGTCCGACGGGACGCCCATGGCCCGCACCGGCTGGGTGCGGCGGCAGGACATGCCGCTGAAGGACATCCCCGAGGACGTCCGGGGCGCGGTGCTGGCGGCGGAGAACGCGAGCTTCTACAGCGACCCCGGCATATCCTTCAGCGGCCTCACCCGCGCCCTGTGGCGCACCCTCGGCCAGGGGGACACCCAGGGCGGCTCCACCATCACCCAGCAGTACGTCAAGAACGTCTACCTCAACCAGGACCGCTCGGTGGGCCGCAAGTTCACCGAGGCGATGCTCGCCCTCAAGCTCGACAACGGGATGAGCAAGGACGACATCCTCGAGGGTTACCTCAACACGAGCTGGTTCGGCCGCGGCACCTACGGCATCCAGCGCGCCGCCCAGGCCTACTACGGCAAGGACGTCGGCGAACTCGACGCCGGCGAGGCCGCGTTCCTCGCCTCCCTCCTCAAGGGCGCCGGGCTCTACGACCCGGCCCTGAGCAAGGCCAACCACGACCGGGCGGTGGAGCGCTGGTCCTGGATCCTCGACCGCATGGTCGACACCGGGGCGCTGTCGAAGTCCGAGCGGGCCCGGTACAAGGAGTTCCCCGAGCCGTTGAAGCGGGCGCCCGGGTACGACACCGGCAAGCAGAGCGACTACCTCGTCGAACTGGCAGCCCAGTACGCCAAGAAGGCGGCGCACCTCTCGGCCAGGGAGTTCGACCTCGGCGGCTACCAGATCTACACGACCTTCGACAGCAAGCAGGAGACCGCGCTCACCGACGCCGTGGACAAGGCCCGCAAGCAGGCGCGGAAGGGCGACCCGGCCAAGGCGAAGTCCCTGCACTTCGGCGCCGCCTCGGTGGCCACCGACGGGCGCATCCTCGCCGTCCACGGCGGCCCCGACCACCGCGAACAGGGCTACAACGAGTCCAACGCCACCACCGTCCCCGCCGGTTCTGCCTTCCTGCCGTTCGTCTACGCCGCCGCCCTGGAGAACGGCGTGCACAAGACTCGTGAGGGCCCCGCGACCGAGGTGACCCCGCAGACGCTGTACGACGGGGACGACGGCATCGCCGTCACCACACCCGAGGGCCCCTACTGGGACCGCGGCGGCAAGAAGGTCACCTCCCACAACGACGGCGGGAAGTCCTACGGGCGCATCAGCCTGAGCCGGGCGCTCGCCCTGTCGGTGAACACGCCGTTCATGCAGCTCGGCATGGACACCGGCCTGGACACGGTGCGGGAAACCGCCCAGCGGGCGGGCCTGCTCTCCTCCAGCTTCGGCCCGCAGGTGCCCGCGATGTCCCTGGGCAGTGCCACGCCCAGCGCGATCCGCATGGCGAGCGGATACACCACGTTCGCCGCCGCCGGCCGGCACGTCGAGCCGTACTCGGTGGCCCGGATCACCCGCAACGGCTCCGAGGTCCCGCTGACGAAGCCCGCGTCCCGCCGTGCGGTGAAGGCGGCCGTGGCCGAGGCGGTCCAGTCCGCCCTCACCGACGCCTTCCGCACCGCCCGCCCGGGGGCGGCGACCACCGCCACGGTGGCCGGGAAGGCCGGCACCACGCAGAACGACACCGCCGCCTGGTACATCGGCACGGCCAACTCCGTGTCGACGGCCGTGGTGGCCTACCGCATCGACCTCGCCAAGAGCCTCGAACCCCTGCCGTTGAAGGGGACCGCGGGCTCCCCCGGCGACAGCGTGCCGTACCGCATCTGGTCCGGTGCCCGCGGCATCGGCTGAGCCCAGTCCGGAACCGTTCCGCCCCCCACCCCCCTCGCAGAATGAGCCGCGCATGAAACCGCCGTCCGGCCGCCGCCGCCGACCCCGCCGCACCACACCCCCGGGGGTGCTGACCCTGGCGGCCCTTCTCGTCGTCGCGTCACTGGTCGCGGGCTATCTGGTCCTGACCCGCTCGGACACCCCCACCCCGACCGCCTCCTCCGGCGCTCGCAAGAGGGCCCCCGCCAAGCCGGATCAGAAGCCCCGGTGGGACGGCAGGGCGAAGGTCCTGGGGGACGGCTCCACCTCCTACACCGGTCCGCAGCGCGGGCAGTTGAAGCCGGTTCCGCTCAAGCCGGGCGAGAAGCCGCCCCAGTTCGTGGTCTTCTCCTGGGACGGCGCGCTGCAGGGCGACGACGGGCTCTTCTCGCACTACCGGGAGCTGGCCAGGGAGTACGACGCCCACATGACCTTCTTCCTCACGGGCATCTACCTGCTGCCCAGGGACAAGAAGGAGCTCTACTCCCCGCCTCAGCACGCCAGGGGCTCGGCGGCGATCAGCTTCGCCACCGACGAGCACATCCGCACCACGCTGGACCAACTCGGCAAGGCATGGCAGGACGGGAACGAGATCGGCACCCACTTCAACGGTCACTTCTGCGGCAAGAAGGGCGGCGGCGACTGGAGCGTCGCCGAGTGGAAGAGCGAGATCGACCAGTTCTACGACTTCGCCGAGAACTGGAAGACCAACACCGGCTTCCAGGACGTCGACCCCCTTCCGTTCGACATCAGGAAGGAGGTCACCGGCGGCCGCGCGCCCTGCCTGGAGGGCCAGAAGAACCTGCTGAAAGCCGCCGAGGGGTACCACTGGCGCTATGACGCCAGCTCCGCGGGCGACTTCCAGATATGGCCCGGCAAGAAGAACGGCATGTGGGACTTCCCGCTGCAGATGCTCCCTTACGAGGGCGGCACGTACCAGGGCCTGTCGATGGATTTCAACTTCCTCTACAACCAGTCCGAGGGTGAGACCGAGGGTGACCCGGCGAACTACCCCCAGTGGGAAGAGCAGACCGTCGCCTCCTACATGTCCGGCTTCAACCGCGTGTACTACGGCAGCCGCGCCCCGCTGTTCATCGGGAACCACTTCGAGGACTGGAACGGCGGCATCTACATGCGGGCCGTCGACCGGGTCGTCAAGGCCATGTGCACGAAGAAGGACGTCAAGTGCGTGTCCTTCAGGGAACTGGCCGACTGGCTCGACGTGCAGAAGCCCGGGACCTTGCAGCGGTTCCGCGGTCTGGACCCGGCGCAGTCACCCGACTGGTCGACGGTCGTGAAGTGACCAGGTTCGAAGTAACAGAGGCAAGAGGGGAAACACCAGTGAAAGCAAGAAAATTGAGCGGGACGCGCCGTCGCGTCACGATAGTCGGGGCGGCGGCGACCTCGGTCGTCGCCGGACTCGCCCTGCTGCCCAACTGGAGCGCCGGTGCGGCGGTCAGCGACGACCCGACGGTGGACGCGCGCACCAAGGCCACCTTCCAGCGGCTGGCGGACGCGGTCTTCACCGACCGCACCGACGCTCTGGTCGACGGCGGGCGGACCGGCGCGGACAAGCCGCTGGCCGACGGCTTCTCCGGCGACGTCACGCTGTCCTCCGGCACGGCCCGCACCGAGGACGCCACCCGGTCCGCGCTGGGGCAGCGCAAGGAGAAGCTGGCGGAGGCCGGCGAGACGTACGGCAAGGCCGGCACCACCGTCACCCTGAACGCCACACGGGTGACGGGCCGTACGGCCAAGGCGGAGGTCACCGAGACCACGACCCTGACCTACGCCCGGCCCCGTGGCGACGCGCCGAAGACCACCGCATTCCAGGCGCGGCACGAGCTGACCTTCAAGGCCGACCGGCACGGCGACTGGCAGCTGACCGGCATCCGCGACGCCGACCAGGGCGGTCTCGCCGTGAACACGCTCTCCAAGCCGGCCCCCGTCAAGGCGACCGCTGCCGACAACAGCATGCCGAACGCCCCGCGCGCGGCGATCACCCGCAACCCGGCCGCCGCCCCGAAGACCGGCACGACGTACGACTACAAGGCCATGGCGGCCTATGCCGAGAAGTACTGGAACGTCTACAACAAGGACTACCCGGACTTCAGCGGCCACGGCGCCGGCGGCGACTGCACCAACTTCGTCAGCCAGTCCCTGAAGGCGGGCGGCTGGAAGCACGCCCCCGGCTACGTGTACGACTACACCAAGTGGTTCGGCAATGCCGACATCCAGTCGGACTCCTTCGTCGGCGTCAACGAGTGGTCCTGGTTCGCCCAGAACTCCAAGCGGACCAAGCCGCTCGCCAACGTCTTCCAGCTCGAGGTCGGTGACGTCCTCCAGATGGACTTCGACAGGGACGGGTCCAAGGACCACACCATGATCGTCACGTACAGGAGCGGCGGTGTGCCGTACGTGACCTACCACTCCAACAACACCCTCCGCAGGTCGGTGGCGAGCCTGGTCGCGTCGTATCCGAACGCGTACTACTACGCCTACCGCACCTGAGACCGGACGGGGGCCGGGCTCAGTGTCCGGCCCCGCGTTCCTCGCGGATCTCGGACACCACGCGGGACACGGCCCGGCGTACCGCTTCGGTTTCCGTGAGGAAGTGCCAGTAGTCCGGGTGGCGGCCGTCGAGGGTGGCGATGGCGCGTTCCAGGCGGGACACCGCGTCGTCCAGCGGGCGGGCGTGGCGCGGGTCGGGGGTGTTGCGGCCGGCCATGGCCAGGCGCTGGGCGTCGCGGATGGCGAAGCGGGTGCGCTCGATCTCCTGCTGGGGGTCCTTCTGCACGGTGTTCAGGCGGTGCAGGCGGTCGCCGGCGGCCGAGACGGCCTCGTCGGTGGTGTTCAGCAGGGCTCGTACGGTCGACAGCAGGGCCGTGGCGTCGGCCCAGCGCTGCTCGTCGCGGGCGGACTGGGCCTCGGCCAGTTTCGTCTCCGCCTGGCGTACGTTCTCGGCGGCGACATCGGGGACGCGTTGCAGGTCCTGCCAGCAGGCCACGGTGAAGCGGCGGCGCAGTTCGCTCAGGATCGGCTCGACCTGCTCGGAACGGGTGGTGAGGGCCTGGGCACGGGTGCGCAGGGAGACCAGCCGGTGATCGATCTCGGCGGCGCGCTCCGGCAGCCGCTCGGCCTCCACACGGACCGCTTCGGCCCCGCGGGTGACCCGCTCGGCCCGCTCCAGGGTCTGCGGTACGCCGTGCTGCCCGGCGCCCTGGTTCAGCTTGGTGAGCTCGGGGGACAGGGCGGCGAGACGGGCGGCGAGGCCGTCGGCCTTCAGCCCTGTCGCCCGTACGGAGTCGAGCGCGTTGGAGGCGGCGAGCAGGGCCTGGCGGGCGCGCTCGACCGCGGGGGCGAGGCGGGCCAGCTGGGTCTCGGCCTTGCCGAGCAGCGGGCCGAGGCCCTCGGTGAACCGGTCCAGCTCCTGCTTGACCCGGCCGAGCTCCTCCTTGGCGGCGGTCAGCTCGCTGCGGGCGCGGGAGGCGGCCGAGGCCTCCAAGTCGTCGCGGTCGAGGTCGTGGGCGTCGACGGCGTTGATGTACTGGTGGCTGGCCTCGTCGATGCGCCGGCCGAGCGCGTCGAAGTCGGCGACGGCGCGCCGGGCGGCGGGGGAGGCGTCGACGGCGGTGATCGTCTCGATGGAGATGCGCAGGTCGCGCTGCGCGGTGTCGAGCTCGTAGAAGGCGGCCGCGGCGGCGTCCTTCGCGGCCTGCGCCTCGGCTCGCTGGCTCTCGGCCCGGCCGCCGAACCAGCGCCGGGTGCCGCCGCCCGCGAAGGCGGCGGGCAGCGCCAGCGCGGCCAGCAGGGGCAGCCCCATCAGGGTGAACGCGTCACGGACCGGGCCCGGAGTGCGGGGGAGGCGGCGGCGCGGGCGGTGTGCGCGCGGCAGCGACGGCGAGTACGGCTGCGCTGGAGTCGCCGTCACATCCCTCTCCCGTGCTGTGGTCCACCCTGCCCGGTGTCATTCTCCCACCGGTTAAGGACGAACACACGGGCCGGTTAGTTCGCTGTTCGGACCGTCACTTTGCCGTCGCCGGTGTGGGCGGACACCACATGAGAGCTGCTCTCGTCGCGGGGGACGGACACATTCACGCCGCCGTCACCGGTCTCGGTGGTCACGCGGTAGGTGGCCTTGGGCAGCGCGATGGTCACGGAACCGTCGCCGCTGCGGGACTCGACGCGGTCCGGTACGGCGCCGAGTTCCAGGCGGACCGAGCCGTCGCTGGTGCGGGTGCGGACGTCACGGGAGGAGACGTCGGCCCGGATGGATCCGTCGCCGGTGCGCATCCGAAGGGGGCCGGTGGTGTCGGTGACGCGGACGGAACCGTCGCCCGTGCGGATGTTCAGGGGGCCGGTGGTGTCGGTGACGCGGACCGAGCCGTCGCCGGTGCGGATGTTCAGGGGGTCCCGGAAGCCGTGGGCGCGCACGCTGCCGTCGTCGTCCTGGACCTTCACGGTGACGCCCCGCGGTACCTCGATGCGGTGCTTGGCCGAGCAGTCGACGACGAAGCCGGAGCACTTCAGCCGCAGCACCAGCCGGTCGTCCCGCATGGACCAGGTGGCCCTGGGCTCCTTGCCGACGACGACCGAGCCCTGGAACCACCGGGTGACCTCGATCTTGCCCGCCGGGTTCTTGTCGGCGGCGACGATCTCGAGGGCCGAGTCGTCGGAGTCGATGGTGAGCGTGCGGCTCTGGAGGCCGAAGGACCGGTGGTCGGGGTCGGTGTCGTCCCCCGCGGACGCGCCGCAGGCGCTGAGACCGGCGACGAGCACCACGACGGCACCGGCGGCGGCGACCGCGCGGGCCGAGACAGTGCGGGTGGTGCCGGCGGTGCGAGTGGTGCGGGCCATGACGATCTCCCCCTGGACGGACGACGAGCGCTGTAGAGCGCTCTACGACCGTATGGATTCATGGCCCGCCGGGGGATCCGGACCGCTCCCGGATCGACGGTGGGGTTAACCCCCGGGCCGACCCACGGATCTGGTTTGCGGGACCGCGCCCCGGGCAATGTAGGCTGTCGACTCGTCCTGGGCACATGGCCCGGGAGCCGGGTGCGTAGCTCAGGGGTAGAGCGCCTGCCTTACAAGCAGGATGTCGGCGGTTCGAAACCGTCCGCGCCCACCGGTACCGAGCAGCAGGCCAGAGGCCTTTCGGACAGATCTCCGGAAGGCCTCTTTCTGCGTCCGCCCGGAATTCCAGGAGGCCGTAGCCCTGCCGGCACGGGCGGGCAGGGCCTTGGCGGTGGGGATCAGTAGTTCGCGTTGGCGAGCAGCTCGCCGTCCTTGTCGTACACGGTCACGAGACCGTTCTTGGACTCGTAGCACGACGTGAACGCGGAAGCGATGAGCTTGCCCTCGCCCTGGTGCGGGCCACGTCTGACGGGGCCCGCGTGTCCGTACGGAGGCGGCATGGATCACTCGGCCTCGGGTCACTCCGGGATGCCCGGGGTCGGGCCGCTACGGCCCTGCCAAGGCCACGTTCAGCCGCTACGGGGCTCCGTCGGTCTCCTCCGGCGGAGCCTCGTGCGCGTGCTTCAGTTCCGAGCGCGCCGCCACCCGCTCGGGGCCGGTGAGTTCGGACCAGTAGCGGTGGGTGCTGATGAACACCGCCAGCTCGTGTTCCCGCCGCCGGAGCTTCTCCACTTCGGCCTGTTCGTCGGCTGTCCAGCCGGGGGAGGCGGGGCGCTCCACCTTGCGCCAGCCGTTGTCGTCGCTGAAGCCGTCCAGTGGTTCGACCGACCAGGGGAGCCGCTTCAGCAGGGCCGACAGCTCGGCCCGGACCTGATGGAGTTCCTCCTGACCGGCGAGGAGGTCACTCGGAAAGTCATAGGTCGTTGCCACGGCCCAATGATACGCCTGTTCGAATTGGCCAGGCGAGTTCCTTCCCGTGGCGAGAGGTACACCACCACCCTCGGCCTGCCCTGAACAGGGTGTTCACGGAAGGGGCGGAGGCTGCGCCTGACCGGCGGCGTTCGTCGTGTCCCGGGCGCTCCGGGCCACTGCCTTCATGTCCTCACTGTCGCTGCGCCGCAGCACGTAGAGCTTGCCCATGGCGATCAGGCTGGGACCGCAGAGCATGATCGCGAGCCACCACACGTCCCTGGCGACGTAGATACCGGCGCCGAGCATGGCGATGCTGATCACGGCGCCCACGTACAGACCCGTCATCCAGAGCGCGTGCTGGCGCTTCTCTCTCGCCAGCCGTGCCTCGCGTTCCGCGGCGGCCTTGGCGTTCTCGTCCTTGCGCTCGGCCGCCTCCCGCTGCATGTCCAGGTGCCTGAGCCGGACCTGGTGATCCCGCTTCAGCTGTGGTTCCAGGGCGGCTAACGCAATCTTGAGCTGCTCCGGTCCGCCGAGGGCGGCACCCCACTTCATGGCGATCTCCAGACCCACCGAGACGACGAGGTCGTCCGGCGGAAGGGGTGGAGCGCCGCTGCTTTCTTCCACACTCACTGCCGCGCGCCTCCGTCACCGCTGCCTGCTGGGTCGTACACGGGTGCTGTCGGTTCGGGAGGCGGTCCGAGACGTGCGAAGAGCCGGGCGAGGGCGTGCTCGAGTTCACCCGCTGCCCTGGCTACCGTTTCGGCCTCGTCCTGGCTGTGCGGCACGTACTCGCGCAGCAACTCAGCCGCTGCGAGCCCCGGTTCGGCAAAGGCGTCGCCGCTGGATGCGGCGCCCCGGACGTCGCTGCCCTCGAAGGTGGTTCCGGGCCGACTGCGCGGTACCGGGTAGTAAGCCGAGGACAGCGCTCTGCGTAGCCGGTACTCGTCCAGTGGCCCGGAGAACGCCATGCCCTGGCCGTGGGTGCAGCCCATCGCGCGCAGGGCGACGACCTGCTCGGGCAGGTCCACCCCGTCGGCCATGGACTGCAGCCCGAGGTCGCCGGCGATGCGCAGCAGCCCACTGGTGGTCTTCTGCAGCCGCGGGGACTCGACGATTCCCTCGACGAGGCTGCGGTCGAGCTTGAGGATGTCGACGGGGAGCCGCCTGAGGGCCGTGAGCGCCCCGTGGCCACTGCCGAACCCGTCGAGGGCGATCCGGACCCCGATACGTCTGAGGGCACCCAGACGGCGTTCCAGCTCGTCCAGGGAGAGACTCGGGTCGGCGTCGGACAGCTCGATGATCAGCGACCCGGACGGCAGTCCGTGCCGGGTGAGCAGCGCCTCGATGGTGCCGAGCGGCATCGACCGGTCCAGTGGCCGGCGGGCGCTCACCCGGACGACGACCGGCGCGGACAGGCCCGTAGCATGCCGTTCGGCGGCCTGCTCGACAGCCTGCTCCAGCATCCAGCGGCCCAGCTCGGCGGTCTTGTCGCTGTCCTCGGCCACGCGCAGGAACTCCGCCGGGGTGAACAGCACGCCCTGCGAGGAGCGCCAGCGCGCGTGCGCGGACACCGACGTGATCCGGCCGTCCTCCAGGGACACCACCGGCTGGTGCAGCAGGGTGAACTCACTGTCGTGCAGTGCGGCCCGCAGGCGCGTGGCCAGCTCCGCCTTCCGTACGACGTCCTGCTGCATCTGCGGCTTGTACAGCTCGACGCGGCCCTCGCCGCCGGCCTTGGCGCGGTACATCGCGAGGTCGGCGTTGCGCAGCAGCTCGCCCGCGCCGAGGCCGGCCTCCGCGAAGGCCACACCGATGGAGGAGTTGACACGGACATCGTTGCCGTCGATGAGGTAGGGCTGGGACAGCGTCGTCCTGAGCCGGTCGGCGAGCTCCAGGATGTGCCGTTCCCGGGCGGCCCGGTCGCGGGTGTTGTCTCCGACGATCAGGGCCGCGAACTCGTCACTCCCCAGCCGGGAGGCGGTGTCGCCGTGCCGGACGGAGTCCTGGAGGCGGCGGGCGGCCTGGACGAGCAGCTCGTCCCCGGCCTGGTGCCCGAAGGTGTCGTTGACGGCCTTGAAGCCGTCCAGATCGATGAACAGCACGGCCGTGTTCCGCAGGGGCACGTCTGAGGCGGAGGCGCGGCGGGACAGGGCGTGCTGGACGCGCTTGGTGAACAGGGCCCGGTTGGGCAGGTCCGTGAGCGCGTCGTGCTCTGCGTAGTGCTGCAACTGGGCCTGGAGCCGCACCCTTTCGGTCACGTCCCTGCTGTTGAAGACGAGGCCGCCGTAATGCCGGCTGACGGTCGACTCGACATGGAGCCAGCTTCCGTCGCCGGACCGGAAACGGCACTCGATGCGCGTGGTGGGTTCCTCGACCGGGTCGGCGGCGAGGAAACGCCGCACCTCGTGCACGACGCCGCCCAGATCCTCCGGATGGATGAGGTTGGCCAGTTCCGTGCCCACCAGCTCCTCCGCCGGCCGGCCGAACACACCGGCGGCGGCCGGGGAGACGTACCTCAGGACACCGCTGGGTGCGGCGATCATGATGACGTCGCTGGAGCTCTCTACGAGGGAGCGGAAGTGGTTCTCCTTCTGGGCCAGTTCCCGGGTGAGTCTGAAGCGCTTGTGAGCTGCCCTGAGTAACGACGACAACAATTTGCGCATGCCCATCCCCCTTCGCGCCGCTTGCACCATATCGAGACTCCGGCAGTACTGTCAGTTAGACAAGATGACTGCTCGTGGTCACTGTCGTGGTCGGCGTACGCGGCGCCACGCCGGATCAGCGCCTCCCCGAGGCCTCCGCCCCCGGGCCGGCGGCCAGCTCGCGCACCACCCGGGCCGTCACCGGAGCCGGTACGCCGTGTCGCTCGGCCGCGCGGAGCAACGCGCCGCCGATGGCGTCCAGTTCGAGCGGCCGGCCCGCTTCGGCGTCGCGCTGCATCGAGGACTTCATCGACGGCGGGAAGGCGTCGTAGCGGGCGAGGGACTGCGCCGGGTCCGCCGGGCCGCCGCACGCCCGGCTGATCGCGGCCGTCTCCTCGACCAGTGCGGTCAGTTCGTCGCGGTGACGGGTGCGGACCTCTCCGAGAGGGACGCCGTAACGGGTGGTCAGCAGGGCCATGGGGGCCAGGAACGACATCTTCGCCCACAGGGCCGCCGTCTCGTCGTCCTGGACCCGGGTGGCCGGGCCGGCGGCGGTGAGGGTCTCGGCGAGGGTGTCGAGGCGGGCCCGGGGCACCTCGGCGCCGGTCAGGTCGATCTCCGCGAAGGGGCTGCCGTGTTCGATGACGCCCGGGGCGACGCGGGTCGACTCGACGCGGATGACGGCGGGGGCGACGCGGTCGGGTCGGTAGCGGGCGCGCAGGGTCGCCGGGTGTTCGACGCCGTTCAGGAACGGCACGAGGAGTCCGTCGGCCAGTACGGGTGCGGGGACGCGCGCCAGGGCGGCGTCGAGGGCGGTGTGCTTGACAGCCACCAGGCACGCGTCGACGGGTTCGCGCAGCTGTGTGTCCGCCTCGACCCGGGCCGTGAAGTCGCCGAAGTGTGCGCTGCGGATCCGGATGCCGTCCGTGCGCAGGGTGCGGGCCGTCTCCTCGCCGGACAGGCAGATCACCCGGTGTCCGGCGCGGGAGAGCAGCGCGGCGAGCAGTCCGCCCACACCGCCGGGACCCAGGACGGCCACGGTGAGTTCGTTCCCCATGTCGGGTTCCTCTCGTCGGTCGGCCCCACGGTGGTGGCCGCCTCGCCGAGATCATCGCAGTCGTCGCTGTCGTACGCAGGCCGAAAGGGTGAGACTGGGGGCATGTGCCGGAGTATCAAGACCCTGCGCCCGCCCGCCCTGCCCGAAGAGGCCACGGAAGCGGACATTCGGGCTGCCGCGTTGCAGTACGTGCGGAAGGTGTCGGGTTTCCGCGCCCCCGCCGCTCACAACCAGGAGGTGTTCGACCGCGCCGTGGAGGCCGTCGCGCAGGCCACGGCCGAGTTGCTGGACGGACTGGAGATCCGCGGCGCCGGGGCCCGGCGGACATCCCCTGACGCCGCCTGACGACCAGGACCGGCCGGGACGCCTCCGAACGCCCTGGTGCTACGACACCCCGGACGCCCGCGGTTCCCTGCGCATCAGGTACGCCGCCCCCGCCCCGGCCCCGAACAGCGCCGCCACCGACACCGCCGTCCCCAGCCAGCTCGCGCCCAGCCAGTGGGCGCCGAAGTAGCCGAGGGCGACGCTGTACACGGCCCAGGTGAGACCCGCCAGGGCCGACCAGGGGAGGAAGTCGCGGGCGCGGCGGTGGGCGGCGCCCGCGCCCAGGGAGACGACCGAGCGGCCGGCGGGCGCGAAGCGGGCGAGGACGACGAGGGCGCCGCCGCCCCGTGCGAGGGCCGTGCCGAGACGTTCCTGCGCGGTGGTCAGGCGCCGGGAGCGGGAGATCGCCCGGTCCAGCCGGTCGCCGCCGCGCCAGGCGAGGCGGTAGGCGGCCAGGTCGCCCAGGACGGAGGCGGTGGCCGCGCAGAGGGTCAGCACCAGGATGTCGGGCACGTCGGCCGCCGAACCCGCGGCCGCCGCCGTCGCCGCCGTGATCACCAGGACGCCGCTGGGCAGTACCGGCAGGAACACGTCGAGCAGGACGGACAGCGCCACCACCGCGTAGATCCATGGGCTGCCGAACAGCGACCCGACATGCTCCAGCACCGCAACTCCCTGTGGTCCCCCGTGGGCCAGACCGTGCCGCGATGGCGCGGCGGAGCGGCAGGAGTGGCCGATGACAGCCATACAGCGTACGCCTGGGCGTGACGGGCAGTTCACGGGGGTTCGGCACGGAAACTCTCCGCATGCAGCAAGCAGAACGGCGCCTCCCCTCACACAAGGGGAGGCGCCGCCGGAGCGCGGTCCGAGCCGCGGCTCAGGCCGCCACCGGCGTCTGGTCCGTGGCCTGCCGGCCCTGCGCCGAGGTGCGCTTGGCCAGCAGCCGGTCCACGCCGAAGGCGCCGGAGCCGGTGAAGATCAGCAGGAACATCGACCAGCAGTACATGGCCGCGCCCTCGCCGCTGTTCTCGATCGGCCACAGGCCCTGCGGCTGGTGGACCTTGAAGTAGGCGTACGCCATCGCGCCGGAGGCGACGAACGCCGCGATTCGGGTGCCCAGGCCCAGCAGCACCAGGGTGCCGCCGACGAGTTCGATGACGGCCGCGTACCAGTTCGGCCAGGCACCGGTCGCCGCGGTGCCGCCCTTGCCGTCCACACCTCCGAGGACACCGAAGAGCGCTACGGCGCCGTGGCAGGCGAAGAGCAGGCCGATGACGATCCGGAACAGCCCGAGGGCGTACGGCTGCGCGCCATTGAGGCGTGCGGTCATGTGGGGGTCTCCTTCGGTCGGCCGGCCTGGGGACGGCCGGTCGGGGGACAGAACCGATGAGTAACCCACGTTAGGTGTGCCTAATTGATGCTTGCAAGTTCAACATTTGGCCACTGGTTCACCTGTGGTTGGGGGTCGCTTTGCGTCGCAACCGCACGTAGAGCGGCTCTCGCCACCGCGTCCGCGTCCGAAAGCATGACCGAATCCACACCCGGACGAGCCCCCGCCGCCGTCACCCAGTGCACGCCCTCCGTCGGTACCCCGAAGGCAAACCGCCTGGTATGCGCGGCTCCTTGACGGTCTATCAGATGATAGGGGCGTGGCGTCACATCCAACCCGCCTGTCTCATAACCGTCGACGGTGTGCGGACGGCACCGTCCGGTCCGCAGCAGCTCCGCAAGGAGCCCGTCGGCCGATTTCCGCAGGTCGGGTTCCGGCAGACGGGCCTCTATGAGGGTTCTCACACGGACGGCCGACCCCGGCACGTCGGGTGAGTGCGCCGCCCAGGCACCGTCCGCCTCCGTCACCTTCAGGCGGGGCCCGAGCACCCGCACCACCCCCGCCTCCACCAGGGCCGCCAGTTCCTCGATGCGGCGCCGGGGCGGGCCGATGGACAGGTAGGCGTTGAGCGGGGTGTACCAGCGGTCCAGGTGGTCCCGGCGGGAGGCGCCCGCGAGGCCGCCGTGGTCGACGATCAGCCGGAGTTCGTTGCGCAGGTCGCGCAGCACGTCCAGGGCCGCCTTCAGCGGGCCGCGCACATTGCCCAGGGCGGCCTGCGCGGCGTCCTCGCGCAGGTACGACAGCAGCCAGTCACGCCACTCGCCGGGGTGCGCGAAGTCCCGTCCGGCATACGGCCGGGAGATCCGCTCCCAGCACCAGCGGTCGGCCTCCGCCACGCCGAACTCGCCCAGCAGTACGGCCTCTTGGGGATCACCGTGCGGTACGGACAGGAAGTGACCGGTGAACTCCCGGCACTGCCGTGCGGAGGCCCCCGCCCCCCGGAGCAGCGCGGTGCAGTACACCGTCTCCACCTCCTTCGCGACCAACGGCCATATCTCCGCCAGGAAGTCGGGCGCCTCCCCGGAGTCGGCGCGCTTGCGGAAGCCGGCGATCACCTCCGGCGTGAGGACCAGCGGGACGTGCCGGCCGTACGCCCCCTTCGCGTTGTCGCCGCGCGCCTGGTACGGGACGCCGCGCCGCGAACCGGCGTACAGCCGGGGTTCGCGGCCGGAGGGGAGATAGCGCAGGCCCCGGGCGTCCCGGACGAAACGGCCACCGCGGCCGGTCGTCAGCAGGGCCGTGTGGTCGAAGAAGTTGAGGCCGAGGCCGCGCAGCAGGACGGGCTCGCCGGGCGGTATCGAGGACAGGTCGACGTCGGCCGGGTTGGCGGGCGGGACGTGCCGCAGGCCGTGGTGTGCGGCGTGGGCCGCCAGGCGCCGCTGCACGGGGTCCGCGGCCGTCGGCAGGTGCCCCTGGGCCAGGACCACGGCGGACAGACCGGTCAGGGTGCGGCCGTCGTCGAGGGTGAGGGCCTGGTGGCCGCCGGGGGTGTCGTCGAGCCGTACCGCGCGGGCCCGGTGCGTCTCGACGCGTACGCTCGCCGGCGCGTCCCGCACGACGCGCGCGAACACCCACTCCAGGTAACGGCCGTACTCCGCCCTGGTCGGGTATTCGTCCGGGCCGAGCGTGCCGCGCGCCCACTCGTGCAGGCTCGGGCCCGGGTGGATCGGCCCCGAGCAGTCCACGCTGTCGTCGGTGAACAGGGTCACCTGGCAGGCCACGGTGTTCATCAGCAGCTCGGGCGACTGGTCGGTGCGCCAGACGCGGCCCGGGCCCGGCGGGTCCGGGTCGATCACGTGGACGGTCAGCCGGGCTCCGGGAGGGAGGAGCTCAGGGGCGGAGGCGCAGAGGCGTTCCAGGACGCTGGTACCACGCGGGCCGGCACCGACCAGCGCGACGGAAAACAGTGCGGATTCTGCGGTCGGCGCAGGCAAGGGTGGGACTCCCGGGCGTGTGGGGCGCGATCGGCGGTCCGTCGGTGGGGAAGCGGACGGTCCGCCTCATCATGCCGTCGCCGGGAGCGGGAACCGAGGACCGTGGCGAAGGATTGACCTCGCTGTGGGGCGCGTCACGAGCATCACGGTCACCGGGGCAGCAAACGGGCCGAACGCATCGGTTACGGGGCAAGCTCGGAGTCCAGGAGGGTCGTCAGGCGCGGGCCCTTCCCCTCCCGCGTCCGCGCCTGCTCCAGCCGCAGCCGCGCCGAACGGCCGCGCAGGGTCAGCGTCATGAGCTGGTTGCCGAACCAGGGGCCGCCCGTCTTGCGCCAGCCGACCGGCGGCCGGGGGAGGCGTCCGTGCCGGGCGAGACCGCGGCCCAGCCCGCGCGCCACCGCGCTCCAGCCGATGCGGAAGGCCATCCGGATCGACGTGGGGACGGAGTTGTGGACGGGCGAGCAGACGAGCTGCACCACCCGGGCGTCGGGGCCCTCGCCGGGCCACGAGGGCTCGGCGATGTAGGCGTGGTGCACGTCCCCGGACAGCACGCACACCGTCGCCGGGGCGTCCCGTCCCGAGCCGGCCTCGGCGATCAGCTCCGCCAGGCCGGCGAACGACTCGGGGAACGCCGACCAGTGCTCCAGGTCGGCGGCCCGCCGCACCTTCTCCCCGAACCGCGCCCAGCGCTCGCCCCGTTCGCCCCGGCACAGCGCCGCGTTCCAGCCCTCGGCGTCGTGCACCAGGTGCGGCAGCAGCCAGGGCAGCGAGGTGCCGAGGAGGAGGTGGTCGTACGACCCGGGGCTGTCCAGCACCTGCTCGCGCAGCCAGGCCTCCTCGCCCGGGTCGAGCATCGAGCGGCTGTCCTCGTCGAGGACCCGGGCCGCCCGGCTGTCCACCATCAGCAGGCGCACGCGCCCGAAGTCGCGCCGGTAGCTCCAGCGGGCCGTGGCCGCGTCGGCGTCGGCCCGCGCGGCGAAGGTGCGCAGCACGTCGGTGCCGTCGGGGACCGTGCGGACGCCCTCGTACACCGGGTCGGCGGCCAGTTCCTCCGGTGAGAGGTTCCCCAGGTGCTGGTGGACCCAGTACGACATCAGGCCGCTCAGCAGCCGCTCCCGCCACCAGTCGGTGGCCCGCATGTCGGCGAGCCAGGCGGCGGAGGTGTTCCAGTCGTCGACGACGTCGTGGTCGTCGAAGATCATGAAACTGGGCACGGTGGACAGCAGCCAGCGGATGCGGGGGTCGAGCCACGACTCGTAGTAGAGGTGCGTGTATTCCTCGTAGTCCGCGACCCCGTTGCCCGGCGGTTCGTCCAGGTCGCGGCGGGCCGCCAGCCAGCGCTGCGTCGTTTCCGAGGTCTCGTCGGCGTACACCTGGTCGCCGAGCAGCAGCAGGATGTCGGGCCGCTCGCCCTCCGGGTCGGCCACGAGCCGGGTGGCCAGCGCGTCCAGGGCGTCCGGGCCCACGGGGTCGTGCCCGCCGGCCGGAGGGGCGGCCCAGCGGCAGGAGCCGAAGGCGACGCGGAAGCCGCCCTCGCCGCCCGGGGCGTGGATCGCCGAGGGCGGGAAGGGGGATTCGGGCAGCGGCCACACGCGGGTGCCGTCGAGGAAGACCTCGTACGTCGTGGCCGTGCCGGCGGTGAGCCCGGTCACCGGGATCAGCGCGTAGTGGTGGCCCGCGACCTGGAAGGTCGGGGCCGTGCCGCCGGCGCCGTCGGCGCAGCGCACCGCGGCCGTGCAGGGACGGCTCGTCTCGACCCATACGGTCGCGGACGCGCCGTCGATGTATCTCAGCAGCGGTCCGAGCCGCAGTCCGGCCATCGCCGATCCCCTCTCCGTCGCCCCGTACGGTACGGAACGACGGAGGTCAGCGGGGAGGTCCCGGCGCGAAATCGCGCGTGTCAGCAGTTCGCGAGGTAGTTCTGGAGCGCGGACTTCTCCGCGGAGTCGACCGAGAGGCCGTAGTAGTACTTCACCTGGACCCAGGCACGGACGTAGGTGCAGCGGTACGCCGTCCGGGAGGGCATCCAGGTGGCCGGGTCCTGGTCGCCCTTGGCCTGGTTGACGTTGTCGGTGACGGCGATGAGCTGCGGGCGGGTCAGGTCGTTGGCGAAGGACTGGCGGCGGGAGGTCGTCCAGGAGTCGGCGCCGGAGTCCCAGGCCTCGGCCAGCGGGACCAGGTGGTCGATGTCGACGTCGGACGCGGCGGACCAGGTGGCGCCGTCGTAGACGGAGTACCAGCTGCCGCTGGTGGCGGCGCAGGAGGAGTCCTGCTGGACGTTGGTGCCGTCGCGCTTGAGGACGACCTCGCGGGTGTTGCAGGCGCCGGACTGGGTGATCCAGTGCGGGAAGAGGTCGCGGTTGTAGCCGGTGCGGTCCTCGGTGGCCACGGTGAGCGAGGCGAGGTAGGAGCGGGCGGTGGCCCCGCTGACGGGGGTGGGCAGGGCGGCGGAGGCGGCCGGGCCGTTGAGAAGCCCGGCCGAGGCTATGAGACCGGTGAGGCCCGCGAGTATGCTGAGCCGTCGACGCGCGTAGAACTTCGGCATGCGAACTCCCTTGTGGGGTGGGGGCGTTGGGCTGCGAGCGAGGGAATGCTCGTCGCGCCGTGTTGCGGGGAGGTGTGCGCCCGGTGAGAAGTTAGTGACGCGTGCATGACATGACAAGCTTTAAGGCGGAACTTTTCACTCCAGGGGTGTCGCGTACGATGGACGGCGCAGAAGGGGAGTAGCTCTTCGCCGGACCGTCGACATACTGCTCAGCTCGTCTGAGCCGGCGCCCGGAGGCAGGTCCCACTGGTCCGTCCAGGGGCCCCGCCAGCGAGACCTTCGGCAAGCAGTGCACGCCCGTGCTCCACGGCACGGGTACCGAGTGTGCTGCCGTGCCGAGGTGTCGCGTGTGAAGATCCAGCACTCTCGGTGGGGCAGCCCCGACCGATTGAGGAACCCTTGATCAGCCTGACCGTGACGGCCGTCGTCTTCGGCGTCGTCTTTCTCGCCGAACTGCCCGACAAGACCGCCCTGGCCGGCCTCGTCCTCGGCACCCGCTATCGCGCCTCCTACGTCTTCGCCGGTGTCGCCGCCGCGTTCGCGCTGCATGTCGCGCTCGCCGTCGCGGCCGGCAGTGTGCTGACGCTGCTGCCGCAGCAGATCGTGCAGGCGCTGACGGGCGTGCTCTTCCTGGGCGGGGCCGCGGTTCTGCTGCTGAAGAAGGGCGAGGACGAGGAAGAGGTCCGTAAGCCGGAGAACCAGTCCTTCTGGAAGGTCTCGGGCGCGGGCTTCATGCTCATCCTGGTCGCCGAGTTCGGTGATCTCACGCAGATCATGACCGCGAACCTGGCCGCACGCTACGACGATCCGCTCTCCGTCGGCCTGGGCGCGGTGCTCGCGCTGTGGGCGGTGGCCGGGATCGGCATCGTCGGCGGAAAGGCGCTGATGAGGAAGGTGCCGCTGCGGCTGATCACGCAGATCGCGGCACTGGTGATGCTGGCTCTCGGGGTGTGGAGCCTGTGGGAGGCCGTGACCGGATGAGCCGGGGCGAGCTGAACGGCGGGTGAACGTCTGCGGGAGGCCCTGGCGCGATCCGGGCATGTTTTGTACCGTGGAGAAACAAAGTGGCTCCCGCCCGTTTTCCCTGACCGGCGGGCGGGGCCGCCTTGTCCCTCCCGGGGGCTGTCGTGCGCCCTCGTCCGAGCCCTGAGCCTTGGAGCTGCCGATGACGGCCACCGCCGTGCTCACCGCCCGCGCCCTCCTGCTGGACATGGACGGCACCCTCGTCAACTCCGACGCCGCGGTCGAACGCGTGTGGCGGCGCTGGTCCGAGCGGCACGGGCTCGACCCGGACGAGGTCATGAAGGTCGTCCACGGACGGCAGGGATACGCCTCGATGGCGCTCCTGCTGCCCGGCCGGCCGATGGAGCAGAACCACGCGGACAACGCCCGGATGCTCGCCGAGGAGACGGCCGACACCGAGGGTGTCGTCCCGATACCCGGGGCGCCGGAGTTCCTCGCCTCCCTGCGGGGGCTGCCGCACGCGCTCGTGACCTCCGCCGACGTTCCGCTGTCGACGGCGCGGATGGCCGCGGCCGGGCTGGACCTGCCCGAGGTGCGGGTGACCGCGGAGTCCGTCGGGGCGAGCAAGCCCGACCCGGAGGGCTTCCTGAAGGGCGCCGCCGAGCTGGGTGTGGCGCCCGAGGACTGTGTGGTGTTCGAGGACTCCGGGGCCGGGATCGCGGCGGGGCGCGCCGCCGGGATGACGGTGGTCGGGGTCGGGTCCCGGGCCGCGTTCCACGAGCCGGACGTGGTGGTGGACGACCTGACGCGGGTGCGTGTGGAGGCTCTGGCGGGCGGGACGATCCGTCTGCACATCGGGTGACGGACGCCGCGGTCATCAAGGGCCGGTGCGGTCAGACGTGGGTGGCGATGGTGCGCGCGCACGCCAGGGACTCGGTGTGTGTGGTGTCCACCTCCAGGTCGTCGTGCACGCCCTCGTGCACGAGCTGTGCCTGGGACGCGGCCATGCCCCGGACGCGGTCCCCTCGGGCGATCTCACGGCCCTCGGCGACCGCGCTGTCGCACCTGACGCCGACCCACAGCACATCGAGTCCGGCCAGGGCCTTCTGCCAGCGCTCCTGGGAGTGCGGTCCGCCGAGGAAGACGTCGTCGACGATGATCCTGGCGCCGGCTCTGGCCATCGCGGCGATGCCCTCGGTCCAGGCCGCGTCCAGTGCGCGGAACTCCGCGCCGACGCTCACCCCGCCGTCCGCCGTGAAGGTGATCCCTCCCTCCGAGTCCCGCATCTTCGCGGGCAGCGCCTCGACGAACGAGTCGACGCCGAAGGCCGGCCACGGGTCGGGCAGCACCTCTTGCAGACACCGGACGATCCCGGACTTGCCCGAGCTCGAACCGCCGTTGAGAACGATCACCTGTGTGGTCACGGCGTCAGAGTAGGGCGGCCGGGACGGTCACGGCTTCTTGGTTTCCGACTCCAGCTTCGCCCGCGTCTCCCGGTCGTAGACGCCGAGGTCGTCGGTCTGGATGCCGCGTGACCACTGGTAATTGCGGACGGCCTCCTCGAGCCGGCCGTCGTAGTCGCCGTCGGGGTCCTCGCCGTAGAGGTACAACTGGCGCAGCCGGAGCTGGAGTTCGGTGACCTCCGGCCCGCGGTCGCCGAGGCGCAGAACGGTGGGGCCGCTGTTCTGGCGGGAGTTGTCCGGGGGCGCGTTCCCCGGGCCGGTGGCCGTGGCGGACGTCGGGGGCGCCGACGGGGTGGCCGACTGTGACGGGCTCGGCGAGGCGCTCGACGCGGACGGCGACGGGGAGGCCGACGGGCTCCTGGTGGCCGACGGCGACGGCGGCGGTGCCGCGGGGACCGGCGGCGTGGCCTGTGCGCTCCCCTCCGGGGGTGTGGAGGCCGGGCTGCTCGACGGGGCGTCCGGCACGCTCGCCCGGAGGTCGTCCGGCAGCGCGGTGTCCCGGGACGGAGCCTCGTAGGAGAACAGCCCGCTCGCGAGCCCGGCCGCGGCCACGACGGCGACACAGGCCCCGGCGGCCACACCGAGCAGCGCGCCACGCCGCCGACGCCCGGGCCTCCGGCCGAACTCGTCCG
>KE354101.1 GCA_000415505.1 Streptomyces afghaniensis 772
CGACTCGTGGAAGGCACCGATGTTGGTCGCGCCGTCCCCGAAGAAGGCGACCGCGAGCTGGTCCGTGCCGCGCAGCCGCGCCGACCAGGCCGCGCCGACCGCCATCGGGAGATGGGAACCGACGATGGCGTACGAGCCGAGCATGCCGGTGGCCGCCTTGGTCAGGTGCATGGAGCCGCCCTTGGCCTTGCACAGCCCGGTCGCCCGGCTCATCAACTCGGCGAGGCACTCCTCGGGCGTGGCGCCCCGGGCGAGGGCATGGTGGTGGCCCCTATAGGTGGCGAACACATAGTCGTCCGGGCGCAGTGCGGCGCTCGCACCCACGGCGATCGCCTCCTGCCCGGCGGCGAGATGCGTGGTGCCCTTCACCAGGCCCTGGAGGAACAGGTCGTGGGCGGCCTTCTCCGTACGGCGGATGACGGCCATCCGCTCGTAGCAGGCGAGGAGTCCGGCGGCGTCCATCAGTCCCCTCCGTCGTCACGAGACGCGTCGCGAGAGGTGTTGAGATGGGACTGCGCCTCCCGGCGGGTGTTCAGCTCACCGCCCACGGTCCAGTACTTGCGCCCGGCCACCAGCAGTTCCTCGGCGGGGAACTTGGTGATGACCTCGCAGCCGTCGGCGGTGACGACGAGCTCCTCCTCGATCCGGGCGGCGGACCAGCCGTCGGCGGCCGGCCAGTACGTCTCCAGGGCGAACACCATGCCCTCTTCGAGGACTTCGGGGTGGTCGAGGGAGACCAGGCGGCTGAAGATCGGCTTCTCCCAGATCGACAGGCCGACGCCATGGCCGTACTGGAGGGCGAACGCGGCGGTCTCGTCGGCGAAGCCGAACTCCTCCGCACGCGGCCACACCCGCACGATGTCGGCGGTGGTCGCGCCCGGCCGGACGAGCGCGATCGCCTGGTCCATGTACTCACGGCAGCGCACATAGGCGTCCCGTTGCGCCCGGGAGGCGCTGCCCACGGCGAAGGTGCGGTAGTAGCAGGTGCGGTAGCCGAGGTGACTGTGCAGGATGTCGAAGAAGGCCGGGTCACCGGGGCGGATCAGGCGGTCGCTGTAGACGTGCGGATGCGGTGAACACCGCTCGCCCGAGATGGCGTTGACGCCCTCGACGTACTCGCTGCCGAGGTCGTACAGGACCTTGGCCACGACACCGACGCACTCGTTCTCGCGCACGCCCGGGCGCAGATACCCGTAGAGCTCCTCGTAGGCCGCGTCGACCATGGCGCAGGCCTGGGTGAGCAGGGCGATCTCGTCACCGGTCTTGACCCGGCGGGCCTCCAGGAAGACCTGCTGTCCGTCGACGACGTCGATGCCCTCGGCGCGCAGGGCGGCGAGGACGGGCATCTCGGCGACGTCGACGCCGAGCGGTTCGTTCGCCAGCCCGTGGTCGCGCAGCTCGGCGGCGATCTTGGCGGCCACGTCCTCGGCGATACCCGCGTCCGGGTGGAAGGCGCCGCGCAGGGTGGAGATGCCGGCCCGGGCTCCGGTGGGCGGACCGCCCTTGCCGTCGCTGTAGTCGGAGCCACGGGTTGTACAGCTGGTGGTCGCCGGGCGGCGGAGCCGAAGTCCCAGACGACGGGTTCACCGTCACGCACCAGCAGGGCGAAGCGGATCAGCTTGTCCATCGCCCAGGTGCCGATGTGCGTGGCGGTCATGTAGCGGATGTTGGCGAAGTCGAAGCTGAGCACCGCGCCGAGCTCGGAGCGGTTCAGAAACTCGTGCAGCCGGGCCAGCCGCTGTCCGCGCAGCCGGTCCAGGTCGATGCGCTCTTCCCAGTCGACGGCGTTGGGGCCGTATGTGCGGATCGCCATGGCGACCACCCCCACTTCGGAGTGAACGCCCGGGTCCTGCGGGTGTCAAGTGTCACTGAACATCGCCGGAGACGAACCAGACACCGACAGCCGGTACCTCTCCATCGTTGCGGTAGCGGTGGGGGGTCGTCGACTCGAAGGAGACGGCGTCGCCCGGGCGCACGGTGTACTCGTCGAAACCGAGGGTGAGGATCAGTTCGCCGGAGGTCAGATAGCCGTACTCGGTGCCGGAGTGCCGCATCAGGGCGCCGGAGCCGGAGGAGGAGCCGCCGGGCCGGTAGGTCACCAGCAGGAAGTCGACATCCGCGCCCGGCACCCGGCCCAGGCGCTCCCACACGACGCCCGAGTCCAGCTCCAGCGTCTCGCGCTCGCCCGCGCCGACCAGCGGGCCGATCCGCCGCCCCGGGTCGGCGGCAAAGGCGGCCAGGGCGTGCACGACAGCGCCGGGCGGGTTCACGCCGGCCATCGGCGAGGAGGCCCGGGCGTCGAAGAGGGACTCGACGGATATTCCCAGGACGGTCGTGATCGCATAGAGGGTGCTGACGGACGGCTGGCTCTTCCCGGTCTCGATCTGCGACACGAGACTCGCCGACACACCGACTTCTCGTGCGAGCGCACGCAGGCTCATCCCACGCTCCAGACGCGCCTGCCGGATACGCGCCCCGACGGGCGGCACGACGGCGGCTGACACGGGCGGCTCCTCTCGGGTCCCCAGGCGGTGTGTGCAGTCTCATTGAACAGCGCGCGGAAGCCCTGACGCCACTACTTCCCTGCCGGGAACACCGCCGTCACCTGCCAGCCCGCTTCCCCTTCCACACCCCCGCGAGGTCCCGCGCGCAGCTCGCCGCCCAGTGCCGTCACACGTTCGGTCAGGCCGACCAGGCCGAAGCCGCCGCCGTGGGCGGCCTCCGGGAGCTGGGTGCCGCCGCGGCCGTCGTCCGTCACCGTGACCTCCAGCCGGTCGCCGGGGCAGGCCAGCCGGACGGCGACCTCCGTGGCGTCGCCCGCGTGGCGCCGTACGTTGGTCAGCGCCTCCTGCACGACCCGGAAGGCGGCCGCCTGCACCTCGTGCGGCAGGTCGTCGGACACGGCAGGGTCACGGTGCAGGACGGTTCTCTGCGCCGGGCTCGCGAAGCCGTCGACCAGGTCCGTGACCGCGGCCAGGTCGCCGACGGGACGGCGGTCGGCGGACTCCGGGCCGGTGTCGCGCAGCACGCCCACCGTGCGCCGCATGGACGCCAGCGCCTCGGTCGCGGCACGCTCGATGCCGGCCAGGACGGGGTCCAGGTCCTGCGGCTGCCGGTCCGCCATCATGCGTGCCATCTGCGTCTGCACGAGGATCCCGGTGACGTGGTGCGCGACGAAGTCGTGCAGGTCGGCGGCGATGGCGACGCGTTCGGCGCGGCGCGTCTCGCTGACGGCGACGGTGCGCCGGTAGTCAAGGGAGCGCAGGTACGCCGCGAGCCCGGCGGTGAGCCCGACCAGCACCAGACCGATCAGGGCGAACGCCAGCACCTCGCCCTGCAACGACCGGTAGTGCCGCACCGGCAGCAGGAGCAGAGCGACCGCGTCGAGCACCCCGCACACCAGGGCCCACGGCCACGGGCAGTGACGTACGGCGACGAACAGCAGGCTCAGCAGGACCGCCACCTCGCCCGGCCCGAAGGGTGCCTCCGCGCGGTCCGCCGGCAGCACGGCCGCCGTGTACAGCGCGGAGACCACGGCGGGCGCGGCGGTGCGCAGCGTCGGGGTGAGCCACAGGGGCCTGTGGCCGGCCGGCCACAGTACGGCGGCGAGCCCGACGAGCAGCACCGTCACCGTCGGCCAGACGGTGGTGTGGAGGCCGTGCGCGACGAGCAGGTCGTAGACCGACGCCGCCAGCAGGAAGCCGACGCCGAAGCCCCGCACGCAGCCCCGGGGAGAGGTGGATCTCATGCGGCTCACGGTATGCGAGGCCCTGGCCGGCGGGATCGGCCGAACGACCGAGGGTCCGGCGCCCGGACCTGGCCGTTCGGCGGAGGCGCGCGCCCGGGTCCGCGGGCGAGCATGAAGCCCCCTCCGCCGCAGCCCTGCCCCGAACCCTGTCCCAAGCCCTGAGGCATGATCGACCCATGACGACCCCCGGCCAGCCCGTCCCCTCCGGCCCGCCCGGCGACCCCGGCCGCCGCGGCGCTCCCATCCGGGTGCTCATCGCGGACGACCAGGACATGGTCCGTACCGGATTCCGGTTCTTCCTCGACGCCCAGCCGGACATCACGGTGGTCGCCGAGGCCCGCGACGGCGAGGAGGCCGTGGCGCTGGCCCGGCGCGAGCGGCCGGACGTGTGCCTGCTGGACATCCGGATGCCGAAACTGGACGGGCTGGAGGCGACGCGCCTGCTGGCCGGGCCGGACGTCGCCGACCCGGTGCGGGTGGTCGTGGTCACCACCTTCGACCTCGACGAGTACGTGTACGGCGCGCTGCGCGGCGGCGCCTGCGGATTCCTGCTCAAGGACTCCGGGCCGACCCTTCTCGCGGAGGCCGTCCGGGCCGCCGCCGCGGGCGACTCGCTGGTCTCCCCCTCGGTCACGGTCCGGCTGCTCAAGCACGTCACCGCGCCGCCGGCCGCCGACACCGCGCCACGGCCGGCGCTTCCGGCCCCCTCCGCTCCGCTCCGGGAGCCGCTGACCGAGCGCGAGCTGGACGTGGTCCGCCTGGTCGCCCTCGGCCGGACCAACGCCGAGATCGCGGCCGAACTGTACGTCTCCCTCTCCACGGTCAAGACGCACCTGTCCAGCGTCCAGCTCAAGCTGGCCGCCCGGAACCGCGTCGAGATCGCGGCCTGGGCCTGGCAGAACGGGTATGCCCGGGCCGGAGCGTGAGGCGTCCGTGCCGCGGGCGGCGCTCACCCGAACAGTCCGGTGCCGGTGGTGGGCCCTCGGTACCGGTGATGCGCTGAGGACATCCACGTTCTCAGGAGGCACTCCCGATGACCCGTCGTCCGTACCGGCTCGTCCGCGCTCTCTCCTGCGCCCTGGCGGCAGGCACGCTGCTGGGCACCGCCGCCTGCTCGGACGACGACGGCGGCGACGACGGTTCACGCGTCCCGGGCGTCACCGCGTCGCAGGTCGCCGGTGAGCGGCAGACCCCCTATCCCACCGCCACCCTCACCACGGACGGCGCACGGGCCGCGCTGATCACCGAGGCGGACATCGAGGACGACTGGACCCAGGTCAAGGACACGGAGGCCGACAACTGGCACGACAGCCTGCTCATCGGCACGGTCGACGTCTCCGACTTCCTCACCGCCAAGGCCCAGGCCGCCGACTGCCAGCGACTCCTCGACTCCCTCTTCGACGACGATCTGCTCGGCAGGCCGTCCGGGGCGTCCGAGCTGCGCGGCTTCGAGCAGGGCGACTCGCGCCTGCTGTACCAGGTCGCCTCCTACGAACGGACCGACCCTCAGGACTCGTTGAACTGGATGGCGAGCCTGCCGGAGAAGTGCGACCAGTTCACCGTCACCGACGACGGCGAACAACGCACCGTCCAGGTCGTCGAGGCCTCGCTGCCCGGCGTGGGCGACGCCCGTGAGGGCCTGCGCGTGACCGTGCGGGGCCGGACCGGGGGCGCGCAGGCCACGCTGACCCTGGACGTCGCCGCCGTACGCGTCGGTGACGACGCGATCACCGTCACGGCGGGCGGGCTCGACGGGGGCGAGAGCGACTCCGTCCAGCAGGCGGTGCGGCTCGGTACCCAGCGCTTGCAGGACGTACTGGCCGGCAGGACGCCCTCCCCGAACCCCGGCGAGGTCGACTGACACGGTCCGCGGCCCTCCCCCGCAGCGCGCACCGGCGACGGCCCGGCCGGCTCTGCCGATTCCCGGGACAGGTGATCATCGGAGCGGCACAATGGCGGCGATGACCGGTACCGGTCGCTCGTGCGAGGAGAGGAAGAGACGTGAGTGAGAGCCACACCCCGCCGAGCGGCTCGGCGAGGCTGAACACCGGTGTGGCGCACAACGCGCGCGTGTGGAACTACTGGATCGGCGGCAAGGACAACTACGAGGTCGACCAGAAGGTCGGCGAGCAGGTGGCCGGCATGTTCCCGATCATCCGGGACATCGCCCGGGCGGACCGGGACTTCCTGGGCCGGGCCGTGTCGTTCCTGGCCGGCGAGCGCGGAGTGCGGCAGTTCCTCGACATCGGCACGGGGCTGCCGACGGCGGACAACACCCACGAGATCGCCCAGCGGCTCGCGCCCGACTCCCGGATCGTCTACGTCGACAACGACCCGATCGTGCTGGTGCACGCCCGCACCCTGCTGACCGGCACCCCCGACGGCGTCACCGCCTACATCGACGCCGACGTGCACGACCCGGACGCCATCCTCGAACGGGCCGGGCACACCCTCGACCTCACCCGGCCCGTCGCCGTCATGATGCTGGGCATCCTCAACTTCGTCCTGGACACGGAGAAGGCCCTGGACATCGTGCGCCGCGTGATGGCCGCGGTCCCCTCCGGCAGCTACCTGGTCCTCACCCACCCCACGTTCGACGACGAGCTCGGCGGCGCGGGGCAGATCCCGGCCATGAAGTTCTGGAACGAGAACGCCACTCCCCCGATCACCGCCCGCAGCGGCGCGGACATCGCCGCGTTCTTCGAAGGTCTGGAGCTGCTCGAGCCGGGCATGGTGTCGTGCGGGCAGTGGCGTGCCGATGCCGGCTCGGCCGTGCTGGTACCGCAGTACGGCGCGGTGGCCGTGAAGGCCTGACGCCCGGCGACCGTCCCGTCGAGGAGGACGTATCCAGGAGGACGTATGACGACCCTGGCCGATCCGGTGCCCGGCGGCCGTCCCGGCGACGTCGAGCGGGCCACCGCGCTGAGCGGCGAGCTGTCGGGGCGGGGTGTGCACGGCGTCGTGCTGTCCTACGTCGACACCGCGGGCATCGGCAGGGTGAAGACGATCCCGACGGCCCGGCTCGCCTCCGCCGCGGCCTGGGGCGTCGGCATGTCCCCGGTGTTCGACACGTTCCTGGCGAACGACTCCATCGTCACCACCGACGTCCTCGGCTCCCCCGACGGCGATCTGCGCCTCTACCCGGACCTCGACCAGCTCGTGGTCCTGGCCGGGCAGCCCGGCTGGGCGTGGGCGCCGGTCGACCGCGTCACACAGGACGGGGAGCGGCATCCCGGCTGCGGGCGCACGTTCCTGCGCCGGATCGTCGCCGAGGCGGCCGAGCGGCACGGCCTGACGTTCAAGGCGGCCGTGGAGGTCGAGTGGACCCTGGCCCGCGGGGACGCGCACGGTGACGCGTTCGTGCCCGCGACGACCGGTCCGGCGTACGGGGCGGCGCGGCAGGTCGAGCTCAGCGACTACGCCGCCGACCTGCTGGCGGCGTGCGCGGCCCAGGGGCTCGATGTGGAACAGGTCCATCCCGAGTACGCGGCCGGGCAGTTCGAGATCTCGGTGGGTGCCGTCGACCCGGTGGCGGCGGCCGACCGCAGCGTGCTGGTGCGGCAGACGGTCCGCGCGGTGGCCAGGCGGCACGGGCTGCGCGTCTCGTTCGCCCCGGCCGTCGTGGGGCAGGGCGTCGGCAACGGCGGGCACGTCCATCTCTCGGCCTGGCGCGACGGGGTCAATCTGCACTCCGGCGGCGAGGGCCGCTACGGCATGACGGCCGAGGCGGAGTCGGTCACGGCCGGCCTCCTCGCCCACCTGCCCGGTCTCACAGCCGTGACCGCGCCGAGCCCGGCCAGCTATCTGCGGCTCCGGCCCTCCCAGTGGGCCGGGGTGTTCACCGCGTGGGGCCGCGAGACCCGGGAGACCGCCCTGCGTGTCGTCACGGGCACCGCGGGCCTGCGCGACCAGGCGGCGAACGTCGAGATCAAGCCCGTGGACCTGGCGGCCAATCCCTACCTCGCGATCGGCTCCCTGATCGCCGCCGGGCTGGACGGCCTGACCTCGTCCGCCGCCCTGCCCGGGGAGACGACCGGGGACCCGGCACGGCTGGGCGAGGCCGAGGCGGCGGCCCGGGGCGTACGGCGGCTGCCGGTCTCGCTGGAGCAGGCCGTCGAAGAGTTCCGCGGGGACGACGTGCTGCGGGCGGCCCTCGGCCCGGTCCTGGCCGACGCGGTGATCGCCGTTCGGCGGGGAGAGCTGGCGTCGGTCGCCGGTCTCGACGACGACCAGGTGGCGGCGGCGTACCGGTGGAAGTACTGACGTGGGCGCGGTCCGCGAAGCGCTCGACGCCCTGAGCCTGGTCGACCACCACTGCCACGGCACGGTGGCCGCCGATCTCGGCCGGGACGCCTTCGAGCCGCTCCTCACCGAGGGCGACGCGTGGCCGGGCGTCTCGCCCTTCGACAGTCCCGCGGGCGTGGCCGTGCGCCGCCATTGCGCTCCCCTGCTGGACCTGCCGCGGCACGCCCCCGTCGAGCAGTACCTGGCCCGGCGTTCGGAGCTCGGCTGGCGCGAGGTGCAGCGGCGCTTCCTGAGCGTCTCGGGCACGGACGTCTTCTGTGTCGACACCGGATTCGCCCCCGACCGGCTCACCACCCCGCGCGAGGTCGCCGAGGCCGCGGGCGGGTCCGCGTACGAGGTCGTGCGGCTGGAGAGCGTCGCCGAGTCGGTGCGGGCCGCGGGGATCGAGCCGGACGCCTACGCCGACGCCTTCCGCGCGGCGGCGCTGGACGCCGTACGGCGGCCGGGCGTGGTGGCCGTGAAGTCGGTGGCGGCCTATCGCACCGGCTTCGGCCTGGACCCGGCCCGCCCCTCGGACGCGGAGGTCACCGGCGCCGCCCGGCACTGGACGGCCCGCGGCGGCCGCCTGGACGACCCGGTCCTGGTCCGGCACCTGCTGTGGACCGCCGTCGACCTCGGCCTGCCGCTCCAGCTGCACACCGGGTTCGGCGACAGCGACATCCGGCTGCACCGGGCCGACCCGGCCCTCCTCACGGACTGGCTGCACCTGACCGCCGGGACGATCCCGGTCCTGCTGCTGCACTGCTGGCCCTACCAGCGGCAGGCCGCGTACCTCGCGGCGGTCTTCGAGCAGGTGCATCTCGACGTCGGCCTCACGCTCCACCACGTCGGCCCGGCCCGGGCCGGTGCGGTCCTGGCGGAGGCCCTGGAGATCACACCGTTCCGCAAACTGCTGTACAGCTCCGACGCGTACGGTGTGCCGGAGTTCTTCCACCTCGGGGCCCTCGCCTTCCGGCAGGGCCTGGCGGAACTGCTCCAGGAGCGGGTGGACGCCGACGAGCTGTCCCTGCCGGACGCGCTGCGGATCGCCCGGTGGGCCGGGCGGGACAACGCCCGCCGGGTCTACGGGCTCCCGGACGACCTCCCGGAAGGCGGTTGAACGGCGTGTGGCCGGTCACAGTTCCTCCCGAGCGGCTACCCAGGAAGTCCGAACGGCTGAAAGTATGATCAAGCGATGTCTGACATGACCGAAACCACGCCCGGCTGGCTGTCCTCCGACGAACTGGAGATGACACGCGCCCGCATGCCGATCCTGTACGTCGAGGCGGTCCCGGTCCGCGTCGACGACAGCGGCGAAGTCACCAGTGTCGGCGTGCTGCTGCGCATCGGACCCGACGGGACGGTCAGCCGGACTCTGGTGTCCGGCCGCGTGCTGCACCACGAACGCGTCCGCGACGCCCTCCTGCGCCACCTGGAGAAGGACCTCGGCCCGGTCGCGCTGCCCCGGGTCCCGACGTCGCTCCAGCCGTTCACGGTTGCGGAGTACTTCCCGACGCAGGGCATCACGCCGTACCACGACCCCCGCCAGCACGCGGTCTCCCTCGCCTACATCGTGCCGGTGACGGGTGACTGCCGGCCCCGGCAGGACGCCCTCGACCTGGTGTGGTTCAGCCCGCAGGAGGCCGTCTCGGAGGCGGTGCAGAGCGAGATGCCGGGCGGTCACGGGGTGCTGCTCAAGCAGGCGCTGGCCCATGCGGGCTGCGTGATCTGACGGGTGCGGGCCATCACCGGGGGGTGAGCTGATGCGGCTTCCCGACATGCCGCTGCACGACCCGTTCGTCGTCGCCGACGAACCGACGGGCACCTACCACCTGTACACGTCCAACGACCCCTCCGTGTCGGGCGTGGACGGCACCGGCACGATGGTGTACCGCAGCCACGACCTGCGCGACTGGACGCGCCCCGTCGTGGTGTTCCGGACCGCCGAGCAGGAGGGCATCTGGGCGACGGACGGCGCCTGGGCCCCGGAGGTGCACGCCTGGGACGGCAGGTACTACCTCTTCACCACGCTGCACAACGCGGACAAGCCGCTCCCGGTCCCGCCGCCCAACCAGTGGGGTGTCCCGTTCCGGACCCCGACCCATGTGCGCGGCACGATCACGGCCGTCTCCGACTCGCTGCTCGGCCCGTTCACCGTGCTCGACCCGGCACGCCCCGTCCCGCCCGAGCACCTCATGACCCTCGACGGCACCCTGTACGTCGACCCGTCCGGGCAGCCCTGGATGGTGTACGCGCACGAGTGGCTGCAGACGATCGACGGCACGATGGAGGCGATCCGGCTGGCTCCCGACCTGTCCCGGACGGTCGGCGACCCGGTCTACCTCTTCAAGGCCTCGGACGCGCCCTGGACCGCCGAGCAGATCCCCGCGGGCGTACCCCACCAGCTGCCGCCGTACATCACCGACGGCCCCCAGCTGTACCGCACCCCTGACGGGTCCCTGCTGATGCTGTGGTCGACGTACGAGAAGAACACGGCCGACCGGGACGGCACGGTCAGCGGCGGCTACGTGCAGACGTACGCCGTGTCGAGATCCGGGGACGTCCAGGGCCCGTGGCGGCAGCACCGGCCCCTGGTCCGCGACGACAGCGGCCACGGCATGCTGTTCCACACCTTCGACGGCCGCCTGATGATGATCCTCCACCGGCCCTTCGAGAACGCCCGCGGGAAGCTGTACGAGATGGAGCTCCGCGGTCACGAGCTGAAGGTGCTGCGTCGGCGCGACGACCTCGACGGAGGCGGCTGAACAACGCCTTCACACCTTGGCCCAGGCCCGCCCCCACGCCGAGGCGACGGCGCATGGGCTGCGTGGACTGACCGGTCGCCGCGGCACGGCACTAAGCTGTACCAGGTGAGAAGGTACGCCATGGCGACTTCCGCTCCGGTCGGCATCCCGCCTGGGTGAATGCCGCGATAGCTGCCGCTCGACAGTGACCCGAGATCGGGCTACACAGGCCACGAGGCGCTCGTGATGGCAGGAGAGTGGCAAGGGCAGCATCCGAGGCAGCCACAGCTGCCGGAGTTGCACGTGCGCCTGCGTACCGAGCTGAGCCGGATCGACGAGCAGTTGCGCGCCCTGCTGCACGCCATGGACCGGATGCAGGGCCTGCTGGACGCGGTGGTGGCCATCAGCCGGGAGGTGGAGCTGACCGCGGTTCTGAACCGCATCGTGACCACCGCCATGGACTTGGTCGGCGCCCGCTACGGGGCACTGGGGGTGCTCAACAGGTCCGGCGAGCGCTTGGAGGAGTTCATCACCGCCGGGCTGTCCGAGCAGGAACACGCCGACCTGGCCGGGACCGACCTGCCTCGCGGTCTGGGTGTCCTCGGCCACTTGATCAGCCATCCCGAGCCGCTGCGGATCGACGACATCCCGGCCCATCCGTCGTCCGCCGGCTTCCCGCCCGGCCACCCGCATCTGCGTACGCTGCTCGGAGTCGCCATCAGTGTCCGCGACGAGATCTACGGCGACCTGTACCTCTCCGAGCGGCGCGACGGACAGCCCTTCGACATCCACGACCAGAACGTCGTCACCGCCCTGGCCAGTGCCGCCGGCATCGCGATCGAGAACGTCCGCCTGTTCGAACAGGTTCGTGTCGGGGCCGAGCAGTTCCAGCGGCTTCTCCTGCCCGCACTGCCCGACCTGCGGCCCTTCACCGCCGCCGCCGTCTACCGGCCGGCTGCCGAGCCCAGCAGACTCGGAGGGGACTGGTACGACGCGATCCCCCTGCCCGGCAACGTCGTGGCGGTCGTCATCGGTGACGTGGTCGGCCACGACCTGGAGGCCGCGGCCGCCATGGCCTCCACACGCAACATGTTGCGGGCGCTGTTGTTCGACCCGGGCAGTACGCCCGGCGCGGTCCTCGCCCGGCTCGACCGCACGCTCCAGGCCATCACGACCAACCCCGTCACGACCACCGCCCTGGCCCGCATCGAACCGGAGGGACCGGTCTGGCGCATGCACTGGAGCACAGCGGGCCACGTCCCGCCCCTGCTGATCACCCCTGAAGGACGAGCCGAATACCTGTCCGCCGAGCCGGGACTGCCGCTCGGAGTCGACCTCGAGGAACCCCGCCCCGACCACTCGCGCGTCCTTCCCCCGAGCGCCACAGTGGTGTTCTTCACCGACGGGCTCGTCGAACATCCCGCCCACGCCATCGACGAGAGTCTGGACGAGCTCGCCGAGCTCGCCACCGTCCACGCGGTGCGGCCCCTGCGCGACTTCGTGCGGGCGCTGGCCGACAACCACCCGAGTGACGGTCACGACGACATGGCCGTCCTCGCCGTGCGCACCCCGCCTGCCTGAAGCCGGCCGTTGTCCCGTCCGAGGGGGGCAAAAGCGCCTTCGGCGGCGACCGGTTGCCCAGCTCAACGGTGCCGTGGTGGTCCCGGGGGTTCCGACGGATGATGGTCGAGGGCTGTCGATGCGGAGGTTCCCGATGGCTGTCGCGCGTCATACGTGGGCCCGGCGCGGTGGCCCGGTTGCCCTGGAGATCTGCGTCGTCGCCGCGCTGTACTACGGCTCGGCCGAGATCGGTCTGCTCCAGCAGCAGGTGCGTGGCCAGGTCACCCCCCTGTGGCCGCCGAGCGGTATCGCGCTGGCCAGTCTGCTCCTGCGCGGGCCGCGGGTCTGGCCAGGGATCGCACTCGGGGCCTTTCTGGTCAACGTCACGCTCGGGCCGTCCCTCCTGGCCGTACTCGCGATCGTTTCGGGCAACACACTCGCACCTGTCTGCTCGTACGCCTTGCTCCGCCGTGCCGGGTTCCGCGGCGAGATGAACCGCCTGCGTGACGTCCTCGCGCTGATCTTCCTCGGCGCCTTCACCGGCATGCTGGTCAGCGCCACGACGGGCACGGGGACGCTCGTCGTCACCGGGGCGCTGGACGCCGGCGACTTCTGGTCGACGTGGTCGGTCTGGTGGACCGGCGACGCGATGGGCGTACTGGCGGTCACACCGGTCGTGCTCGTTCTCCGCCGGGCGCGCCTGCCCACGGGTGCCTCACCGTCCCGGTGGGCGGAGGCGATCCTGCTCCTGGCGGTCACGGTCTTCGTCGGTTTCGTCGAGACCAGCAGCACACCACTGCTGTTCCTCGGCTTCCCGCTGCTGATCTGGGCGGCCTTCCGCTTCCAGCTGGCCGGGGCCGCGCCCTGCGCCCTCGCCGTGTCCACCTTCGCGATCATCGCGGCTGCGCAGAAGGCGGGCCCGTTCGCCGGTCACGACCTGTTCACCAACATGATCACCCTGCAGGCGTTCAACGGCTCGGCCTCGCTGACCGCCCTGCTGCTCGGAGCGGTAGTCAGCGAACGCGCCCAGACCGAGAGGGAGATCGCGCTGGCGTGCAGACAGCTCGCCGAGTTGGCCACCAAGATCGCCACCAGCGACCGCCGCCCGACGCTTGGCGTCACTGGGGGTGAGCAGGAAATTAGGGACACGGCCCCGAAGTGACGAAGGGCCCCGCCCCACTGCAGTGGAGCAAGGCCCTGCCCGGAGAGAAACCCCGGGCACTCTGTCGGGACGACAGGATTTGAACCTGCGACCCCTTGACCCCCAGTCAAGTGCGCTACCAAGCTGCGCCACGTCCCGTTGCCCATCTGACCTGGGGATTCCCCCGGCCGAACGCGCAGGGAAACAATACCGCACTCGCGCCGGTGATCGCGCATCCGTTTCCGGGCACCCGCCGCTTGACCTCAACATTGGTTGAGGTTGCACGCTCGTGCGCATGACGAACGCGACGGACATGACATACAGCTACGCCGATCTGCCGGGGCTCATGGGCCTGATGACCGGCGACGAGAAGCACGGCCCGGCCGCGACGTCCACGCTGGACGTGCTGTGGGTGCTGTACGACCGGGTGCTGCGGGTGAGCCCTGAGGGGATGGCCGACCCGGAGCGGGACCGGTTCCTGCTGTCGAAGGGGCACGGGCCGATGGCGTACTACGCCGTGCTGGCCGCCAAGGGCTTCATCCCGGTGGAGTGGCTGCCCGGCTTCGGCTCGTACGACTCCCCCCTCGGTCACCATCCCGACCGCACGCTCGTGCCGGGGGCCGAGATCGGCAGCGGATCGCTCGGGCACGGGCTGCCGATCGCCGTCGGCACGGCACTGGGGCTGCGCGCCCAGGGGCTCGACGAGCCGCGGGTGTGGGCGCTGATCGGGGACGCCGAGCTGGACGAGGGCAGCAACCACGAGGCGATCGCCTTCGCCGGGCCCGCCGGGCTCGACCGGCTGCACACCGTCGTCGTCGACAACTCCTCCGCGTCGTACGCGCGGCCCGGCGGGATCGCCACCCGCTTCCAGGCGGCGGGCTGGTCCGCGCTGACCGTCGACGGCCGTGACCACGAGGCGCTGTACGCCGCCTTCACCGCGCCGCACCCGGGCAGCCCGCACGTGGTCGTGGCCCGCGTCGAGCCCAAGTCCGCCTGACCTCCC